>JAKOSN010000332.1 GCA_029777335.1 Planctomycetota bacterium
AAACCCACGTCACCGATTTGATTGGATCAACTGTATCTCTTATACGGCTTCACAACAAGACCACATGCAGAGAAATTGGTGGTTTTTTGTACCGTTCAACATTTGGAGTAGCTCCAGGTCGGATTCAATTCCTTCCAACCTGGACCACGGTGGGCTGCGATGGACTTGGTGACGCTACCACTTCCCTGGAGCAACTGAAGGTCCGGGCCGAACGCAAGATGGGCGAGATGCTGGCGGAGATGCCAAAGTGCCCGCCAGGCCCAAAAGGAGATCGGTCACACGATGTTACCAAACTACCGGATCTCGGCATCGAGAAGATGCAATCCCACCGCTGGCAGAAGCTGGCGAGCATCCCTGGGGATGTGTTTGAGCAGGCGATTGAGCAGGCCAAGGAGCGACAGGAGATCTACACCACGCACTTCCTGCGACTGGCCAGGGAGTGCGATCGGCAGGCGAGGATATTCCCCCACCTGGTCCGGTCACTCGTTGCCCCCAGCTTTGCCGCCGTGGTCTGACTGATGCGTCCCTGCTTGTAGAGATCTTGGACCAACTCGGGAGCGCGGAGGATGGCTCGAAGACGCTCCTGTTGGGCATGCGATTGCAACTTCCCCTCACCGTGAGGGGAAGTCTCATCCCTATCTGTCCGCTCCCCCTGGCTCCCCGGACTGACTGTCTCCAGATCGGCCGCCTTTTTGCCAATCTCCGCCTCCAGGTAGGCGCGGAACTTCCTGGGTTCCATGCCCAATCACTCCAGGGGCAGCGATGCGAGCACGCCGGCCTGCTCGGCAACGTCGGCGGGAGCGCGCAGGTCGAAGGAGTCAGGGCCGAGCGCGTCGGCGAAGCTGCGGAACGACCAGGATTCAGTCCGTCGCCCCGACGCTGGCCTGTGCAGCATCAAGTAGGATCTCGCTCTCCCGCCAGCGAAGATGATTTGCAGTGCCACAAATCGACAGCCAGGGCGGGGGACCACGAGGATTAGCATGGCGTCCGCGATGCGTCGCAGTGCGCCACGGATGCGTAACCGTGTGTTCGTCGGGTCGGGCGAGGTTGCGAGCACACGAGCGAGGGACTGTGCTTCTCCCCAGCATTCCGACAGCGGGTTGGCAGCGCGTTCCCTGGCCTCGGTGAGACGACGGACCAGGTCGGCGCGCTGCTCGTCCAGTCGGCGGGCCACACGAGCGAGTGAGGCGATCTCCCCGCCCGTCGTCATCTCCTTTTCCACCTCGGCTAGTCTCCCCTCCACCGTGGCCAGTTCATTGGCCAGGTTGATGGTTTCATCGGCCTTGTGGTCGCCGTTCAGAATGTCGTGGGGGTCAATCTCCGTGAGCGCTTCAAGGACGGCACCTTCCAGGGCGTTGTAGCCGATGCTGTATGATCTCCCCGCCCCTTCGTCGGCCAGGCGATTGACCAAGACCGAGACGCTCCTGGTTGGCCTCCCCGGGCTTTTGGACAGGTGCTTCGTCATGATGTAGCTGTCCCCATCCCGGGCGTGCTTGAGCAGCCCCGCGAAGATATTCACCCCGGCAGGAGCACGCCCCGAGCGTGGGCCGTCGCCCCGTCGCTCTCGGCGCTCCTTTGCTCCCATCCTGGCCCGGGTGAATTCATCCTCGCTCACCACGGGCGGGAAGTAGTCGCGCACCACCTCGCCATCGGGCTGCGCGGTGGCACCTCTCCCGCTGCGTGGCTGATACTCGCCGAGGGCGCGCCGATCCTTCAGGATAATTGCGACGTAGGAACGCGACCACTTGGCGGACCGTCCACCGATGGGTTCTACACCCTCGTCGGCCAGCTTGCGGATGATGGAGGGGATGCCATAGCCGGAACCGGCCAGGGTAAAGATCCGCTTGACCGCTCTGGCCGCTGCGGGAATGAGCACGAGCTTTCCGTTCTCTTCCTTCACCCACGCCGGCAGTCTTCTGGTCATGACCTTCCCTTCCCGGGCGTGTTGCTTCTTGCGTCTCCAGGCAGACCCTACCAGGTCGCTCTTTCGCTTGCTCTCGCCGTGCCCTCTGGCCAGCTCGACTACCATCATCATGAGAGACATGTTGTCGCTAGACTCGTCGTACACCACCTCCGTGGGGGAGAGCTGCACCAGCCTGATGCCGCGCTCGATCAGCCCCAGGCAGAGCATGAGCCCGGCCCGGGTGTGTTCTCTCGTCAGCCGATCGAGGGATTCGAGAATGAGGTAGCTACCCCGGGGGATGCGCCCTTCATCCACGAGGCGCAGGAGAGCTGCCAGTGCGTAGCGGTCGGGGTTCTTCCGGTGCTCGCCGAGGTAGGCGGATTTGCCCAGGTCGTGGTAGGTTCGAGATGTGTCGAGCTGAACGTTGTTCCGCTCGCACCAGAGGCGGGCGGCCTCGGTTTGTCGTTCAAGAGAATGCCCGTGCCGTTGCTTTTCCGAGGAGAAGCGAATATAGCTTATCGCCAGTGGCCGATCCATGATGGTCCCTCCGGTGTCCCGGAGGGAGTCTATCAACACATATGGGTTGTGTCCATATCATCCAGATGTACTAGACACAACCCGTATGGGCGGAGTGGCCAGACTTCGAGAGCAACCAACCCCACATTGGCAGAGCTGGCCAGGAACAGACACCGCCCCGCGAACGGCGACGTTCGCACCATCGCGGAGGAGCTGGAGATGCTTACAACTCCCCGAGCAAGGAAAGGTGTTTGCGTCTCAGTTCGGTGAGATGCGCTGCGTCCTTCTTCTCTTGCTCCACTTCGGCAGCGAATGCCTTGCGGTCGAGCACTGCTTCGATGGACTCTCGGAGCATGCGTTCGAGAACATCCGAGGGCAGCGCTTCCAGTTCCCATACGTCCGTTGTCTTCCATTTTCGGACATACCCCGGGGTGCGTGAACTCTTCGCCTTCACCTGGAGTGCAGTCGGCAACTGCATCTGCTGCGCCTGATCGGGACGCAGAGCAACCTTGATGCCTTCCACGTTCTTGATGTCGAAATCGTCGCGCAGGGAGCGAATGAACGATGCGGCGATCTCTTCTCCGTCCGGGTCCGCATCGGACAGGAAGAGAACTGTCAACCGATCCTTGCCAGTGGCCTGAAAACGCGATGCCACCTTGTGTCGCAGGGGGAGACTGGAGAACCCGCGGCCGATGGAATAGGGCACGGTGTATTGAAAACTCACCCTGCGAAGGACGCTATCAAGGGTGAGTTTTTCGCCCACGATCTCGATGTGCCTGGGCTGCGATTGCAGCAGGTCGCGGCAGTACTGCTTGAACATGCGATCTGTTTCGGTGCGTACGAAGTCTCCGACCTGGGCGTGCGTCTTCCAGGCCGTGCTGGTTCGGGTAGCGTCATCGATAGCATCCATCGGGATAATGCCGCTGACTCTCGCCCGGGTCAGGAGATTGCAGCAGTCCTTGTAACAGGCCAGGGTGTTGAGATAGGTACTGTCGGGCTTACTGGCGTGCCGGAGTGGCGGAACGGGAAGGGAGCACAAGCCGTAGTGCACCTTGCGATCTGAGAGCGGCCAGTAGTCGCGGTTCATCTCAAGGATCTTCAGGATCGCATTGAGCAGATGGCTCTTGGCAGCGCTGATCGCCTTGCGTGCCGTGAACACTCCCGGGTTGATGGTGTAGAGACTATCAGTCGGACCCGCACGCTGGCGCCGGTATGCTTTCAGCTCCTGATAAGCCTTCTCGGGATCGACAGCGTCCACGAACACTTCGCGAGCCAGCGTCTCCCGGTCCTTGACACGCTGCTTGTTGTAGGCGGCCAGGCGGGCCAGAAAGCCCGGGTCATCGTGGTAGCACTGCCAGTCGATGCGACAGGGGATCGACTTCAGCCCGGCCAGTCGCGCGGCGGCATAACGGCGATGCCCGGACAGAATGAACCGATCCGGAGTGAGCACCAACGGTTCGAGAATACCCCGCTGATGAATGTCCCTGGCCAGATCCTTGATGGATGGATCGGCAGGATTGATCGGCCCATAGAGCAAGTCATTCTCCGGGCTGGGCTTGATCTCATCAACGGGCAGATGCAAAAGTGGGTCATGTCCCACTTCGGGCGTTTGCGTGGGTGTCATACTGAACATTTCCCCTTCCGTGTTCCAAAGTGGGACATGTCCCACTTTCCGATTACTGGCCCTTCTTCTTGCTCCTGGTGCTCCGCTTCCCCTTCTTCGGCTCTGTGGTCGTCCGCGGTGCTGGTTGGCCTTCCTGTGCGGCCTGGGGTGGCTTGACGAGTGCTCCAAGTTCCACGCCGAGGAGACTGGCCAGGATGGTAGCACTCGTCAACGACGGCTCCCGGATTCCCTGTTCCCACTTCTCGAT
>JAKOSN010000333.1 GCA_029777335.1 Planctomycetota bacterium
AGCGCGGCTGGCCCGATCGGTTGAGCCCCCGCGCCCCGAGGACCTGAAACGATTGCACGACGACTGGCAGGATGTCCTCAGCTGGTGGGGAACCTACCTGAGCCAGTATTCCCTGGGCAACGAGGTGATCGCCGTGCGCCTGCTCCGGGCTCAGGCCTTCCAGGCGTTGTACGAACTCTCTCTACTGGAAATGCAGCACAGCCCAGAAGCGCAACGCCCTGCCCTGCTCCCGACAGTGCATCAGGCACGCCAGCGCGCCGCGGCCGCCTGGGAAGAAACGGCGCGGGAACTGGAGCGCGAGGCCGATCAGCAACCGGGGGATCTCCAGCTCCTGCAGTGCCGCTACTGGGCCAACTGGTTGCAGCGCTAGGCGGCAGATGCACGGCTCAGCGGGGTTCCGCCTGGGGTGGTTTCTTCTTGGCGGCTTCGGGGCCCGGGCGGGGCTCGACCGCGACCATCCCGGGGCGTGATCCAGGCGGGCGACGCACGATGCGGGTCAGCTTCTGCGTCGGTTGATCGTGTTCGTCCTCAATGTCGCCCACGATCTCTTCCAGAATGTCTTCCAGGGTGATCAGTCCCAGAATCTTGCCATCGTCCTCGCGAACCAGGGCCATGGGACGACGCGCCTTGCGAAAGAGACGCATGGCATTGGCCACGCTCTCGTCGGGTTTGAGAAAGAGCGGCGGATAGAGCGCGTCTTGCAAGATCACCACGCCCTGCAAACTGAAGACATAAAAGAGATCCTTTGTGTTGACAATGCCGACGATGTTATCCATGTCTCCTTCATAAACCGGCAAGCGGGTGTGGGCGCCCTGGCGCACCCGTTCCAGCACCGCTTCGGGCGACATGTTCAGATCGAGCGTGCTCATCTTGTCACGCGGGACCATGCAGTCACGGACCTGCTTCTCGGCCAGCTCGAAGACGTTCTCCACAAACTCCGCCTGGTCGGCATCAAGGAATCCCGCCTCCTCGGTGTCCTCGATCAGCAGCAGCAATTCCTCGACGGAATGCACCAGGTGGCCATTGTTCTCGGTGTTGAAGCCACACCAGCGCAGGATGAGCGATCCTGTTCCATTCATCGCCAGAATGATCGGGCGGGTGATCCAGGCGAAGATCAACAAGGGGCGGGCGATCCACAAGGCCGCCTGATCGGGAATCTGCAGGGCGACGGTTTTGGGGATCAATTCGCCAAAGACCACGTGCATGAAGGTGATCAGCGAAAAGGCCACTCCCACCGCCAGGGCGTGCGCACTGAAGTGTTGCCACGAGAGCGAAAGGCTCTCGAAGAGTGGCAAGAGTATGCGCGCAAAGGCAGGTTCGCCGACAAACCCAAGCCCGATGCTGGCCAGGGTGATCCCCAGCTGGGTCGCAGCGATGGAACGGTCCAGGTGCTCGATCGCGGCGGCGATTGCCTGCGCCCCGTGCACCCCCTGGTTGACCATCTCCTCAACCCGTGTGCGCCGGACACCCACCAGGGCAAATTCTGCTGCCACGAAGAGCCCGTTCAATGCCACCAGCGCTGGGACGGTGGACAGCAGAAGGAGGTTGCCTACCCAGTGTGTCTCTCCTTCAACCGCCAGCAACTCCGCGTGCACGACCCGTGCTCCTCTCCAAAAAGGTTCCTTTGTCACTATACGCAAGGAAAGTTCAGAAGGGGACCCGAATCATCGTTCCGCCCT
>JAKOSN010000067.1 GCA_029777335.1 Planctomycetota bacterium
GCGCAGACAGGCCCTGAGTCTTGACAACCTTGGCGACTACATCCTCGGGGAAGGTCCACTGGTTGTTGCTGTAAAACTCCTTCTGGTGTTGCTGTGTGTAGGCGATGATCGGCCAGACCAACTGCTGCATCCGATAGGTGGTGAGAGCAGCACCAAGCCGGTTCGCAGTGAACTCCCTGTCCAGGCGCGCGAGACTCTCCGAGGAGAGACGCCCACCAAGTGGATCACTCAGTAGTTTCTTCTGCGGATCGGCCTTGAAAACCTCCTCGAAGAGTCCGGCTTTGAATTGCCACTCCCCTGAGGTTTTATCCTTCTCCAAAAACGGATGATCGCCACTGTTGACATGGTTCCAGAGAGTCATGGCGATCTGGGCCAACTGCTGGTCCATCTGGCGGCGACGGTCCAGCGCAGGGTTGACCTCCCAGAGTGCTGGCATCTTGGGCTGCACCGCCGTCATCAACACCTGGGCGATCTGTTGTTGGCTGGCAGGCAATTCAGGTTCGCGCACGAGGGTATCAATCGTTTCGCGCGGCTGATAGACAGCCTGGGCACGCGGTTTGAGGAGTTCCTCCTGCAGGGTGAAGTAGACTTTCTCCAGGCCAGGTTGCATATCCTGCAAGGCGTAGACCGCTTCATCCACGATCAGGACTCCAAGCGCTGCCTGCGTGGGTTTCCCGGCCTGATCCGTCACCTGGAAGCGAATAACTCCATCCTGGCCGGGGCGGTATTCCTTCTCCGCCTCAACCTTGATGCGCAGATCCTCGGTGGGTTGGGCATAAACGATGCGGCTATCACGAATGATCTCGCCGCTCAGCAGCATTTGATACGCGTGTACCTCCAGAGTGCCAAAGACCTCCGGGGGCAACGCCAGTTTCTGGGTAGCCTTGCCCTGCTTGACATCGAGCGAGGTGGTCAGCATCGTCTGGCCATCTCGGATCACATCGACGTAGACGCTGGGCAACCCCGCGGAGGAGCGGACCTCGACATTCATCGTGTCGCCACCCTTGTAGATCGCCCTGTCCAGACGAAGCAGGACATTTTCCCCGAATGGTTCACTATTCAAGGCACTGGTCGCCTCGGCCTTGTTGCCCTTGCTGTCGGTAGCGACCACGTACAGATCCAGGAGGCTTTTCTGTCCCCCAACCGTGACGGTCTTACCGCCTACCATCTCGACATTGCGGTTCTCCCACTCCCCGATCCGAAACTGCTCGGGTTTGGGAGTGATCATGATCTCCGCCAACCCCGCATCGTTGGTTTTCGTGGTGGCCAACGGTTTATCCTGGCGCCGGGAGGCGAACCAGAGGTTCAGATCGCACCGAGCTGGGCTGCCATCGGGGTAAATCGCTGCGACGAAGACGCGATTCTCCACGCCGGGGATCAATCGGCCGGCCTCGGGGATCAGACTCACGCGGATCGCCTGCGTGCTCACAGGGTAGGTGCGGCTGATCGTTTCGCTGTGGTCTGCCGTGTCGGTCAGTTTCGCCTCCAACCGCACCAGGGCGTTGCCCTTCTCCAAGGGCTGGCCGACGAAGTAATCGGGAAGCGGAATCTCGAACTTGACGTGGCCGTTCTCGTCGGTCTTCCCCTCCCAGGTTTGAAACTCCTTGAAGGCCACATCGAACGTACTGGCCGTCACCTTCACCTTGCTGTTGGCGACATGCTTCCCGAACAGATAGTCACTTTGCAGCTCTGCTTTGATGATTTCTTTGGGGAGGTAATACTTCTTGTCGGTGGTGATCGTGGTTTTGAACTTGGGGAGCACGTATTGCTTGACTGTAACGGTCTTGCTCGCCTGGTGTTCGCCCAGGATGGCGCGAATCTGGTAATCGCCGGTGTTCACTTCATCGGCGAGCTGGAAATCGACCGCACAGATTCCGTAGTCCGAAGTTTTCTGCTCCTTCTTGAAGACCTTGTTCCCCTTGCTGTCCTCCACCTCGAAGGTCAGAAACTTGCCCTGGGCCGGCGTCAGATTGAAGGCTGCGAGCGACAGAGCGCGGATGTGGATCACCTGACCGGGCTGATAAAGCGGTTTGTCGGTGACGAGCAGTACTTTCGGCTGCGACTTGACGCGAATCTCTCTGGCCAGTTGCTCGTGCCCGAAATTGGAGGTCGTGGCTACTTCCAGTTTGTAGGAGCCGGTCTTGAGATCGGGCGGGACGCGAAAACGCACGGTCGCCTTGCCATCGGCGCCGGCCTTTCCAGTGTAGAGCTCGCGCAGGAGCTTGCCATCGTCAGAACGCAGACGAACCTCGATACGTGAGTCAGGCAAGGGGATGTTTTCCGTCATCGACTTGACCCCATGGACCTCACACCGGAGCGAGGCGATGCTGCCTGGATGCAGCTCCTGTCCCGCGCTCAGGGTGGTTTCGTGGGCCTTGATCAGCAGAACCTTGGCGAGCGGGGTCTCGGCGTTGTGATCACCAAAGCGACAGCGCACCTTCAACCGGTCAGCAGCCAGTTTCGGCTGCGCGAACTCGAAGCGGTGGCTCTCGGTTGATTCTTGCTGGGTGATGCTTCGTTCCGTGCTCGCGACTTCCTTCCCCTCTGGATCGAGGAGTTCCACGCGAAGGGTCCCTTGCAAGAGTTTACCCTGGGGATTCTTCAGATTGACCGTGATCAGGAGTTTGTCGGTGGTCTGAAAGGCGGCTGCCTCCGAGGAGATGGGGGCTGCCTTGACCTGGTTGCCGCTGGGAGCGAGGAATACAAGAGCGCCGATCAGAGCACCGAGCACGGTGAGCATGCCGAGCGGTACCCATGGATAATACCAACGAGCGCGCGTGGTGGTAGACATGAATCCCTCCCCTGACTGAGTTCTGTCTTGTTTGCTTTGGGCTAACTTACCAGACGAGTGAGAAGGGAAAAAGTTGGCGCGGGAAGAACACAGAGACGGGACCGGGGAAGAATCTCCCCAGCCCCGTCTCGAAATCATTCAACGGAAGGAGTGCTCGCATCAATACTTAACGCGAGTGACCTCGACCGTTTCCCCTGTTTTCTTGAGCACCACGGTATGACGCTCCACTTGTTCCTGGGGGGTACCGGCGTAACGCGTTACCACGATCTGTACATTCGTTTCACCGGACAGCAGATTGTTGTTGGCAGCAAAGTAATTCACCAGGATGCGATATTCTCCCAAACTCGCCTTTTGCACGCGATAGCGTTCAGGGCCATATCCCTGGGTTTGATCGGTGGAGAGTTCCCCGCCGTTTTTCGTGCTCGGGTGAGAGTAGAAGCATTTGGTCCCATCGGGTTCGATGACCCATAGATCAATATCGGTGGCATCGGTGTTCCAGGAGATGGTGACACGGAGATCGCTCGGTTGGGGATTCGGATCGAGTTCGCGCGCCCGTTGCTTGAAGAAGGCGCTCACCTCGGGCGCGAGTTTGTGGCGTGCCAGCGTTTCGCGCAACATCTGGCTGTATTCCTCAGTCGCAACCGTTTTCAACGCTGGGCCAAAGCGATTGTGCCAGGTCCCAGCGAGAATGATCTCATATTGGAGCGCTGCCAGGCCAAAGTGACCGCTCTTCTGCAAACTAAGGGCCAGGTCGCGGTAGCTGTGAGCCTCGAACGGTCGTTGCGTCAACACCTGGGCGAAGAGTCGGACCGCCTGCTCGGGTTGCTCCAGGTCCAGTAACCGATAACCCACCAGCCGAAGCGCGTCACTGCGCCCTGGATACTCCTCAATGATGCTTGACAGGGCTCGGACGGCACCAAAACTATCTCCCTCGTGCAGTCGTCGTCGCGCCTCGCGGGTGAACAGATCGATCGCGGGACGTTTCTGGTTGAGCCCCTTCAGATAATCCTCCTCGACATCTTGCCGAGAAAGCAGGCTGCCAGGGAGCGACCGACTCGGAAGCTCCAGATCCTGATCGCCGAGGAGAGTTAGCAATTTGTTGATCGGCGTATCCTTTTGTTTGGGCTGAGCCAGGAGTCGCTCGACGCGCGAGACCAAATGGCGCCACCTCTCGCGCGGTGAACTCTCCTGGGCCAGGCTGGACCACGCCTCGGCGAGGAATGCGGCCAGATCCCCGCTCACGGTCTTGCCGCGTTCCTGCTCAAGGTTGAGTCGTTTGAAGTCCGCCTCATTCTCCAGCACCAGGAACGACGCCACCCGACTGCCAATGTTGTACTCCTGGCAATAAGCGGTCGTCAGGCTCTCGAGTTTCGGATCGTGCAGAGCGAGTAACTCCGCAACCGCGACTTCGCCCCAGCCTCGGGCGGCCAGTTCACTCCCCCCATTGACCTCCAGGGTGTACACTTCTTCTCGCGGTTCGCCCAGGTAGGTTCCGCTGATCTTGACGCGGGCCTTTCCCGTGCGTTCACAGCGTGCCGCCAGGATCAGCTCGCCCCCCGGATAGACGGCGGCCTTGCGACCCGCGACCAGGATGTCGCTAGCCCTGGGCCCATCGAGGAACGTGATACCGTTGATCTCCCAGCATTGCTCTCGATGCGCCCGGGCAACGGTCTTCAACTCGGCCTCGCTCAAACACTGGAAAACGGCCCCTCCGCGTCGGGTGAGAGCGGTGAATAGCACTTCGTTCTCGGCACCCAGTCCCGTGCGGTAGCAATGGAAGCGAATGGGATAGGGGCATTTTTGCTCGAAGCGAGTCACCAGCGTGTTGATATCGCTCTCGCCCCAGGTGATCTGCCCATCGGTGAGAACGAAGGCGTTTACCGGGGTGCGTGGCTTGATGACAAACCCGGGCTTGACCAGTTTGTCCAGCGCACACTCCAGATCAGTGGCGCCTTCGAGGAGGAGTCCATCGAGTTGTTTGAAGGTTTGTTCGCGCCCTTGCGGAGTGTTCTCGATCCACCCCCTGGGCTGGACCCATGCGGCTCCAACGTTAAAGGTGAGCACGTTGAAGTGGGTCAGCTCCTTGTCGCTCTCCAGGATTCGACGGAGCAACTTCATGTTGACGTCAAAGCGCTCGGGGTGTTCGCTGAGTGAGGTATCGAGCAGAAAGATGGCATGGTGTGCAAAGGGTTTGGCCTGTACGCTCTTCAGCTGGGGTCGAATGCGGGTGTAAAGGTGCTGGAGCCCATTCTCCCCCTGCTGACCAGAGATCACCTGCAGCTGCGGATCAGTCGGGGTGTACGCAAAGAGCACCTCGCCACCGGGTCCCTGCTTCTTCCAGGTATGGCGATAGGTCAGGCGCTTTTTCCCCTCTGTTTTCTCGATATTGTCAGGGCGGACGCTCCAGTCCTTCATGTCCTGCTTGCGCGCCTGCAGCGAAAACTGCATCTCGGTTAGCTTCACACGCGGCAACGCAAAGCGGTAGATCGCCTTCCCCTCGCTCATCGGCAGGAGTTCCTCATAAGCGAGCAGGACGCGATTGTAGCCCTTGCGCGGAATGGGAAAGACTCGACCACTAAACGTGTTCCCCCCGGCGTATTCGAGCAAGGCCGGATCAACACGACCGCGAACGATGTCCTCGTAGGTCTCCAGAGCCTTTTCCTTGTTAACCAGGTGTGCCTCCTGCAGCCGTCCCCAATCCTCGTTGTTCACGTGGCGCACAATCTGCTGGGGGCTGAGTTCATGAAGTTGCTCTGCGGGGAGAGGAGGCGTTTCGCCACGACGTCCAAACCGAGCCGGCACCTGTTCGCGTGACTGACCGAGGAACATGGCGTAGTAGCTTGGGCTGGCGCCTGTCGGGAGCGGATATTCGAAAGTCCCTTCCAACTGGCGGTCGTGCGGATTGCGGAAGACGTGATCCACCAGGGTGCGCGCTCGCGGACCGTCGATGGTAACCGTCACCTGTAAACTGATTAGTTCCAGCGCATTGCCATCACCCACATAGACGCGGGCAACTGTGGGGCTTTGCCGATCGCGCTTCCAGGTTTGTGGACCACTAGAGGAGGACTTACCCTT
Organism: Planctomycetota bacterium; assembly: GCA_029777335.1. Lineage (GTDB taxonomy): Bacteria > Planctomycetota > Planctomycetia > Gemmatales > Gemmataceae > JAKOSN01. Next base: position 5,867 of record JAKOSN010000067.1, read on the forward strand.
GTCTCCGTCCTCCAGTGCCTTCTTCTTTTCGTCCTTCTCATAGAGTCCCTCCCCAGAGTGCTCGGCCCATAAGCGGGTGCCTGACTCCCTCCCTTCGGCCTTGCTCCGGGGTAAGGGGTCGGGAACGACAGGACGGGGAGGCGAATCAATTGCTCCACGAGGATTCCTGAGATCGTTCAGGCCATTCCCCTCCTTCTCACTCGCCTTCTGCTCTTCCCTCCTGCTCTCACCCTTTTCCGCCTCGTCGGTGCCGGAATGCGGATTCCGAAGGCGAGTTTCATTCTCAACCACAGTGGAGTCAGGATTCTTGGTGAAGTCCGAGAGAGTGTTGGAAACGCCGCCAGAATCGCGCTTCCTCCGTTCAAATTCAAGGCCGAGAGCGGGATTGGGGTTGTTCGTTCGGGCGATCCGCTCCTCGTTCTCGGAGTGGGGTGACGGTGATTGCTTGAGTACCACTGGGATGGAGGCGAGGCCAACTAACACCGCGGCAGCCACCCCGGCGGCGACCAATCGACGAATCCGCTGTCGGACCGGGTGATTCCCCTTGCGCTGGGCGAGAGCGCTGGCACGCTCCAGCGTCCGCGACTCTCCGTCGACGGGTGGGGGAGTGTTGACAATGGCGCGAACGGCTTCGCGCAAAGGGGAAGACAAATCGGAGGGAGGAGTCGCCTCCGGCAGCGGTTCGCGATCATCGCTCATTGCGGGTCTCCTGTGGGAATTCCGGTCAGCAGGGCTTCGAGGCGTGCCCGCGCTTTGTGCAGGGCGACCGCCACACTGCCACAGCGAATATTCAAGATATCTGCGATCTGTTGATAGGAAAGATGCTCAAAGTAGCGAAGACAGAAGACACTGGCTTCGCGTTCGGTTAACTCCGTCAGGGCCTGGCGCAGTCGTGTCCCCAGTTCGTCGGCAATCGCCTGTTCCTCAGGACTATCGGTACTGGCCAACAGGCGCAAGCCATCCAGAGGTTGTGTGTACCGGCGCTGGCGCAGACGGTCGAGGGCGCGACAGGCCGCCATCCGGCGCAGCAATCCGGTCCAGGTTTGTACAGGGCGTTGCTGGTAGAGACGAAAGACCTCGAGAAAGACTTCCTGAGCGACATCCTCGGCGTCGGCACTGTGGCCAAGAATCCGCCAGGCGGTCCCGAATACCATCGAACCGTGGGTGCGCACCAACTGGTTCCAGTCCGTCACGGATAGGTCCTCCTGCCGTGCGGGAGCAAGACGTCTTCGCTATCAGCAGGTCGAGTCGAATCGGGACAATGTTACTGCGAAGAGGCGATTTTCCGTGCTGCTATTCGTGCGGGAGAGAGGTCAACGCCTCATGATGGCCAACGAGCACCAGGATATCGTTATCCTGGATGATTTCCTCGCTGCCTGGGACAGCGATGGTCCGTTCGCGTGTTTCCTTACCATTCTGGCGGAACTCGACCTGGCGCTTGATGGCGACCACATTGACCTGGTACCGCGAGCGCAGCTTGAGCTGTGCCAGCGTCTTGCCCCGAAAACTCTGGGGCGCACGCAACTGCACCACGCCGTGTTCGTCGTCGAGTTCAATAAAATCCTCAAGCTGCGGATTCACGAGACGGCGCGCCAGTTCACGCGCTGCGTCGTTCTCCGGTTGAATGATCTGATCGGCGCCGATGCGCGCGAGAATATCAGCCTGCGACTGCGTTTGCGCACGCGCGATCACCTGACGCGCGCCCAGTTTTTTGGCGATCAACGTGGTCAGGAGGGAGGATTCCAGTCCTTCGCCGATCGCCACCACACAGACATCGACCTCGCCAATGCTCTGGGCGCGCATCGCCTCCTCGTCGGTCATGTCCATCTGAACGGCAACGGTCACGTGATCCTTGATTTCATCCACCAGGCGGCCGTTGCGGTCGGCAGCGATCACCTCAAGCCCACTGGCGCCCAGTTCGCGCGCCAGCCGCATCCCGAATCGTCCCAGTCCCAGCACCGCGATCTTGCGCATGATCTCCCTTTCGGTATCCGACCGATGCCAGTGCTCAGCCGAGCACCACTCGTTCTTCCGGGTAGCGGTAGCGCTCCGGGGCAGCCCGGTGAGCCAGGGCGATAAGCAGGGTAAGCGGACCGACGCGTCCCATGAACATTGCCAGGATGATGACACAGCGGGAAGCAGTGCTCAAGCTGGCGGTCACCCCCGTGGAGAGCCCCACGGTGGCCAGAGCGCTGCTGACCTCGAAGAGGTAATCGAGGAAGTAGCCCGGTTGATTCTCGATAGCCACCGTGACGAGCGTCAATCCCACCACCAGAGTGGCCCCGACGGCGATGATGAGCAATGCGCGATAAACCAGTGTATCGGGGATGGTTCGACGAAAGACCTCCACGCGATGACGACTGCGAATGACCGAACGCAGGGTCAGGATCATCACAGCAAGTGAGACGGTTTTAACCCCTCCGCCGGTGGATCCTGGCGAGGCGCCGATGAACATCAAGAGAACCATCAGGAACTTGGTCGCCTCGCGCATTTCTCCGATCGGGATGGTATTGAAACCAGCGGTCCGTGTAGTGACCGACTGAAACCAGGCGTCGGCCAGCTGTTCCTCGAAGGATTTATCATGGAGCATGCCGGGACCTTCGAGTATGAAAATCCCCACCGTCCCCCCGACCAGGAGTATCAGCGTGGTGACCACCACGAGTCGGGTAGTGACATTCAATGTGGCGTGATGGTGCGGACGAAGTGTGCTCCGGGTGTGAAAGTAGTTTTTCAACTGGGAAAGCCCAACCTCGAAGAGGTTGTAGAGCACAGTGAAACCAAGTCCGCCAATGATGATCAACCCAGCGACTCCGCCCCACACCTCCCAGCGTGCCCCGTACCCTTCCAGACTGGCGGGCAAGAGCGAGAACCCGGCGTTGCAAAAGGCACTGACCGCATGGAACACGCTGAAAAACACACGATCTTCGAGCGGAAGATCGGACCACAGACGAGTCAGAATCAACGCTCCAATTGCTTCTGTGACGAGGGTGAGCACGAGGATGGCCACCACCAGCCGGCGCACCTCGGTCAACACCTTTCGTTCGAGGAGATCGCCAAGGAGGACGGTTTCGTGAACCATTAACCCGCGACCCAGCAACATACTGAAAAAGCCGCCAAAGGTCATGATCCCCAGCCCCCCCACCTGAATCAACGCGAGAATGACCATCTGTCCCCCACGCGACCAGTAAGTGCCGGTATCGGTCACTGTCAAGCCGGTGACACAGACCGCACTGGTGGAGGTGAACAGTGCCGTCCAGAAGTCGGCTCCCTCTGCGGTCGGACGGGCAAAGGGGAGCATGAGCAGCAAGGTTCCAACCAGGACTACGACCAGGAACGACAGAACGAGGATGGTGGCGGGACTCCAGCCAGCGACACTAATGCGCCGAAAAAGGCCGACCAATCCCAGCCCAGCCCAGACGAGGATTGTCAACCGCCACCACAGGTGGATTGCTTCCGTGCGAGTACCCACGAGCACAGCGTGGGCCAACATTCGATTCGGAACCACCAGAGCAAGGACGCTCCACCCCAGGAGCGTGATGGCCACGATGGTGACATGCAACCGATGACCGCGGAAGCGATCTGTTCCGGAAGGGGTAACAAGCCATTCCAGCAGGGGCAATGTTGAGAGAATCATCGCCAGCCCGAGAAAGAGGCGGTCGAGTTCGGCGATCAACCACGACAGGTGAGGAAATCCCAGGGCCGCGATTATAGCAACCACTCCGAGGACAAGACAGGGCACCCGGATGAGCGTGATCATTTGCAAGGCGCGCTTGGGAAGCGGGGTGGGTTTGTTGAGTGAAGAGGAACCGGGAGAGCGCGCCATGGACTTCCTGTGGGAGGAACCTTGTGTGGAGAGTCATTGTCAGGATAGCTACCGAGGGATCGAGTGGGGAGTGGGGCCATTTTCCCCATCCCCGTCTGGATTTAGGTTGACTGATGCCAGGGATAGATTACAACGGCTCTGGTACGCCAGGGTGCACCATGGTCTTACAGAGGGGAGGAGACGAAGATCCCGGAGTGATGAACCCGCATACCATTCTCCTGGTCGCTGGATCATCTGGAGATAATCTCCGAGTCCTTTTCATCGATTTGGGTGAATCCTGTGCTAGATGGAACTTCTCCAACCTCGTGTGACTTTCGATCAGAAGGGAGAAACCCTCCTCTCAAGGACACCAACTCATGCCGAACTGGATTATTTCTTGCCACGGTTACAGCAACACCAGATCCAATTCCAAATTCGCCATCACGAAACGACAAACCTACGATAACTTTTCCATTCCCATGGGTGTCGAGCTTGTCACCTATACCAAGCAAGGCGTTAACCTGAGCATGGCGGATGGCTGGGACCTCTGGGAGATGCTCACGGGCAATCAGGAGTCGACCGCCTATGCCCGAAAGCACAAGGGGAAGAAGTGGCCAACGGCGGTCATCAACTATGGACTTAGCGGGCCCCACGACGATTCGGACTACTACGGCTGGGTGAGTCCTCAGGGATACTATGCCTGTGGCCTTTTTGAGGTTGGGAATCCGGTGGCGTTCCACCAGTTCCCCATCGCCACCCAGGTGACCACCCTGAAACAGGTATTGCTTGACGCAAAGACACAGAAGGTTGCTCGGGTGTACTATCTCGCCTGCCAGGAACTCGGGTAATCGCCTTCGCGCTGTTGAGATAGTGAGTTTCCCTCTTCGAGGAGAATTCCACACAGAGGATTCTCCTCGAAGAGAGAATCCGTGTGCAGAGGCGCCTTGCTCCGCTCAGGATTGGGTGCTCAGCGCGGGCTCGAATCAGTCCGCGCGAGCCCCTCTGTCTACACGCCTTTCGCGCTCCACCCTGCCCTGGAATACCGCTTCACCTCGTGCGCGAAGTTCTCCTGGACAGGCTTGACCTGGACCGAGAACAGCGGCTTCTCCCAGCCCCGCGCTGCGATCCCTGCGGTTCGCGAGGTCTCGATCACGTTGTCTGATCCTGAAGGTGGCAGGAATGTGTTTGAGGCGAGTCTGTTCCTCCGCATACAATACAACCATCCATTCGCCTTGCTTCTTGGCGAAGATGCACTCAGGAGGCTGGCCTCACATGCCCGTCAAGGTGCAATGCCCCAACCCGGAATGCAGTCGCGAATGCCTACTCCCGGACGATTTTGAAGGGCGGGTGTTCAACTGTCCCTTTTGCAAGCAGCGCCTCTCGTTCTCGGGTCTGGTGACGGCGTCGCTGCCCCACGTGGAAGCCTATTCGCGGGTGAACACCCCGGTGCAGACCCCCGGGCCAACGCTCGAAACGCCGCGCCAGTTCGGCCGGTTTCAACTCATCCGCCGCCTGGGCGCTGGTTTCTTTGGAACAGTCTATCAGGCGCGCGATCCGCAACTCGATCGGGATATTGCTCTGAAGGTTCCGCAACCAGGAACATTGGCGCATCCCCAGGCAGTGGAACGATTTCTCCGTGAAGCGCGGGCTGCAGGCCAGTTACGCCATCCCCATATTGTACCGGTTTACGAGGCGGGACAGGTTAATGGCGAGTACTTTATCGCATCGGCGTACATTCAGGGGCGCACGCTCGAGCAGACCCTGAGCGCCGGACGGCTTGATTTTCGGCAATGCGCGCAGATCGCGCGCGATGTCGCCGACGCTCTGGCGTACGCCCATCGGTTGGGGATCGTTCATCGGGATGTCAAACCGGCGAATATCATCCTGGATGAACGCGGGGAGGCACACCTGATGGATTTCGGGTTGGCGTTTCGCCTTCACGCGGCCAGTCAGCACCTGACCCACGAAGGGGCGATCCTGGGAACTCCTGCGTACATGGCGCCTGAACAGGCCGAGGGCCGGAGCGGTGCCCCTCTCAGCACGAGCGATCAGTACAGCCTCGGTGTGGTTCTCTACGAGCTGCTCACTGGTAAGCTCCCGCACGAAGGGCCGCCGCAGGTAGTGCTCTACCATGCGATTCACTCCACGCCGCCCGCCCCGCGCACACTCAACACTCAGATTCCGCCGGAACTTGAAGCCATCTGCCTCAAGGCGATGGCGCGACGCCCCGAGGATCGCTTTGCCAACTGCAAGGAACTCGCCGAGGCGCTCGAGAACTGGCTGCGCAGCGCGCGCGTGCAACCGCAGTTCGGGAAACGCTGGCTTCCAGGCCGAGTGGCGATCCTTGCCGGAGGTGTCCTTGGCCTGGTTCTCGGCCTGGGCGGAATCTACCTCGGCTATCGCATGCGCCAGGCAGCACGGGAAGAAGTAGTCGTTCTCCAGGAGAAGGCCGATCAGGCGCAATACCGCGCCTCACTCGCCCTGGCAGAACGGGAGTGGGCTCGCAATCGCCCCTTCCAGGCGGAACAATTTCTGGAACAATCGCCCCAGGCGCTGCGCAACTGGGAATGGCATTTCCTTAAACGCCAGGAACATGGTTCACTGCAAACATTGCGCGGCCATACCGACGAGGTGCTCTGCGTGGCCTTCAGTCCCGACGGGCAGCTGATTGCCTCGGGCTCCTTTGATCGGACCGTGCGCCTGTGGGATCGCGCCACGGGAAAAGAAGCCCGGCGAATCAAGGACCACATGCAACCAGTGCGCTGTCTCGCCTTCAGCCCGAACGGCAAACAACTCGTGACTGCCACCGGGCAAGTTTATCGCGACCCGCCACGCGCCGCCGAGCCCATACCTGCTCCCGCAGTGATGCCTGTTCCCAAGGGAGAGAAAGGCACACGGGCAGACGACAAGGACAATCCGCATCTGGTGGCTTGCCTGGTTCAAGGACCGCCTGCCCCTCCCCCTGGCCCTGAAGGGAAGGAGGAGCCGACGGGCCTGGGAGAGGTCAAGATCTGGGATCCTGCCACCGGCAAACTGCTGGTCGTTCTCAATCGACCGTCCATGGATGTTCAGGCAGTCGCCTTCAGTCCCGACGGGAAAAAGGTGGCGACCACCAGCGCCATGGGGGAAACCGAACTGTGGGATGCGGCGACAGGAGCACGACTGGCGGTTCAGCGCGATCCGCAATGGCGTCGTTCTGCCTGTCTGGTGTTCAGTCCCGATGGCGAGGAACTGGCCCTCACGCGTGGCTCGGAGGTTGTGCTCTGGGAGCTAACGAAGAACACCACTCGTTCTCTGCGATCATACCGCGATCCGATCCGTACCCTCGCCATCAGCAAGGACGGGAAGACGCTGGCGGTGGTGTTGCGCCAGGGGGAAGTCCATGTGCTCAGCAAAACGCCTCCTCCGTCAGCACGCGCGCCCGCAGAAAACTCCCACGAAGAACTTGTAACGCTCCAACCGCGTGCGCCGGTGCCGGTCGGCCCCGGGGCCGCCGAGGTCTGGAAATCCTATGGCTACCCGCTGGAGTTGGAGGTGCCTGGGACTGACTGGGAAGTGCGCTCAGCCACGATCAGCCCCGATGGCCGGCGCGTTGCCATCGCGGCGAGCAATGGAGACGAGGCGACCCCGGTGAGCTTCTGCCATGGCGGCACTGGAGCGTCGTTGGTGACGTTGCGTGGTCACACCAGCGACGTTCATCAGATGGCCTTCAGTTCCGATGGACGCCTTCTGGCCAGTGCTGGAGCGGATCACACGGTGCAGGTCTGGCAAGCCACGCGCTGGTTTGATCTCGCCTTGCTCGATCCCGGCGTGGTTTCGATTCATGGACTCGCCTTCAGCGCGGACGGGAAGCGTCTGGTTGTCGTTGGTCGGCAACGACTCGACCAGGCGACCGAAGAGTTTCTCAAGGTCTGGGATGCACAACAGGGCTTGGTTCATTATCGACTGGGATACTTCGCCACCGTTGCCCTGAGCCCCGATGGACAACTCCTGGCAGTTGCCAGTGCCTCGGTCAAGGTCCCCGTTCAGCCCCCCGTCCCGAAAGAAGAGAAGAAAAAACCACCCGAGGAGAAATTCAAAACTGGCCACGAGGATCCGTCCGCCAACGACGGTTCCTTGTTCGTTGCCTACGAGGACCCCGGCGGACAACCCGTGCCAGCGGAACCCCTCGCTCCGGAACTGCCTGTCCTGCCTCAACGCTTCCCGGTTATCTCCGGACGAGGCGGAGAGGTTCGCCTGATCGACCTCCAAACGCAGAAGGAGCTTCTTACCCTGCGTGGTCACACCCAGGAAGTGCATCGGCTCGTTTTCAGTGCCGATGGAAAGCGCCTGGCAGGTGCAAGTGCTGCGCGAATGATCCAGGTGCAACGCGAAGTCACGGTCACACGCTATGTGTTGAAGAAGAATCCCGATGGCAAGGATGTGGCGGTTCCCGTTGATGTCAAGGAATTGCGCGTTGAAACCCAGATCGAGCCAGGCGATGTCACGGTCTGGGACGTCACCGCGACAACACCGGTGATGACGCTCACCCGGGAAGTTGGCTCCCGAGGACTGGTGATGCTCAGCCCGGATGGCGCCACTTTGGCGGTCGCGAGCGATACCTTTGAGCAAGGCGTTCCGGGGCAATCGCTGGCCCAACTTCTCACCGAGGTGAAACTGTTCGACATCCCTTCCAAAAAAATTCTGCACACCTTTCGGTTCCAGGATGAGGCAGTGGGAAGCATGCGCTTCAGCCCGGACGGGAAACTCCTGGCGGTGGCAGAAGGGCGTACTGCCAAACTCTTTGCCCTGGACTCCGGGGAACAAGTGCGCACCTTCCCCGATCAGCCCTATGCGATCACGCAGATGGTCTTCCACCCCGGGGGACAGCGTTTACTGGTCCTCGATGGTACGGGCCTGCTGGGACAGTTGTCGGTCATGGAAACAAGCACGGGTACGGAACTGCTCGCGCTCCCGCTGGATGGCATTCTGGCCACGGAGGCAGTCCTGACTCCCGATGGGGGTCGCCTGTTGGTGGGTGGAACCGCTGCGACCTCGCGCCTGGAAATCCGCCTGCGCGATGGCTCCCCTTTAAGCGAGGACCTCCGACTGGAGCGTCCACCACGCCGTAATCCTGAAATCCGGATCTCCCCCGCGTTCGCAGTTCCGGCCGCTCCCACCGGGAAGACCTGAGCCGCAAAGGACTCTTGAGCGATGCCAAAAATCACCTATACGGTGGCAGTTACCTTTGAAGCTCCCGAGCTGGTAGAGGCGTGGTTGCGCTGGTTGCGGGAAGGACACGTGGCCGAGGTCATGGCGGGAGGAGCGATCGCCGCAGACATTGTGGTTATGGACGCCCCAGGGTGGAACTTCGAGGTTCGCTACACCTTTCCCAGTCGAGAGGCATTCGACCATTACGAAACTCACCTGGCGCCACGTCTCCGCGCCGAGGGGCTGGAATGCTTCCCCCCGGCACGAGGGCTTTCCTACCGGCGCACAGTGGGAGTCATCTCCGATACATTTGTTTCCTCCCCAACTCCCACCTGAGTCCTCCCACGCCGTTCACGGGCACGGTGTGCGGAAAGGATACACCATGCGCCCGTTCAGCCACTTCAGGAGCGCTCGCGTCAGGGAGCGGCTCGGTACGTCAGGATGCCAATATCGCATTCCTCCGCCGAGGGCACCGTGATTTCAAAGTGTTGAGCCATCCCATGGACCACCACGATCAGGGTTTGGTCCCCGGGAGGAACACCCGGGAGAACGAATGCACCCGTTGCATCGGTCCTGGCGATCATCGCCGGGTTGGCTCGCGCGTAGATCGCCGCATCAACCAGGGGTTCGGCGGCCTCGTTTTGCACAATTCCCTGTACCACCGTTTGGAAGCGACTTCGAGTAACCTGCTCGTGGCCAAAACGAGCCACCAGCAGCAGGAGCCCTGCAACCGCGAGCACGCCGGCGAGCGGCATCATCCAGGGAGGGAGAGGGAAGGGCGGTTTCAGAATTGGCTGGGAAACGGGAACGACCTCTGGTTGCCCACGAACCTTGACCGACTTCGGCGCTTGCGAGGCGCCTGCGGGATCGGGGCTGGGTGGAAGGAACGAATCATTGGGTGCCATGACGCAATCACCTCCCTGGACAGAGATGCCCAGGACTGGGTACTGATTGGGACAGGATGCAACCGCGTCATTGTTGGGAGCAATACTCATGCCAGTTCGGCACGCCTCTTGCTCAGGGCTATTGTAGCGATCCTGGTCTGCACGGCCCACTTGTAAGGATTTACGCGATGCTAAATATCTGCCAGCCCACCTACTTCGCGCCCGCCGAACGTACACCTCCCGCCAAACTGCAAGCTCAGTATCAACGCCTCTGCGCGGAACCGGTGATTCGCAAGTTAATGGACTCCTTCCCCGAACCCGCTGTTGTGCTCAATCGCCAACGGATGATTGTGCTCGCCAACGACAAGTTTGCGCAGATGCTGGATCGCCGCAGCGAGCAGTTCCTGGGGTTGCGGCTCGGCGAGGCCGTCCAGTGTGTTCATGCATTTGATGAACCGGCCGGCTGTGGCACCACGGAATTCTGCCAGTATTGTGGTGCGGTGAATGCCATGGTGCATTGCCTGGAGCATCACGCCCCCGAGAGCGAGGAATGTCGCATTACGCGCCATGAAAAAGGAGAAACCAACCCGCTCGATCTGCGCGTCTGGGCGACCCCGATCACCATCGGGGGCGAACTCTACATGGTCTTCGCCGTTCGCGATATCACTGATGAAAAAAGGCGCTTGGTTCTGGAGCGGATCTTTTTCCATGATCTGTTGAACCTCGCTGGAGGCTTACGAGGGTTGCTCGATCTCTGGCCGGCACTCACCGGGTCGGAGGCGTTGGAGATCGAATCGGCCGCTCAGCGCCTGGCCGAGCAGATGCTGGAGGAAATCGAGTCGCAACGTGATCTGGCGGCTGCCGAGCGCGGCGATCTCCCCGTCGACATCCATCTGGTGAACGTTGAATCGCTTCTGAGTTCCCTGCTCGTCCTCTATTCGCACCACACCTGCGCGGTTGGGAAGAAGGTCGCCCCGCCCGCTTTTTCCGGAGTGCGCCTCATTCCCACAGACGAACGCCTGCTAAGGCGAGTTCTGGGCAACCTGATCAAGAACGCACTGGAAGCAAGTGAACCCGGGCAGACGGTGGAGGTCGCGTTCGTGAACCAGGACGATCGGGCTGTCTTCACGGTCCACAACGAAAACACGATGCCCGAGGAAGTACGCCTGCAACTCTTTCAACGCTCGTTCTCCACCAAACCAGGTCCTGGACATGGCATTGGCAGTTACAGCGTGAAACTGTTGACGGAGCGCTATCTGAGAGGAAAGGTCTCGTTTACCTCCGATAAGGCAAAGGGGACAACGTTTGTCGTGGAGTTGCCGGCGATCTGCATGTGATGATGACGCTTGCCTGTCAGTGCGCATCTCTCACGCAGAGAAGCGACCCGGCAAACCAGCGTGACAGGCGCTCCAGGCCTTCCGCAACCGTCACGCGCGGCTTGTATCCAAGATCGCGGCGTGCAGCGTCCAGATTAAACCAGTGCGAGGTGGAAAGTTCCCGCGCCACAAACCGGGTCATACGCGGTTCCACGGTGGGGCAGAACAGGCGGTGCCAGCCTTCGAGTACCCCCCCGACCGCATAGGCCAGCGTGGCGGGGACTCCCTTTGTCACCGGCGGTAATTGAGCCGCGGCGAGAATCCGGTTGATGAGATCCCAGAGGGGCATGGGTTCGCCCTGGGCAATGAAATAGGCGCGCCCACAGAGCGGACTTCCAGGAGCCAGGCGCTCGAATGCCAGCAAATGCGCATCTGCCGCGTTATCAATGTAACAGGTATCCACGAGGTTGCGCCCGCTTCCAACGCGACGTAACTGCCCCTTGCGCGCTCGATCCACGATGCGCGGGATGAGGTGCTGGTCGCCGGGCCCCCAGATCAGGTGCGGACGCAGCGCCACCGTCTGCAGCTGCGGAGTGTTGGCCTGTAACACCCGTTGCTCTGCTACGGCCTTGGTTCGTGGATAATCAGTCTTGTAAGAGACCGGATAAGGGGTTGACTCGTCGATTCCGCACTGGTCATCGCCGGTAAAGACCACGCTGGGGGAGCTGGTGTAGATCAGACGAGGCACCCCCACCTGGAGACACCCCCGAATCACATTCTCGGTACCTCGAATATTGGTGCGTTCATATTCTGCAGCGGGGCCCCAGATTCCTGCACGCGCTGCCACATGGAAAACCACGGCACAGCCCTTCAGCGCGCGACGTACCGTATCCTCGTCAGAGATATCGCCCTGACAGATGCTCGCTCCCAGGCCTTGCAGGGACGGATAATCCCCACGCCCGAGAATCACCACTTCAACGCCACGGCCCAGCAATCGCCGGACAATGGCGCTTCCGAGAAAACCTCCCCCACCAGTGACGAGGGCTCTCATCTCAACTCCCTTGCCGCCCACACCGCCAACTTCTCGCGAAAAATCTTTGAGTTGTGGCGTATGTCCACGGGAAACGCCTTGTGAAAGAGGATCTCCTTGATGGACTGCGTGTGCTTGTGTGTTGCTGCCAGGGCGAGCAATTCGCATTTCACCGACTCACGCGTCGAGGCCGGGGCATTCGGCTTCAGTTCCACGCAGAGAACTGGACGCGAAGCGGGTGGTGCCCCCACGCCGACCAGAGCTGTGCGAGCGACCAGCGGATGGGTGTTGAAGATCGCTTCGCAGGGGATGGTGTAGAGTGTGCCCGCGGAGGTTTGCACCCGATGGGCTTTGCGCCCGCAAAACCAGATGCGACCCTGAGCATCGCGATAGCCCAGATCGCCCATTCGATGATACCACCCCCCGTCGCTCCGATCAACGATCTTGGCCAGTTTGGTTGCCTCGGGGCGACCATAATACGCCTGGGTGACGACGGCTCCCTTGACGGCAATCTCCCCGATGGTCCCGTCGGGAACAACCAGATCCGGAGACCACTCAGCAATCGGGTCATCGCTGATCTGGATGATGCCTACGGTGATCCCTGGAACAGGTCGCCCCACACAGACACCGGCCCCCTGATCGGTTTGAAACCGTGTCTCTCCAAGGATCTCCGCACTGCCGAGGGAGCAAACGGGTAACGATTCCGTAGCCCCATAGGGAGTAAAGATTTCCACTTCAGGGCGAAGCGTGCGCTGGAATTGCTCGATGACGCTGGCAGGTACGGGCGCCCCAGCGGAGAACACCCGACGGAGGGAAGGAAACTTCACAGCGTGAGCGGAAGTGTATTCACCCACTCGCCTGAGCAGGGCGGGAGAACCAAAGAGGTTGGTGACCCCGAAATTGTCGATTGCCTCGATGATCTTGACGGGATCAACAAGGGCGGGTCGCGTGGCATCCATCTCGGGGACGATGGCAGTCATCCCGAGTGCCGGGGCGAAGAGCGCAAAGAGTGGAAAGGTTGTCAGATCGATCTCACCCGACTGGATGTCATAAACCTGTCGCAAGGTTTCGACCTGAGTGGTGAAGATCTGATGAGTGTAAATCGCCCCCTTGGGGGGACCAGTGCTCCCTGAAGTAAAGAGTATGGCGGCCATCTCGTCGGGCTGGGTGGGCATCATCGTATAGGTGGAGGCGCCTCGTTGGCGCACCTCATGGAGGGTGAAACTTCCAGGCCACCAGCGAGGCCCGACGGCGATGGATAAGCGGATTGTTCGCTTCCCCCACCCGAGCAGCGAGCGCGCCAACAGGGCACGCGGGATGCCAAGAAACGCTTCCGGCTCTGCCTCATCCAGGCATCGCCCGAGGTTCTTTCTCCCCATCCCTGGATCGATAAGGATCAGCGCGGCGCCGACCTTGAACAGAGCGAAGGTTAGGGCAAAAAACTCCAGGCTCGGTTTCACCATGAGGACGGTGCGCGTTCCTCGGCGAAGCCCCAGCGCTTCAAGTCCGCTTGCCAGACGATCGCTCTCCCGGTGAAGTTGCTGGAAAGTGAAGTGGGTGTAGCTGACCCGGCCTTCCTTATCACGTCCCTCGGGAAAGACGACCGCCAGGCGCGCGGGTTCGCGTTCGGCCCGTTGGGGAAGATATTCAGCCACATTAACGATCGGTGAACTACTCATGACGAGAGCGGGTGCGTTCGCAGAAACTCCTGAATAAGAGGCAAGATGCGTGCGCCGGCATCTTCCAGCACATAGTGGCCCGCGTCGTCAAAGCGATGAACCTCCGCGTCAGGAAAGCGACGTATCCACTCGTTGAGAAAATGGATGTCGAAAACAAAATCACGCATTCCCCAGCAGATCAGCATGGGAACGGAGCGAAAGCGTTCGAGTCCCAGTTCAACCTCGCTGACCAGAGCGTAGCTCCGATCGCGCGGATGAAGCGGAATATCCTGCACAAAGCGGAGGACTGCCCGTCGATGATCCCAGGAATCGTATGGGGCCAGATAGCCAGCACGGACTTCTGGCGTGAGTGGCCCAGCAGTCACACACAGCCGCACCGCCCCTCGGCTAAAGGCGTTCAGCCCACGGACCAGAAGCGGGCCCAGGGGCGTGTTGCGACACATCCAGATTGTCCACGGAAGAGGCTTGGTCGAGGGTAAGTGGAAGGCGGCGGTGTTGAGAATTACCAGTCGGCGAATGCGTTCGGGATGGCGCGAGGCATAGACCATCCCAATCATTCCTCCCCAGTCGTGCACGATCAAGGTGATATTCTGCGTGACCCCGAGGTGGTCGAGCAACGCTTCCAGATCGCGCGCCCGTTGATCAAGGGTGTAGGGATAGTGAGCATCGGAAGGCTTGTCCGACAGCCCGCAACCGATGTGATCGGGAACGATCGCACGGTATTTCTCACGCAGCCCCAACACCAGGTTTCGATAGTAAAACGACCAGGTTGGGTTGCCATGCACCATCACCAGCGGCTCGCCTTGCCCTTCGTCCAGGTAATGGTAGGCCAGGCCGTTGAGCGAGAAGGTGTGGCTTTCGAACGGATAAAGCTCCCTCACCAGTCGATCCCCAGCATCATGCAGTTAAGTCCGCTGCCGATTCCAAGGAAACCGACATGATCGCCCGGCAAGAGGAACTGACGTTCCTCCGCCAGCGCAGCCGTGAGGGGAAGCGATACCGTTCCGATATTCCCGAGATACTGGAAGGTGGAAAAATCCTTCTCGGCCGGGATACCGAGCGTGCGGAGGATGGTCTCCCGATGACCGGCGCCGACCTGATGGCAGATGACCTTGTCGATGTATTCCTTCACCCAGCCGAGGCGTTGGAGGAAGGTCGTCCAGGTGCGCAACCCGAGGTTGACCCCGTGTTGCAACACGGACACGGCATCGGTTGCCATGAACTGCCGCAACATCATCGGGAGGAGTTCCTCAATGCCCCAGCGGCACAACTGATGGAATTGCGGCGCGGTCTGTGTGGCGCCACCCAGTAAACGACGGCGTTCGTGGTTGCCAAAGGAACCATCGGTAAGGAGGACCGCGGCGGCGCCGGATCCGCCGGTGAGGGTGGCGAGCGAGGATTTGAACGTTTCCATCGTTGGCGATTCCAGCATGCGATGAATCATCGTGTCGATAATTTCGCGCGCGGTTTCGCAGGATACCACCACGCCAGCGCGAATTTGCCCCAGTTCGATGCGGTTGGCGATGTCGACCATACCGTTGAGAACGCCCAGGCAGGCGTTGCTCACATCGTACACTGCGGCTCCGGAATGAACGCCCAGGCTGGAGGCAATATTGCAGGCGGTGGCGGGCTCAAACTGCTCCCGACAAACCCCGGCGTAAATGACGGCATCGAGATCCTGAGGGCGAACCTTGCTCAGGGCAAGCGCCTTGTGCGCTGCCGCACTGGCGCCTTGCGAAACGCTGTAGCCCGCATCCCACCAGCGCCGTTCCACAATCCCGGTGAGGGCTTCAAGCTGCCCGGGAGGGATGCGCAGAGTCTGATAGAGCGGCTGTAACCGTGCTTCGAGTTCCTCGGACGTTACAACAACCGGCGGCAGTTCGTAGCCGATAGCATCAATGAAAACGCGCGAGTACCTCATTCGTCCCCCATCAAGCTCAGAGCAAAATCCACCATCCGATAGATTATGCGCCCGTCAACCGCAAGCAAGCCATCCGCCCAGAGAGTTTTCCTCTTTTCGTCCACGGTGGTCACCCAGGCCTGGACCGTCACGCGCTGATTTTCCGGCACAACCTGCCCTCGATACACCCACCGATGGGGTCGCTCGGCAATCACAGGCTGCACCCTCAACCGACCTTCTGCTCCCCAGCGCTCCAGGGCGATCACCTTGAGCAGTTGTACCATCGCCTCCAGTCCCAGCGACCCGGGCCAGACAGGATCCTGATAGAAGTGGGCCTCGAAGAACCATTCTTCCGGATCCACGGTCTTGCTTCCCTCGATCAATCCCAGGCCTTTGGGCCCACCATCGAGAACCAAAAGATCCACCTGATCGATCATCCGAAGCATGCGATCGGGGTAAGGTGGCGTCACCGGATAGGCAAATCTCCGTCCGCGCTGCTGTTCCTCCTCTCCGGGTTGATAGAAAGCCACCTCGCGAATGCCGACCTGATCTGCAAGGGATTCCAGCGTGAAGAAGCCAAAATAGGTATCACCAGCAAAGACAGCCCCCTGCTGATCCCGGACCTCGAAGCGGTAGTTCTGAATAATCATCCCTGCCGAGGAGGAAACCTGGGTACAGTGCACCTCGGTTGCGAGAGTTCCGCTTGTCACCGTCACGGGGCGATGCTGGATCGCGGACCCACCCAGATTGCGAAAGCGCAGATCGATCGGGCTGGTCAGGGCCGATCCCATGTAGGCCGCCATCCAGCCACAGGCCTGCAGGGCAACCTCAAGGAGAACGGCATAGGGCATGGTGCCTTGCCGCTCTGCCTGGAAATACCACGCATCGGGAGGAACATCATACTCCACAAGAATTGGTCCTCCCGACTGCATCTTCCAGGGAGGAACCTGAAGCGGATGCACTCGATCGATAAAGGAATAGGGCGGCCGAGGGAGGCGCGCGATAAAGCGCCCCTGATCAAACGGTCGGTAGCGATCGCCAAACGCCTGAGAGGGCTTCCCCTCGGCGAAGGCAAGGACACTGGCGCGGTCAAATTGCCGAGGAGACAGGGCGGAGTCAACAACCGGGTTGGTCTGCGCCACACCTTCCCAGAAAGTGCGGAGGAACTCGCGGGTCAGTCCACTGACCTGGAGTGCCATGTCGGTGATTTCGACGATCAGCTTTCCATCGGCATACATGAAAGCATCGCAAAGGAAGGCTGGTGCGGGCCGATAGTCCATCTGTTTGAGAAACACCTCGTAAGTGACGGTGCGGGTCGTTTCCAGCACCTGCCCACGACATTTAAGTCGACTGGCCACTCCTGGGATCGGTTCACACACAATGCGCTCGGATTCCCCCACGAAGCCCATGCGAATAAGAAAGATCCGCAAAGTGTGCAAACAGCATTCATACATCAGCGTCCCGGGCATGACGCGGTCATCGACAAAGTGGCAGGTAAGAAACCAGGCCTGGGGATCGATATCGGCCTCGGCGCGAATCGCGCCCAACCCATAGCGCCCGCCTCGTGGATCCAGTTCCACCACGCGATGCACCAAACGCATTCGTCCGCCAGGTATCGTCAAGGGATGCTTGAGCGGAAGATTCTGGAATCTTGGCCCAAAACAACCGGCCAGATCGCCCACGCGGAGTGCATCCAGTTGCGCTTCCGTGTAACTTTCAACCCCCTCAATTGGAACCCAGTCGACCCAGTCGGCCGGGCGTTGGCGTGGCAGCGGCCGACGCTGCAACTCGGTCAGAACGATACCTTTCCCTGCATGAAGATCCGCCTCGGTAAAGAAACCGGCGCAGCCATCGCGCATCGTCAACAGGAGTTGTCCATTGATCGAACCTTCGAAATGAAAACGGAACAGATAGGTGTCACCCTGGCGGAAGAAATGATCGATATGGATGTCGTACTGAATCGTCTCCCCTGCCCTGGGCAATTCCCGATGGAAGGTGACAGCGGCATCGAGCAGCCGATAAACCGCCAACCCCCGCGTCCGAAAATCGATCCCCAGATACCCGCAGAGAAAGAGGTCCGCCTGCCCAGATTCGATGGCGATGCATGTCGGTATCCGACCGGAATCGAGATACCAGGCGCCGGAATGAATGTCATGTTCAGTGATCACGCGCCCTGCCTGGAGCAAGAGTGGCTCTCCTTCCACTGCCACAATGCGATCGACCAGCATCAAGGGTTCATCGGGAAGGCGGACACGCGTTGGGAGGCTATCCACCTCGCGAAACTGTGTCCCCAGGACGCGCGCGATCGATCCCACGGCAAATTCCAGGCACTGAGCGCGATCGAGTAAACAGGGTTTCTTGGAAGGTGTATTTTCTTCCCCTGCGCGAGGAGGGGGTTCCACGTCCACCGGAGCGCCCTGACTCATCAGCGACATCTGGAAGCCAAGCTGCTGAGAAAAGATCTCGGTCAGGCGTTGACTGAAACGCAGATGAGCCTGATGTGCCTCCGCTCCGGCGGCCACCGTTGCGGAGAGTTGGCGTAACACCGGATCAACCGGAGCGCGGGCCATGGTTATCTCAGTTGGAGCCTGTGGGGATGGGGCAGGAGCGATGGTCACGCTTGCCCTGGGATGCTCCGGTTCTCCAGGGGTTGCGACAGGGGAAGGATGTGGGAGAGGTGGAACCTCGAACGGACCTCCCCCCAGAGGAAGCGTGACGACAGGGCCACCAGGGAGGGTGTTCGCCTCGTCCTGAAGCGACTGTTGGAGAGGATCGAGATTTACCGGGACACGCTCTGCGACCAATCCGGCGATCACACGGAGCAAGTGACCAAGGGCATCGCCCGGCGCACAGGCGGACCGAATCCAGTGGGGGCGGTCGCCCAGTATCTGACCAATCATTCGGGTGCAACTCGTTCCAGGTCCAATCTCGACAAAGAGCCGGACGCCGTCGCGATAGGTCTGTTCCACCAGAGCGGGGAAGTCAACGGGAGAGACCGCCTGGGCCAGGATGGCATCCGCGGCCGTCTCTGCGGTCACCGGGTAACTACGCCCCCAGGCACTACTGTAAAAGCGTACGTCGTTAGGCGGAGTGGTTGGGAGAAGATGCATCGTGTGGTAGTCGGCCGTAACCTCCTGAGCAATGGAACAATGGACGGTGCTCACACCTGGCAAGGGATAAAAGCCACAACCAAGTTGGGTCAGCAGTGCTTCCACAGCGCTGCGCTGGCCACCCAGGACGCATTCACGGGGAGCGTTACTGATAAGGAGATACACGCGTTCGCGCCCTGCCAGTGCCTGGCGCACCGTGGCCGCTGGACAGGGCACCACCCCTGCGATCCAGTCTACCTTTTCCAGAGGTGAAAGGCGCCAGACACGTCGCGCAGCAGCGCATTCCCCGGAGAGATCTTCACGGAAGAGCGGCAGGGTGCGCATCCGTCGGAACATCTCATCGCGCGCGGTCCACGCCCGTAGCGCAAAGAGGGCAGACGACTCCCCCAGGCTGTAGCCAAGCGCTGCCTGGGGTCGCAAACCAAGGGTTGCCAGAATGTCACTCACCACGGTGGCCAGCGCCACCTGTCCGATGATCAGATCCGGCGTAGGGAGGTCGTCAAGATTCGTTCGCTCCCAGAATAGCTCAGGGAGGAGATGCCCCCGTAAGTGGTGGTTCTCACGGTCCTGTTTGCGCATCACCTCGGGAAAAGCCAGGCCCAGTTCCCGCCCCATTCCCGGAAAATGGTTGCCTGACCCGGAGAAAACAAACGCCAACTCCCCCTGTGGACCAAGAGGATTGGGAGTGTAGAAGATGCGCTCCATCGCAACACTTCCAGGGCGTTCGATGGGATGCTCGGTGAGATGGGTGCGCGCTGCTCCCAGGAGTTGGCGCAATTCACCATGGCTTCGCGCCAGCAAGGCAATGGCTCGTTGTCCCTGGTTTGGTGAATGCTCGCGATGCCAGCGTTGAGCAAGCGAAACGAGCGGTGTATCGGCGATGAGCCCTTCCAGATCGGTCAAGCGTTGCACCAAACCGGGAACGTTATCGGCGCTACAGGCGAAGAGGACCTCACGATGCGCGGGGAGAAGTGGAGGGGATGGACGTGGCGAAGGGGCTTCACGAAGCAACACCTGGTGACAGTTCCCATCCACACCAAAGCTCGTCACAAGAGCATGCCTGGAACCAGCGACCCGATCTCTGAGCCAATGGGAAGGGTGTGTGGAAAAAGCATAAGTGGCTAATTCCGATCGCAATGGCCCGCTGAACGGGAGAGATGGCAGTACTCGTCGCTGAAGACAAAGGACCGCCTTCAACACCGAAACAAGCCCAGCGGCAGCCCCGGTGTGTCCGACCGCAGTTTTAGCGCTACCAAGGATACAGTTGGTGAAGGTCAGATCTGCAAGTGCGCTTGCCTCGATATGATCTTCGTGGGGATCGCCACTGCCGTGGGTCTCGATGTACTGAATCGCTGCCGGGGAGAGGTGTGCCTCCGCACAGGCACGGTCGAGAGCCAACCGATGAGCGCTCGGTGACGTTGACAGCGAGGTGATGTCGCCTCCCGTGGCAGACCCAATTCCGTCGATGAGTGCATAGATCTGGTCGCCGTCGCGCTCCGCGTCGTGCAGACGTTTGAGAACGAGTGCGACTGCGCCTTCCCCCATCACGGTGCCGTCTGCCTCCCTGGAAAAAGGAGTGGCCTGACCGCGCCTGGAAAAGGGGCGAAGGCGATGTGTGGTGAGCATGGCGCGCACCTCGCCGGCAAGATCAACGGTCCCCACAATTGCCTGGTCAATTTCCCCCTGTTGTAACAAGCGGACTCCGCGAAGCAGGGCTTGCACCCCGGAGCTTTCCTCGCTGGAAACGGTGAAACCTGGCCCACCAAGGTGGAACTGGCGCGCGATCCGGCTCGCGACGATACTCCCAAGTGCTCCCATGGTCCGGTTCGCCGTCAACGGGGGACCAAGTTTTTCAAGGAGTTTGTCGAGCCATTGTCTCTTTTGTTCAGCATCAAGTCCAAGGCGCAGTTCCTCGTTCCAGTGGTCGATTTTCGCGGGGAGGGACCAGCGCAGCTGGAAGTTGGTCGTGTTGAGATCCAGTCCGACGCCGATAAAGACCCCCGTGTGGAGGCGATCCGCAGGCGTGCCCACGACATCGGTGAGGGCGCCAGCGACCACCTGGAGCATGAGCAACTGCTGCGGCAGTGTTTCTTCCAGTTCCCGCGGAGGGATACGGAACTGAGCGACAGGGATGCGGAGATCGGGGAGTCGGTACCCGGCAAAGGTGCGTGGCGTAAGATTCTCGTGCTGAAACCACGGTGCATGCTCCACCCCCCACCAGCGTTTCTCCGGGTCTTGCAGCACAACGGATTCGCCGTTCACTCCAAGCAAGCGATGAGCCACTGCCTCCAACCCACGCCATTGGCCCAGATGCGCATCCATCCCAACGACCGCAATCGGACTGGGGGAGACATCACTTACGCTTCGTGATGACACTGGAATTGGAGTGGAACGACTGCGCTCCTCGGGGAACCATTCCTCAAGAAGCAGATGGGCATTGATTCCGCCGAAGCCAAAGGCGTTGATTGCAGCCCGTCGGGGAGTGTGCTCCTCGCGTCGCAGCCACGGCACACTTTCAGAAAGCAATCGAAACGGGCTTTCCACGTAGCCCAGACCTGGCGCTGGTTCGGTGAAGTTGGTTCCAGGGGGTAAAGTTTCGTGCTTCAGCGCCAGCAACACCTTGATCAACCCCATCGCCCCCGCGGCGGTGAGAGTGTGGCCAATGTTCGCCTTTACCGTG
This sequence comes from Planctomycetota bacterium, assembly GCA_029777335.1. GTDB lineage: Bacteria > Planctomycetota > Planctomycetia > Gemmatales > Gemmataceae > JAKOSN01. Next base: position 27,458 of record JAKOSN010000067.1, read on the forward strand.
CCAAGAATGCAAGGCTGTGGGGCGCGCCGACCTTCCCACAGTTTTCGGAGACTGGCAAACTCAGTAGCGTCACCAACCGGTGTCCCAGTGGCATGACATTCGATGAGGTCCGTTTGCTGTGGTTCCCAACCCGCCCGCTGATACGCCGCCCACATTGCTCGGAGTTGACCTTCCGAATCAGGTGCCAGCAGATTCCCGTGGACATCGTTGGAAATTCCTGCCCCAACCAGCACGCCGTAGATGTGATCACCCTGGGTAACCGCATCCTCCAACCGTTTGAGCAGAACGATCCCCGCACCCTCTCCAACGACCAAACCATCGGCACGAACATCGAAGGGAGAACAACGGCCACTGGGTGAAAGGGCGCGAAGCTGGCTGAACCCCATCTGGGTGTAGAGGCAATCCGGGCGTGACACTCCCCCGGCCAGCATGGCGTCGCATCGGCCCGCAAGGAGTTCATCCACTGCTAACTTGATTGCATAGAGTGAGGAAGCACAGGCAGCGTCGAGTGTGAAACTTCCCCCGCCCAATCCAAATGCGTGGGCCAGCACCCCCGCGGGCAGTCCGGCAACATAGCGATTGCGTGGATCGGTCCTGCTCACGGAACCGGGGCGACGTAGAAGTTGTTCGGCGAAGGTCCGCCCCAGGATGTCCTCAGCCAGGCGTGAAGCGGTTTCAGTTGGAAGGACGATATTCCCAAGAATGACCCCGATGCGCTCACGCCGCAGAGGTGCTGTCACCGCATCGTCAAAAGCCTGACGGCCCGCGTGCAGGACGAGATGAAACACCGGATCCAGTCCCGCCAGCACGGCAGAATCGAGAGCCAGGCCAGTGGTATCCAGAGTAAACGGATCGACAAAGTAGCCACGGTTGGAGTAGACTCGATCGGCCACTCCAGGGTGCTCATTCAGAGCGATCTCTGGTGGGAGCACCCAGCGGTCGGGAGGTACAGGGCGCGAGGTATCGATTCCCGCGCGAATAAGTGACCAGAACTGGTCGGGAGTGTGGCACTGCGAGGCAATCACCCCGATGCCAACAATCGCGACCCGAGAAGGAGTCATGGGGGGAGCCACCGTGAAGTTCAGGCGCGCAGCTCAGCAAGGCCCACGCCGGGTGTGAGGATCAGCGTGGGCCAGCGACAGGGAGTGGTGCTCGTTCACCCTTCCCACCTGCAGGAGAAACCGGGAGTCGATTGCGGCGGAACGCCTCGTTCAGCGAAGCATCAACCACACACTCGTAGTTCTCCAATCGGGCGATGAGAACGCCATTGCGATCGAGATAATCCAGGTCCACCAGAACCCGCTGCGGTGTCTGCTGAGTGATTCGCGCCTGCACCCGCGCTCCTTCACGGGGAAACGCGCGGCGGTACTGGCGATAGTTGCCGGCAAAACACGGAAGCGAGAACGAGCCAAGATACTGGTGACACCAAAGACACATCATCTGGAAACTGGCGTCGAGAACGAGGGGATCGGCGATCCAACTTTGACGGAGCGGTTGCCGGATCCACGCTGAGGGAGTTGGAGCCGGCGCTACCAGGGCGGACATCCCTTCCGGTGATGCCCCCTCGATGCGCTCCAACCCTTGCAAATCCGGACCGTGGAAGAGCAAGCGTTGATACACATCCGCCAGGGAATGGGGGTATGGGTGCAAGGGGACAACGGGAGTCGGAGCAGGAGTTGCGGGGAGTTGGTTCGCCAGGACGATTTCGCCCCTGGCATGGAGAAACTCGCGATCCGCGGCAACCGAGCGCAACTCCACCTTAACCAGGAACATTCCGCCGGGTTGCCCGATGGCCTTTCCAGCAAGCACACGCAGGGGGAGTGTCTGCCCTGCGTCAAGCAGAACCCCCTTGAAAACGCGCAGCTCGTTGCAGCCATGGAAGGCCAACCCGGGATTGCTATGCATCGCTCCCTGGGCCAGCCATTCCAGAATGACCGCCATGGGGAGGACGGCACGTTGATTGAGCACGTGAGATTGCAGGAACGGATACTGGTCGACTGTCATCTCGCGTTCGAAGGCGAGGGTGAGTGAAGTGGTGGGTTCCAGTGTGAGTGCGGGAGTGGGTTGGAACTCTGGCCAGGGGCCGCCCATCACCACCACCTCGACGGCGGGATCGTCCATCTGGCTTATTTCTTGAACCAGCAAGCGAGCCCCGGCGTCCAGCGGGATCAGTCCAATGCCTTCGCTGGCAAAGACTTTTTGCAGAGCGGGGGTGACCATGCCCCCTTCCCACGGTCCCCAATTGACTGCCACCACGCGACAGTCCGGGCGTAGGCGTTTCTGCTCCCAGGCAAGCTTGTTCAAGACCTCATTGGCCATGGCGTAATCAACCTGGCCAGCACGTCCAAATCGTCCTGTGGAAGAGGAAAAGAGGACGAGGATTTGCAGCGGGTCCTGTGCCAGTGCAGCGAGCAGATGTTGCACCCCACCCACCTTGGTATCAAACACGCGCTGGAATTGGTCGTGGGTCTTGTCCTCAATACGTCGGTCGGCGAGAACACCAGCGCCGTGAATCACTCCGCGAACTGCACCAAACCCCGTGTGGATCTCTTCCACCAGGGTGCGGACGGCATTGGCATTGCGGACATCGACACTGTAGTAGACGGCCTTGCCACCCAGGGACTGGATGCGGCGCAGAGTGCCGGTAATCTCTCTCTCGGCTTGAATCTGGTGGTAACGATCCTGCACCTGCCGCGGTGTCAACGGGGTGTCACTATGCTGAAGAATAGCGCGTTTAATCTCCTGCTCAGATTGCAAGGGGACGAGCCAGTCGGGTTCGAGAGCAGGGCGATTGGTGCGGCCAAGAAGGATCAAGGTGGGTGCAAAGGCACGAGCAAGTTCCTCGGCCACGGCAGCGGTCACGCCTCGGGCACCTCCCGTGATCAGCACCACATCACCGGGCTGGAGAGGCCTGTGGTTTGGTGCAGGCATCGCTCGTTCAACCAGCCGTAACTTGGTTCTCCCCTCCCCCGAGAGGCCGACCTCAACGGGGCCGTCGCGGAAGAGTTCCTCGACCACGGCCAGGGCAGCTTCGTCTGCATCGGTCCAGGTTACATCCACATCCAGCGCCTTGCAATGTACCTCGGGCCACTCCTGGCGCACGGTCTTGGTCAAGCCAGCAAGCCCCCCGGTGAGCGGTTCGGTTGGCATTGTGGCCCGTAAGCCAAAGGCACCATCGAGCCGAGAAACCGTGCCAAGCATCGCGTGACCGTTCTGAGCGGACTGACGCAACACCGGAGCTGCACGCTGCACCAACCGCAAAATCTCCCAGAGTTCCACTTCGCAGACAGCTCGCGGAGGAGTCACCACAATCACGCCGGCAAGCGTAGTGGGGACCTCCAACTGCTCGCTTTCGGATGCAGAGACCGGGGTTGCCTGATATCCAAGTTGATTAAGCCGGCTGACAATTGCCGAGGCCAGGCCACTCTCCTCGTGGGTCACCCAGATGGTCGCTCCGACAGGCAGCTTGATCGGTTCCCCTGCTACATTCACTTCCAGGGGCACGCTCGTTAACACGGCCCGATAGAGGGTGGACGGAGCGCGAGAAACTGAGTTGGAGGTGACGGGGGTGGCAGGTTCGACAACGGGAGCGGATATCGATGTCCCCGCGAGAAAGGTAAGAACCTGGCGAAGAGTGCGGAGGGTGCCGAGGTGTTCGGACTTGACCGGGGGAGCGGAGGGGAGTTTCTCCTGGACCGCAGAGAAGATTTCCACACGTTTGATGGAATCGATCCCCAGATCGGCGTCCAGCTCCATGTCCAGTTCAAGCATTTCCGGGGGATACCCGGTCTTCTCGGCGACAATTCCAAGGACCGTGGAGGAGAGTGCATCAACGGATGGTGCTGATACCGGCGCAGCCTCCTGCCTGGCGGCATTTGGAACCGACTTCTCGTTCTCATTCCCACCAAGGAAGGTGAGAACCTGGCGAAGAGTTCGGAGGGTGCCGAGGTGTTCGGACTTGACCGGGGGAGCGGAGGGGAGTTTCTCCTGGACCGCAGAGAAGATTTCCACACGTTTGATGGAATCGATCCCCAGATCGGCGTCCAGCTCCATGTCCAGTTCAAGCATTTCCGGGGGATACCCGGTCTTCTCGGCGACAATTCCAAGGAGTGTTTCCTTGAATGTGTCGTTCAGCGGTGCAGAAGTCTGAAGCGCAGAATTTGGAGCAGACGCGGCTGGTTTTTCCACGTCGTTAAAACTGCCGTTGTCGAGGAAGGCCAATACTTGTCGAAGTGTTCGCAACGTTCCAAGATGCTCGGATTTTACCGGCGGGGCAGCAGGGAGCTTTTCCTGGAGAGCGGAGAAGATCTCGACCCGCTTGATGGAGTCAATTCCAAGATCCGCGTCCAGTTCCATATCCAGCTCGAGCATCTCGGTGGGGTAACCGGTTTTTTCCGCAACCACGCCGAGTAAGGTCTCGCGAATCCGGCTGTTGGTCGCAGCTGGAAACTGCATGGGCACCGTCGTGGGAGCCACCGCGGGTCGGGCGGTTGATCCCTGCGATGAAGTCGGTGCCACCACTTCTGGCCGGGATTCAGGAACAAGCGGGGAAGCCGCTGGCACGGCTGGGGATGGAGTGGGGACCATCGCGCGCGCCGGTTGTGAGGGCGCCGGTTGTGCGGGCGCCACCGGAGTTGGTATTCCACCGTTCATCAGGGCTTGCTGTTGCTGGAGCAAGCTCTGCACTACCTGGAGAGCGCGATCCTGCCCTTCCAGGAACTGTCGATGGAGCTGGGCGGTCTGTTCACTCATTTTCTGCAACGTGATGAGTCCATCCTGGGTCACGCGAAGGGCCTGGGAGAGACCCGCGGCAGAAAGGGGAGTAACCGGATCGGCAACCGGCGGAACGGCAGTTGGCGTCATCGTCGTTACCACAGGAGTCTCGGACCGGGACTGAGAAGCCGAAGGGCGCGGATGCATTCCATTTGCCTGGGGAGTTGGAGCCACGATGGATGCGGAATTCTGGGAAGAGGAGGGAGTGCTGGGTCGAGGTGTGGAATCCTTCTCAGTGCGTTGCGCAACGTGGTTGGCGCCACAGATGGGAATCACCAACCCTGGTTTCTTTGACCCAGTCTGGGGCTCGCTCATCCCTTCTTCCCAGCGCGACAACTCCACGCCAAATCCGCCCGCTGCCAGATGAGCCAGGGTTCGCGCCAGATCGACCATTCCCGAGCGTTTGCCACTGCTGGCATCGATGGCACAGACAGCATGAGATCGCTCACCAAGGATCGCCCCGACCAGCCCGGTAAGCTTGTTACTGGCCCCCACCTCGACAAAGGTGTGGAATCCGTCGCGATACATTTGCTCGATCAGATCAAGGAACGCCACCGGTTCGGCAAGTTGGCCAGCCAGGAGGGCACGCGCGGCTTCAACGTCCGCGGGATAGGGCTGGGCCGTGGTATTGGCGTACACTGGCAACTGAGGGGAGCGGAACGGGATTCTCTCCAACTCAGCCCGCAAGGGATGGCGCACCTCGGCGACCAGGCGACTGTGGAAGGCTGCCGCGACGGGCAAGCGAGTGCAGGCCAGGCCCCGAGCTCCACAGATCTGGATGGCACGTGCAATCTCAGCGGTTGTCCCGGAGAGGATGCTCTGCTGCGGGGCGTTCCGGTTGGCAAGAACCAGGTCGAGCTTCTCCTCTTGTAACAGTTGTTCAACCGTGGTGAGCGGAGCACGGACGGCGAGCATTCCACCTCGATCACCACTCAATTGAGCCATCAAGCGACCACGGACTCGGGAGAGCTGATGGAGTGCATTCGCATCGAAGCAACCGGCAGCAAAGAGAGCCACGAGTTCGCCGTAACTATGACCGGCCACGCCATCCGGATAAATCCCAAAATGTGCCAGCACTTGCAGTGCACCAAGTGCGAGGGCTCCTAGTGCGGGTTGAGCAACATCGGTGGCGCGCAGGTTTTCCTCTCGCCGCCGACGGTCCTCCTCGGTGAAGGCTGGAAGAGGATAAATCAGATCGCTCAGGCGGGGAAGGGCGTCTCCGCTGGCCTCGGTCAGTGTCGCCAACATCTGGGGGAAGTGACAGGCAAGGTCACGTCCCATGCCGACGTACTGCGAACCCTGGCCTGGGAAGAGAAACGCGAGCTTACCCGTGGGGGTGCCAGTGCCCAGATACAATCCGTCCGGGGTGGCGATGATCCCCTGCCCCTCGCGTTGCCAGAGAGCGTGAAGCTGTTCTCGAAGCCGTGGAAGATCGTGACGGTTCTTTTCCAGTACCAGGAGAAGCCGAGCGGATTCCTTCACCGAAAAAGTCTGGCGTGTCTGGTGGGCTGCGAGGCACAACTCCTTCCAGGAACGCTCAACGAGCCATCCTTCGACCTGCTTGCGCAGCTGGGAACGATCCGAGGCGGAGAAAGCCACAATCTGCACATCACCATGCCAGTCGATTGGTTTGGAAGCAGGGAGATACTCCTCCAGAACACAGTGAAAGTTGCTCCCTCCAAATCCAAACGCGCTCACCGCGGCGCGGCGTGGGTGGCCTGTTCTTGGTAACCACGGTCGCTTCTCGGTGTTGACATAAAACGGCGAATTCCCCGCGGTCAACGGTTCAAGGGGATTGTCCACCTTGATGGTTGGCGGCAACACCTTGTGGTGCAGGGCGAGAGCGGCCTTGATCAGCCCGGCAGCTCCCGCAGCTGCCTTGGTATGTCCAATCATGGACTTCACGGAACCAAGCGCACACCAGGGAGTTGCATTGTCCCCGGCTGAGCCAGAATAGACCTCGCTTAGCGCTGTTACCTCGGCCAGATCTCCAGCTCGTGTTCCCGTTCCGTGGGCTTCCACCAGTTCGATCGTGTCGGGGGTGATTCCCGCCAGCTCATACGCCTGTCTCAGTGCCTTGACCTGACCGGATGGGCTTGGAGCGTAGATTGCATGCCCCTTGCCATCGCTGGAAGTTCCCATCGCACGAATCACCGCGTAGATGCGATCGCCGTCGCGTTCGGCATCGGCCAGGCGCTTCATGACCACACACCCCAGCCCCTCGCCCAGAATCGTCCCATCAGCGGCACGATCGAACGGCCGTGAATTGCCCGACGGAGATAGTGCCGGGGTTTTGCTGAAGCACATGTACATGAAGATATCGTTGAAGGTGTCCATCCCCCCGCCCAGCACCATCTCCGAGCGACCGGAGGTTAACTCCAAAATCGCCAGATGCATGGCGCTCAGGGAGCTGGCACACGCTGCATCGACGACGCAGTTGGTCCCCCCCAGATCGAGGCGGTTGGCAATGCGACCAGCCACCACGTTTCCCAGCAGACCGGGGAAAGAATCTTCCTGCCAGCCGACGTAGCTCTCGGCGATGCGCTGCATAACTCGCGCAACGGTGGTTTCATCCAGCCCCTCAGCCTGCAGCGCTCGGCGCCAGTGCGGATGTCCTAACCGGGCCCCCAGAGGAATGACGAGTTCGAGTGTCCCCGTTACCCCAAGAATGACACTGGTCCGACGGCGATCAAAAGATTTCCCCCCTGTTCCATACCCGGCATGGTCAAGGGCCTGCCGAGCCACGACCAAACCCAGCAACTGGGTCGAGTCGGTTGCTTCGAGCGCATTCGGGGTGATGCCGAACTCCAGCGGAGGAAACGGAATGGGGTCGAGAAAGCCTCCCCGGGTTGCATAGGTGTGATCGGGAGTTTTGGGATCGCGATTGAAATAATCCTCAGGCTTCCAGTGGGTGGGAGGAACCTCGGTGATCGCATCCACACGAGCGAGGATGTTCGCCCAGTAACGGCGCAGGTCCTCAGCTTGGGGGAAAAGACAGCCAATCCCGATGATGGCCACCGGGACAGAAGGAGCAACGTCGGCGTTCATCCGTGGGCTCCCTGGAAAGTCAGGCACTGTTCAAGCTCGGTCAGAGAGACGGGGGGACGATGGAGAGCCTCGGGAGGGATGACCATCCCTTGACAGCGAAGGGCGGAGGCACGGAGCAAAACGGCGGCTCCATGAAGGAGATTCAGGGCTACAGTCACCACTCGGCGCTCGGCGGGCCGTTCGAGAAAACTCCCGCGGACCCATTCATTGAATGCCCCCATTGCTGGTCCGCACCACACCTGGTAGTCGATCTTGCGTGAAGGTTCGCCGGCGTTGGCCCAGCGCGAGGACTGGCCCAGATACCAGCGGAAGACCAGGGCCATCCTGTGCCGTGGATCCTGCGCTGCACGCTCCAGCTGCCGTGGATCCCGTTGCTGGAAAAACGCCTCGGTCTGGCGCCAGATCTCGTCGAGCGAGGCGCGAAAGAGCGTTTTTTCCAGTCCGCTGCGCTCGGCCTCGGGAATCTCGTCGAGACTCTGTCGGGAGCGATAGATCTCGTAGAGCTTGGCAGCTCGCATGGGGAACAGGGTGCCCCGCTTGAGAACCTGCACCTTCACACCCATCTCGAACATATCCGCCGCAGGGGCCATGATGGTGTCGGCCTGCTCTGCCTCGGCCAGCATCTGTCGCACCGTATCCGAGGAGCCGGATTCAACACAGGCCTGATTGATCGATCCGGTGAGGACATAGCTGGCGCCCATGGCAAATGCAGCGGCGACCGACGCGGGGGTGCTGAGTCCGCCGGCAGCGCCGACCCGAAGCGGCTCAGGATAGCGCTGCTCATTCTGCACGCGTTCTGCGAGAGCAAGCATGGTTGGCAGGAGGGTAATGGCGGGACGGTTATCCGTATGACCACCCGAATCAGCCTCGGCAGTCAGATCCTGTGCCATGGGGATCTGACGCGCCAGTTCAGCCTGTTCCGTTGTCAGTTCCCCTCGCTCAACCAGGGTCCGGAGCAAGGCCGCCGGCGGAGGGGCGAGAAACTTGCTCGCGACCTCCACTCGTGATACCTTGGCGAGAATTCGATTGGGGGTGTGAATCGTTCCATCTGGAAGGCGTGAAATCCCAGCCACCCGATAGCGAACTACGGGTAACGTGAGATCGAGATAGGCGGACGCTTCAACCAGACGAACGTTTCGGCGCAAATAGAGATCGACAATGGCTGCTTCAAGATCGGGCTCATTGGGGCTGTGGATGAGATTCACTCCCCAGGGCAAATCCCCGAGGTTGCGAGACAAACGGTCGATGTTGCTCTCCACCACGCGCGGCGATAACCCGGCGGCACCAAAAAAACCAACCATCCCTGCGCGGGCCATTGCCTCCACAATGTCGGCCGAGCCAATGCCATTAGCCATCGAGCCGGCGACGTAGGCGTAGCGTAGCCGATGCGCAGACCGAAAGGCAGGATTGCCCAGATGCTCCAGGGGACAGGCGGGGACAAAGGCAGCCGGGATGCTTAAGTCGGAGCGCGTGGTTGTCACACGCCCCTGTTCGATCCAGAAGGGAGAGGAGATCGCCGCCAACGCCTCGCGCAGAGAAGTTGGATCGAGAGCGAACTCCGAGCAGGGACGGTCAAGGAGCGGACCGGCGGAGCCGGCAACCGGGGTTGCTCCGTGGAGAGCTGGCGGTGCCATCGTGCCTCTGTCCTGCAAGCCCAACATACCCATAGAAACCAGAATATGGGCATTAGAGGTGTTGTCCACAACAAAGGGGTTTGCCCAGCAAAGAGAAACGCGCGGGCAGGTACGATCCTGCCAAAGAAGCCGATCACTCTTAGAATGACGATTCCCATGACTTTCCCAGATTGGACAAGACGAGGTTCTGTCATGGCTCGCGCGAAGAAGGCCGGGAAAACTCCGCGGGGCAAATCGCCACCACCTCCTTCCCCTTGCTACACCCTGGAGGTGCGCCTGGTTCAGGGTCCCATGGAGACAGGTTTTCGCACCCTGAACCCCACGATCAAACGGACGGTGCAGATCGGAGGCGAGGAGAGCCTGCACACGCTTCATCAACTGCTCTGCGCTGCCTTCGATCGGCCCGAACAACAAATGTACGAGTTTGTGCTCCCCGGTCGCACAGATGGCCCGACGTTGTACATGTCGCGCGAGGCCATGACCACGCTCAAGGACCAGACCGGCGATGCCAACGAAACCACTCTGGCGCAACTGAATCTGCAAATCGGTCAGCACTTCGGGTACACCTACGACATGGAAGCCGGGTGGGAACATGAGGTGGTTGTGTGCCACTGCGACCCGCATCCAATGCGAACTCGGGTCCTGGCTCGTGTCGGCACCAGCCCTCCCTTGACCGCACCTCCGGAGAGCGGCCTGGCAACCAGCGAGCTGCGCAACAGCGACGCCGCCGACGCTGCCTGTCTGATTGGCGAGATGCATTTGCGGCATGGCGAACTCGACAAGGCGATCGAGGCCTTTTCCCGAGCGCTGGAAACCAACCCCACTCCCGACGCCTATGAGGGCCGGGCCCGGGCCTACCGCTCCTTGGCAGAGCGCGATGAACTTCGCGCTCGTGCCCTGCGTTGAGCGAACGCCGAGAGGTTACGGGGAGACCTCTTTCACTCGCATTCATCGACCGATCCGCTCACCTTCTGAAGGATGCATCCATGGCCGAATACAAGGATCGCGAACACTACATTCCGTTGCGCAAGAGCGATCTCGTCCAGCTTGTCTGTTCGGACAAACAGCTTTCTGGGCAGGATCAGCAGAACCTGCGCCAGTTCTGTGTTCTCATCAGCGCTATTTTCCACTTTGAGTATCTTGAAAGACTTGAAAGCCTCAAGGACTCCTTCGCGCCGTTCAATCCCGATCTGGATACCAAACCCCTCAGGGAGTTAGGCCGCGACGAGAAGGAGAAGCAACTCGATGTGCTTTTCCAGGGTTTCGACGCTCTGATGGAACGGGCCAACTATACCAAGTTAACCAAGGCGGATATCGACAAGGCGATCAATGCAGGCGCCAGTGACTGGGGCATCAACATGGATGTTGACTTCAGCGTGTTCGAGAAGGCCGCCTACTTTGTTCGGGGGGAGGGGCGAACCAAGCGGACACGTCGCCATCCGGTCTTCTTCTGGCGGTCTGTGGAGAAGGAGGTGGATACCTACAAGCGCATGATCCTCATCCTCAAGATGCGTCCCCACAAGCGCTTACCCACCTATGTCAATACCAGCGCCGTCTATATCAAGGTGTTCAAGGACATTCCCAAACTCGACCTGGAAATGTTCTTCCCCGGAGCGCGCATTCAGATGCCTGGCTCGCAGCGCTTGAAACTGGGGGGATCGCTGATCGGAACAATTGGCTATGCCCTGTTCAAGGTCTGGTCCGACCTGCTGACGGCCACCGCCGTCCTGGTCAAGGGAGCCCTGTTCACCGCCGGGAGCATTCTGTGGGGGCCGTTTATCCTGCTGGCGGGATATGGGTACAAACAGTACGCCGGCTTTCAAACACTACGGCAGCACTACAGCCTGCAACTGGCCGAAAGTCTCTACTTCCTGAACCTTAGCAGCAACCATAGCGTACTGACCTACGTTCTCGACGAGGCTGAGGAGCAGGAATGTCGTGAGGCGATCCTGGCCTACTTCGCTTTGTGGCGTTATGCTCCTCCTCAGGGATGGACGGCGGAGCAACTCGACGACTACATCGAGATGTTCCTGGAAGGGAACGCCAAGCTAAAGGTGGACTTCGAGATTGGCGACGCCATGGACAAGGTGATCCGGCTTGGCCTGGTCGAGAAGCATGGCGAGCACTTCAAGGCCATCCCGATTACCCAGGCTCTGGAGCGTCTCGATTATCGCTGGGATAACTATTTCCAGTATAACAAGGGCTAAGCTCCCGCGCGTTCGGCGAGCAAGCACCGAACAGATTGTGTTGGTGGCGGAGGGTTCCTGATGGGGCGTCTCTTCTCGGCGTTGATCTGTGGGCTGATGGTCGTTGTGCCGGCTTCGGCCCAGGTCAAACTGGAGTGGAAGTGGAAGGAAGGAGATACCTTCTACGTCAAAACCACAAGGTTGATCAAGCAAAAGGTGACCATTCGCGATCCGGGAGGCGATCCAAAGAAATCCCGGGATGTCACCCTGGAATCCGAGATCACGACGGTCCTCCGCTACAAGGTAGCGAAGAAGGAAAGCAACGGGGTGGTAACTCTCTCCCAGGAGATTGAGAGCCTTGTGGTGCGCAGCCCCGGTGGCAATGTCTCGCGCCCCGATGCTGTTGCACCCGAAACCAAACTCACCCTCACCCTGGCCCCCAACGGAGAGGTAACCAAGGTCGAGGGGTATCGCGGATTGATTCAACGACTGGCTGACAAGCAAAGCGACCGGGATGTGATTGAGAAGGTCCTGACCGAGGAAACGCTAAAACAGGCCGCCAACGAAATCTTCGCCATCCTACCCGCGCAGCCAGTGAAGCAAGGGGCCACCTGGCCACGATCCACTGCGTATCAACTGGGACCGCTCGGGAAACTCAGCCTCAAACGTACCTTCACCTTTGAAGGCGAAGAGAAGTCAGCCTCCAAAACGGTCTCCAAAATGAGCTTCAACACCGAGGCGACACAATTTGCCAGCAACCGTCGCCCCGGGGAGGCGTGGTTTGAAATTAACCCGGATCAACTCAAACAATGCGAGGGGAAGGGAACGCTTCTCTTCGATGCCGAGAATGGGCGACTGGTCCAGGTCGATCTCACAAGCCGAATCAAGGGAACGATGCAGATGATGATCGACACGCGCCTGCATCCCTCGACCCTGGAACAGCAGGAGACCATCACTGTGCGTGTCTCCACGACTCCACCGGGGTAAGGACGGAACGCCCCGTTCGCGGCTCTCAGGTGATCCAGAGCGACGGATCAAAACGCGACCGCTTCTTTGTACGTTTGCCTCCAGGCCTCACAAGGCGATGAAGGTCATCGCCCGGGATGGCCTGGTGTCGACTCCGTTCTCAAGGTGCAACATGCGTCAATGTTCCCGGTGGATGGTAGCTCTCGTGGCCGTGTCGCTGGTGGCAGTTCCTGCCCTGGCCCAGTTTCCTGCTGTCTCGGGACGTGCCCTGACAGGCATCATGCTGCTCAAGCAGAAGCAGGTACGAACGGAATTGAAAGTGACCGAAGAACAGGGAAAGAAAATCGACGACGCTGAGAAGGAAGCCCGCTACAAGTTCAAGGACGACCTCGACAAATTGAAGGAACTGAAAGGCGGCGAGCGTTTTCGCAAGCAAATTGAGGTGGACGGCAAGATCAATGCCGAAGCGAACAAGTCGCTCGAGAAGATCCTCAGCGCCGAGCAAAACAAGCGACTGCACCAGATCGAGCTTCAGATCCAGGGGATTGGAGCTTTCATGAATCCCGAGATTCAGAAGCAACTCGATCTGAACGATGAGCAGAAGGATGACGTGCGCAAACTGGTCACGGACATGAGCAAGGAAATGCAGAAACTTGCGGCAGACATGCAGGCCAAGGCGCAGCAAGGGAACTTCGAGGCAATCCAGGATGGGGTGAAAAAACTCCAGAGTTTGAACAGGGAGACCGCAGCGAAGGCGGCCAAGTTGCTCAAACCGGAGCAGCAGAAAAAATGGAAGGAATTGTCCGGGGCACCGTTTGAGTTGAAGGTTGAACTGCCAGGATTCCCGGGCGGAGGGATTCGACCGCCCGGGAATCGTTAACTCCTGCGACTTTGAAGCAAAACGGGGTGGGAAAAGGAGGAAAGTCCCCCTTCATCCCACCTCGGGCTTCATTCGTCACCATCTCAATTCCAGGCAAGGCAAGGGACGGTTCTCGCGCTGCCCGTACCAGAACATCATCGCGGTGCTAATGAGCACGATGAAATGGAAGAGTACGGCGGTTCGCAGCCAGTTGCTGCGTTGGAGGGCCTGCATCGCCAGACCATAGTCCATATCTGCTTTCTTCCCCGCCTTGGTGTCGAGATTACCTCGTTCGCTCCACTTCAGATCTTTCTCAACGCTGGCGCGATATTGATCCTCCATGCTGTAGCCGACGAGTAACTGGAAGCAGAGGACGATGAGCGGGAGAGCCGCCGCTCCGGTCGCGATTGCCCACTTCCAGGGGAGCAACGCTTCGACCTGAGGCGGAAGTTTCACCGTCAACATCGGCTGAATGACCACGCCGACGATCACCACCAGGGCGGCGAGAAACACCAGCAGATACAGGAGTGTGAACAGACTCATGCTGAGATCGATCTGCTCCTTGTCCCCCTGAAGCAATTTGGCTGCTGGCTCGGTCTTGAGATCAGTATCGAGTGTGCGTCCACCAAAGGCGGCTTGCCAGGGATTCTGAGTGACAATGTCCTGTCCACCGGGGCGTAGCGCGACCCAGGTAAAAAACTGGAGAATAAAGATCAGAATCATCCCTGCGGCCGGGATCCACTGCAGGATTTCCGGTTTGATGGAAAGCGTGACCGTTTTGCGATACCCGTCCGTGACCGAACGTGAACCTGCTGGGGACGTGGGCGCTGGAGTGACGTGGCTCGTGGCTGGGATCGAAGGAGAGGGAGGAGTGAACGGCGCCGGAGAGGGAGGAACCGGGGCAGGCGCGGCAGGTTCCTCGGCAAGGTTGTACGTTTCGGCTCCGGGTGGCGTGCTGCCGGGAACGGAGGGATTGTTCGGATTGGTGGCCATGGGTGTTGACGAGCCTCCTGGGGGATGGGGCGACGAAGGAGGGGCGAAGGGATGGCTGCCAGCGCTCGGCTGAGCGGCCGCAGAAACGGTTTGCGGAGCCGGCGCAGAACTGCTTGCTGTGCCGAGATCCGAAGGTAAGCCGGGGACACTGAAGATCGCGCCGCAGAGCGGACACTTCATCTTCTGCCCGGCCGATTCTTCTGGGACCTGTAGCCACTGTTGACAGGCCGTACACATCAGCTTCATAAGGTTCTATCCTCAGGCTCCTTTCCGGTCGCGGCGGGGGATGCGATGGCTCCCGCACGGTCGGCCGGGCTCATGGATCGAAAGGCGCGTGGCAGCCAGATAAGCAGATCGGTCGCCACCAGGCTCGTTTCTCCCAAACTTGCGCTGGCCAGATCACCCGCACGCCCATGCACAAAAACCCCCAAACGTGCGGCCGCAAACCCATCTAACCCCTGTCCCAGCAGAGCAGCGATCAGACCAGTGAGCACATCGCCGCTCCCCCCGGTCGCCATGCCGGGGTTTCCGGTGGGATTGCGATACAGACGTATCCCATCGGTTACCAGGGTCTGATGCCCCTTCAACACCAGGATCACACGTTCAGTCTGGGCATAGTTGACCGCAAGCTCGGCGCGCGCCTCCTGGACTGCGCGCGTACTGATACCCAACAAGCGCCCAAACTCTCCTGGATGAGGCGTCAGCACCAGGGTGGGGGCAGCGGTCCGCGTCCCCAGAGTCATCCCGCTTGCGACCAGTGCATTAAGGCCATCCGCATCCAGCACGAGAGGGCGGTCCAGGGTGTTGAGCAATCCGCGGATAACCGCAGGAACCGCAGCCCGATTCCCCAACCCTGGCCCAACCGCAAGCACGTCGTTCTCCTGTGCCAGCGATTGTATACGAAAGAGTGCCCTCAGGTTAAGGCGACCTTCGCTGTCAGAAGGTAAGCCAATCGTCGTGTAGCAGGGATTGGCTGCGGCCACCACTTCCTGAATCGCAGTGGGGATGGCCAGTCGTACGAGTCCTGCTCCACCGCGCAGCGCTGCACTGGCACACAGGACCGCAGCGCCAGACATCCCCCGACTTCCGGCCACAACAAACACGCGCCCAAAGGTCCCCTTGTGTCCGTCGAGCGGACGCGGGGGCAACGGGGGAACATCCTCTCTGGGGGTGGACTCCGTCGGGGCCATGTTGCCTTTCTCGCGCAGAAACGATAGCGTGGCCCCAGTTGGGGCTCCTGACCCCACACAGTTACTCGCCCTGACAGGTTGCTGTCAACCCGCGTTTCTTGCCAGGCTTCTCTTTTTTGACATGCAGGAGACCTCATGCCCTGGCTGATCGGCATCGACGAGGCCGGTTATGGACCCAACCTTGGCCCGCTGGTGATGACCTCGGTGGCCCTGCACGTCCCGGATCAAACCGATCGCTGGCAAACGCTGCGCTCCGCCGTCCGCCGCGCAGGTGACAAGGATGAAGGGCAATTCCTGGTCGATGACTCCAAGGCGGTCTTTGGCAGCGCCCGCGGTCTCCGCGCGCTGGAAACGTCGGTCCTTGCGACCCTGCATTCCTGGCCAATCGATCCCCCTCTCTCCCTCCATGGCTTCCTGAATCAGCTGGCCCCGGATTCGATGGCCGAGTTGCAAGCCGAATGCTGGTATTTGGAAGAACAGGGACAGAGATGTATCTTACCCCTTGAAGCAGCGGGAGATACGCTGGAATCGCATTCCACGCGCTGGACACGGGTCTGCGCGGAGGCCAACACCATCCGCGGGCCGGTGCGAACGATTCTCCTTTGCCCCGCGCACTTCAATGCGTTGGTCGAGCGCGCAGGTTCCAAGGGAGCAGCGCTTGCTCACTGCCTGACTCGACTGATCCGGTTGAACCTGACACTGCTTCCTGAGGAACAGCCCGTTTCCTTTTTCGTCGACAAACATGGTGGGCGAAACACGTATGCTGCGATCCTGCAGGAAGCCCTGAGTGAGGGAATGGTCCTGGCTCAGCAAGAATCAATGCTCCGAAGCGATTACCTGGTGATGGGTCTTTCCCGGGGAGTGCGCTTCACCATGCAACCGCGCGCGGATCAGGATCACTTCGAGGTCGCGCTGGCTTCGATGATTAGTAAATACATCCGAGAAGTATTGATGGATCAATTCAATCAATACTGGCAGGCGCTTGTTCCCGGGCTCGAACCGACCGCCGGTTATCCGGTCGATGCGGGTCGGTTTTTCAAGGCGATCCAGCCAGTGCTGCGAAGTCGTGGCCTCGACGAAGACAGCATCTGGCGCCGCAAGTGAACGAGAGGGAACAGTCTTGTTCAGTCTCGGCGTCCATTCCCTTCAGGGCGTCCTGCAAAGGGCGGCGGACGTCGACCTCCCAGATCTTCCGCATGCCGCAGCGCCTCGGCTGCGGAGACCTTGTCTCCCAGGCGTGTGAAGACGTCCGCCAGGGTGCGATAACTTCGCCCTAACCCCACACGCAGGAACCCCATCTGCTGTTCATTCTTCAGGACGGTTTGTTGTCGTGCGATCGACTCCTGGAGCAGCGCTCGGGCTTCCTTCCATTCGCGCCGTTCAATCAGCACAATGGCGAGAGAGGATTGCATCTGGGACAGGCGCATGGCATGCCCCGCGATCTGGGGATACTGACTGACCACTTCCTTTTGCAGGGCAACTCCCTGACGCAGCAACTTCTCCGCCTCGTCCACCTTCTTCATCTGGAGAAGGAGGATCCCCATTCGTTCATGCAACTGGGCGTATCCCGCGACGTAGTGGGGGACCTTGGGATACTCTGCGACGAGTTGCTTGGCGAGGCTCATCGCCTCTTCCAGGCGGGTTTTGGCGCGGGTGATGGTATCGGGGCTGAAGGGGAAGCGAGGGATCTCCGGGCGCGCCAGGGTTTCACTGAGGTCGTAACGGTAATCAGGGACGTCAGGATAGCCCTTGGCCAGATCGCGCAGGATCTCGACGGCCTTCTCGAAGGACGCACTGCCCCACTGAGGCCCCCGACTCAGCCGTTCCGGCGGGGCATCGCGATAACAACATGCCAGAAGATGACGATAATCTGGCACCCCCGGATACTCCTTGACGAGATCCTTGAGGAGAGAGGTGGCTTTCTGGAAGGGAGAAGAGTCACGATACCGATCGGAACGTCCAGATCCCCCTCGACCATGTCCCCCTGAACGATCAGCAGGGCGCCCCAGACCGGGCAGCGGCCACCCGGGGCCCGGCGGCCCCTGTCCCTGAGGAGAGGGTTCGCGCCGCGCCTGAAAGTAATAGGTGCGCGCCAACTCATAGCGATACTCGGGTCGTTTCACCAACTCAACGGGGGCATCGGCAAGCGTGGCCACGGCCAGAGCGTGGGCTTCGCGTTCTTTTTCCAGCGCCTGGCGCGCCCAGTGGACACGTCCAAGTTCGTTGTAACTGCGAGCCAGTTTCACCTTCAGCGCAGAGTTCTCCGGAGATTCGACCTGCAATTGCTGATACAGAGCAATCGCTCGTTGGTAGGCAAGCAGCGCCGTGTCGAATTGCCCCAGGCGTTGGCGGATGTCACCGATCCGATGATTTGCCTCCGCCGCCTCGATGCGCAGCTGGGGATAATCCCCGCCTCGCTGTGCGAGACGCTCATAAAAAACCAGGAGTTCCGACAGGAGCGGGGCAGCTTCGCGCGACAGGACGGGAGTGATGGGCACCTCAATCGTCTCGCCGTTGCTCCCTTCCACTGGGACCTGTGGCGAAACCACAATTCGATTCGGAGCAAAGCGATCGTAAATGCGATTGAGCGCCTCCAGGGCTTCTGCCGAGGTCATCTCCGCCTGTTCGCGATGCATCTGCTCGGCATTCAGCGCCTTGGTGATTTCCTGATTGGCCCGAGTGATCTCCTCGTTGGCCTTGATGATCTCGCCGTTGGCTTCCGCAACCTCTCGGTTGGCCGCGGCGGTGCGAACATAAGCCACCACGGAAACCACACTGACAACCACCAGCAAGGTCAGTACCATCACGGCAAGATTGGCGGCCAGAGGGTTGCGCCGACACCACCGCCAAAGGTAGTTGAGAGCGCTTGTTCGCCGCGCACGAATGGGACGGTCATCGAGAAAGCGGCGCAGATCCTCCGCCATCTCTCCGGCCGTTTGATAGCGAAGGGTCGGATCGCGCGCGATGGCCTTGAGGATGATCGTTTCCAGATCGGCGGGAACTCCTGCATTGATGGTTCGCAAGGCAGGTGGCTCGGCGTGCGTGATCAACTGAATCAGATGCTGAGGCGTGGTGTCGGGAAAAGCGGATTGTTGCGCGATCATCTCGTAAAGCGTGATGCCCAGGCTGTAGACATCCCCCCGTGCTTCAGACACGCCGCTGAAACGCTCCGGAGGCATGTATTTCAGCGTCCCCACCAGGTCCCCCGACTGGGTGAGGTTGGCTTCCTCGACCAGTTTGGCCACGCCAAAATCGGTGACCCAGACGGCTTCCCGCTCATCGAGCAAGAGGTTGGAGGGTTTGATATCGCGGTGAAGAATTCCCTGCGCGTGAGCATATTCCAGGGCCTCGGCGACCTGGACCCCGACGCGCGCCACCGCGCGGGCATAGTCCTGCGACGTGGCGGGTAACGACACCAGGGGGGGGCGGTCCCTGGTCGGCGTACCTGTTTGAGTCACCCGCCTACGGAGCGGAGAGGAGGCGGGAAGCGAGTCCGCTCCGTCGGAAAGTCGCGCGGTGGAACCGGGGTCCTCCTGCTCCTGGGGAGTGCTCTCCGAACCCTGCCTTTCACGCAAGGTTCCACCTTCGCGCAGCACCACATCGAGGCCGCGTCCCGCGATCAGTTGCATCACATAGTAGCACAGCCCCTGCGTCTCGCCCACATTGAACACAGGTACGATGTTCGTGTGATGGAGGCGTGCCGCTGCCTGGGCCTCACGACGAAAGCGCTGCCGGAGTTTTTCATTCGCGAAGAGGTGCGCGGGAAGCACCTTGATGGCCACACGGCGGCCCAGCGGTTCCTGCACTGCTTCGTAGACAATTCCCATGCCGCCGCGACCGATTTCACGCACCATCCGATATTCGTCGAGTCGATCCAGTGGGGTGGCATCGCGGAAGGGCGTCGTCAAAGGGCTGACCGGGGTATCCTCACGCCGGGGTTTCAGTTGCTCCATCATCAACACGGCCGGGAAGACCTCGCGAATCTCCTCCGCGAGGTCGGGATGGCGTTCCATGTACTCCTCGACCGACGGTTTTTCTCCTTCGCGCCAGCGCTGCGCGAATTCTTCCGCCAGATCATCCACCGAGGAGTAGCCAGGATTGAGATCGTGCATCGAAGGAATCCATCTCTGCGAGCGATTGGCGGGCGGGCTTAGAAAACCTTGGTAAGGATATCCTTGAGACGTTTGAGGGCACGCACGTGCCGCTTGCTGGCCGCCTCGCGAGAAATCTGCAGAATCTGGGCGACCTCGTTGTTGCTCAATTCTTCAAAGTGTCGCAAGGCGAGCACTTCTCGATCGAGCGGGTCCATCTCATCGAGCGCCCTGCGTAATTGCGCCTGCATCTCATGACGAATGGCCGCCTGGCTTGGCGAGGTAAAATCGCTGACAAAAGCTCCGGCCATCGAATCGGCATTGACCGGGGAGAGCCCTCCCTGCGGGAGAGAGACTTCCATGTTCACATCGCGCATCTGGGCGCCCAGGTGATTTCGCTGCACCATCAGCATGCGCTGCACCGTGAGAAAGCGCAACCAGACGTAGAAGGCGACGGAGCCATCCGCGAGGAATTCACCGATCCGGCGCGCCACGTCGAGAAACGCTTCCTGCAACACATCGTCGGGATCAACCCGGCCAGCCAGACGGCGATCGAGACGCACGTACACCATCCGCCATAAGCGATCGCGATACAGGGTGAAGAGTTCGCCCAGGGCCTGGCCGTCACCCCCTCGCAGTCGATCGAGTAGAGCCTCTGCTTGTTCCGCAAGAGCCATCGTACTCTCCACTCCAAGGAGAAACCCCTCTACTGACTGTACTGTATCGCCGCGCGCAACGCGAGGGGATTCAAGGAAGGAGCGAACGGTGGCAAAAAAAAGATCTTCTTCTGTCCCAGGTGAATTCGGTCTCGCAGTAACAAGAATAGAACGAGAATCTGGCCGGCGCTCGCCGTGGTCGTGTGCGCCGTTCTGACCTGATCGACTGTTCGTTTCTCATCCAAGGAGCTCGCACGTGAAGCGCTGGTATTCTCTCGTTGGCGTTGGTTTGGCGGCCCTGGCTATCATGGGCTTTGCTGTCACCGCAGAAGGACGGGGCAAGGGTGGCGACAAAGGCTGCTCGGCCAAGGGGAAGCAAGCAGCGGTTTCTTTCGTCGATGACAAGGACGAAAACAAGACCCAGCAGCCGCCGCAACGGCCTGGGCAGCGTCCCGGTCAGGGCGGGCGTCCTGGCCAGGGTGGATTCCAGCGTCCCAAGCCTGGCACCATTCTCAATCCGTTCCTGGTTGAACAGCTCAAGTTGACCGACGAGCAGAAGAAGCAACTCGAAGAGCTGCAGAAGGAAGTCGATACCAAACTCGGCAAGTTGCTGACCGACGAGCAGAAGAAGACGCTCAAGGATATGGCCGAACGCGGTGGGCGTGGCGGTTTCGGTCCGGGTGGCCAGGGTGGACGTCCGGGGCAAGGCGGTCGTCCGGGTGGCCAGGGTGGCCGTCCCGGTCGTCCGGGTGGTGACGGCGGCCAGGGTGGGCGTCCGGCTCGTCCTCCTCAGTAATCGGCGAATTGTCTGCAATGCTCGCTGTGCAACGCTGAGGGGCGATCGTTTCCCTCTCAGCGTTGCTTTGTGTTCTCACAGGAGCCTGTCCACGCCCCTTGCGTGACCTCACAGGGGTTGTCCCCTCAGGCCCTCGCTTCTCCAGAATCACTTTCCGACTCCGTAACGAGGCTCTCTTCGCTTCACGGAGTCGGTGCCCATTTCCACGAGAGAGGATGCCAATGCGTTCAACTCACCTGTGCGGGGCTCTGTTCACCGCTGCGATCCTGGTCTTCCCCGCGCTGGCCGGCGACTGGTCGCGTTTTCGTGGCCCCGATGGCTCCGCCACCGCGAACGACGCCACCATTCCCACCGAATGGAGCGCCACCAAGAACCTGAAATGGAAGCTGAAACTGCCGGGCAAGGGGTTCTCCAGCCCTGTGATCGTCGGCGACAAGGTCTTTGTCACCTGTTACACCGGCGAGAGTGGGAACCTGTCCAATCTCAAACGCTATCTTGTTTGTGTCGATCGCCAGAAAGGCACGGAACTGTGGTCGAAGGAAGTGCCCGCCGTTCTCCCCGAATTTCGCTCACGCGGACAGTTTGCCTATCATGGCTACGCGAGCAACACCCCGGTCAGCGATGGCGAACGAGTCTATGTTTTCTTTGGCACCACGGGAGTTCTTGCCTTTGATATGAAGGGCAACAAGGTCTGGCAAAAAAGCGTGGGCACGGAAACCAACTCGATGTATGGGTCGGCCTCCAGCCCCATTCTCTACAAGGACATGGTCATTGTGACCGCTGGTTCGGAGAGTCAGTCCATCCGCGCCTTCGAGCGCAAAACGGGGAAGGAAGTCTGGAAGGCGGAAGCTGCCAATCTGAGCCGCTGTTACGGCACCCCTCTGATCGCCAGGAACAAGGAGGGCCAGGACGATCTCCTGGTTTCGGTTGCCTATGAGGTCTGGGGATTGAACCCCGAGACAGGGAAACTGCGCTGGTATGCCCAGACCCAGGTGGATGATAACGCGTGCACCAGCCTGATCCTCCACGACGGCATCACCTACGCTGTTGGCGGCCGGACAGGTGGGCGAACCGCCATCAAGGTGGGGGGCAAGGGCGACGTGACCAAAAGCAACGTCCTCTGGTCGAAGCGCGGCGGATCGTACATCTGTTCTCCTACCCTGTACAACGGCAACCTGTTCTGGATCGATCAACGTGGAACGATGGTCTGCGTGGATAGCAAGACCGGCGACGAGGTTGGACGCAAGCGTCTCAACGGGAGTTTCTATGCGTCGATGGTGGTGGTGAAGGGCAAACTTTACGTGGTGAGCCGTTTCGATGGCACCTACGTGGTCGAGGCCTCCCCCAAGTTGACAGAGATCGCGCACAACAAATTATCGGATGACAGTGACTTTAGCGGCAGCCCTGCCGTGGTCGACAATCAGCTCTTTTTACGCTCCGATAAGTATCTTTACTGTATCGAGAACCGGTAACGTGCCCCAGCGTTCCAGGGGCATTCCCACGCCCTTTGACAGAGGAGGTTGGAAACTCTGTCAAAGGGTGTTTTTCCGCTCTCAAATGCGATCACATACCCGATCCTGACAGCCCTGCGACACCTCTCGACATGACAAGCAGAAACGCTCGCGCCAGGATGTCCGTTAGCAGACCCCTGAGAAAGTCGCGATCCGGTCACGCCCGGTGTGCTCGTTCTCGATGAGTGGATGGGTCATCTCCTCCGGCTTGACCCAGCTATCAAATTGTTCGGGGGTTACATGCCCCAGTTTGATCGCCGCCTCCCGAAGGCTGGTCCCTTCTCGGTACGCGGTGAGCGACACTTCTGCCGCCTTTTCATAGCCGATGTGAGGATTGAGAGCAGTTGCCAGCATCAGGGAGTTCTCCAGGTGCTCGCGAATGTGGGCCTCATTCGCTTCGATGCCCCGGGCACAATGCACGGTGAAGGAATGGATCGCCTCGGCCAGCAACTGGATGGAGTCGAGAACGTTGTGCAGGATCACTGGTTTGTAGACGTTTAGCTGAAAATTCCCCTGCGAATCCGCGAAGGCAACAGCATGGTCATGGCCGAAGACCTGGACCGCCACCATGGTGAGTGCCTCACACTGCGTCGGGTTGATCTTCCCAGGCATCATCGACGAGCCCGGTTCGTTGGCCGGGATCTTCAATTCCCCCAGTCCCCCCCGAGGACCGCTGGCATACCAGCGAACATCGTTGGCGATCTTCATGAGCGCCCCAGCGAGGGTTCGCAGCGCGGCACTCATGGTGACCATCGGCTCGTGAGCCGAGAGCGCAGTGAATTTGTTGGGAGCCGTGACGAATGGCTTGCCCGTCGCTTCTACCAACTTGCGCGCGGTTCGCACTCCAAAGAGCGGATGGGCGTTCAGTCCCGTGCCGACAGCTGTTCCGCCGATCGCCAACTCGTACAACCCCGGGAGTGCTCGTTCGATTCCCTCACGAGCCTGATCCAGCTGGCCCACCCAACCCATCATCACCTGCCCGAGAGTGAGGGGGGTTGCATCTTGCAGATGGGTCCGACCGACCATCACGATCGAGGCGAAACCTTGTGCCTTGACGTGAAAGGTTTCGCGGAGTTCCAGCAGAGCGGGGAGCAGTATCCGATCGACCTGGTCCACGGTGGCCAGGTGCATCACGGTAGGGAAGGTATCGTTGGACGATTGGCCGTGGTTGACATCATCGTTGGGGTGAATGGGACGATGGGAACCCACTTCTCCGCCAGCCAGCTGGTTCCCTCGGTTGGCGATCACCTCGTTGGCGTTCATGTTGGACTGAGTCCCGGAGCCCGTTTGAAAGACAACGAGAGGAAACTCCCGATCATGCAGGCCATTGATCACCTCGTCGGCGGCCTGCACAATCCAATCGACCTTGGAGCGTGGGAGCTCACCAAGTTCATAGTTCGCCAGCGCTGCAGCCTTTTTGAGTTGACCCAGGGCACGGATCACGGGTCGTCCCCAGCGGTAACGGTCAACCCCGATGCGGAAGTTCAGAACGGCACGCTGAGTTTGTGCGCCCCACAAACGGTCGGCGGGGACCTCGACCGAACCCAGTGAATCCTTCTCGATGCGGATACCATTGTCCACGTGTGCGTCTGTCACCATGATGTGAATCCTCTGGAAACCACGTGCTGGGCAGCACATCGGTTGATTGAAGAGTTCGCCACAACTCGTCGAAGTGCGTGCGGGAATTGTTCTGACGCCAAAACAGTGAGTTGCGCCAACAGGGGTACGAGCCAACGGTCGACCTGAACTGCTGCCCCCTGTGGATTGCACGTCGCCCGGTTGGCCATGCAAAATGCCCGACCAGAAGGGGAGCGTGCGTCCCATGCCTGGCATGCATTAGCCCATAAGATACATCCAGACAGTTAGTTAGAAAGAGAAGTTTCAAGACGCACCTCCCGGCATCTATTATGCACGAAGGTGAGCTGCACAGCCCATTCTATACGTCCAGGGCACCTGCACGATAGCGCGATTCAGGGCCGTGAGATTGCTTCTTCGCGAGAGGCTCCGTGGAGCAGGCATGAACATTCTTCTGATCGATGATGACCAGCAACTGCGGAAATCGCTGCGTCTGGCACTGGAAACGATGCAGCACCACGTTCGCGAGGCCGCCGATAGCGCGCAGGCGCGAGACATGCTTGGCCATCGAGTCTTCGATGTGGCCTTTCTCGACCTCCGCCTGGGGCGCGAGCAGGGGTTGGAGGTTCTGCCGACACTGCTTCGCGTCTCCCCCGGGTTGGCCGTGGTGGTGGTAACCGCCTACGCCACCATTGAAACCGCAGTGGAGGCCATGCGCCTGGGAGCGGTCGATTACCTGCCGAAGCCTTTTACGCCCAATCAACTCCGGGTAGTTCTGGATCGAGTAAGCCGTATGAAGCGGCTCCAATCCCAGGTGGAGGCATTGGAGGAACGTGTTCGCACGATCGTCCCCGAGGCAGATCTGCGCACGCAGGAACCGATCATGCAACAGGCACTGGATGTGGTATTCAGAGCCGCACCTACCGAGGCAACCATTCTCATCCGGGGGGAGAGCGGGACAGGAAAATCAGTGGTAAGTCGGGCCATTCACGCGCGCAGTCAGCGAGCCGCCGCTCCCTTCATCACCATCCACTGCCCAAGTCTCTCCGCCGAGTTGCTGGAAAGCGAACTCTTTGGACACGTGCGGGGGGCCTTTACCGGAGCAGTCCAGGACACCCTGGGGAAGGTTGCCGCCGCCGAGGGGGGCACCTTGTTCCTCGATGAGATTGGCGATCTCCCCTTGGCCTTGCAACCAAAATTACTTCGGCTTCTGCAGGAGAAACGTTATGAACGGGTGGGAGAAACGCGAACCCGAGTTTGTGACGTGCGCATCCTTGCCGCTACCAATCGCGATCTCCAGGCAGCAGTCGCAGCGGGGACGTTTCGTGAGGATCTCTGGTATCGCCTCAATGTGATCGAGGTTATTCTGCCCCCGTTGCGACAACGGCGAAAAGACATTCCTCCGCTGGCAGACCACCTCCTGCACTTCTTCGCCCGTCAAACCACCCGACAGATCGAAGGTTTCACCGAAGAAGCCATGAGTGCCCTGCTCCGCTATCCGTGGCCTGGGAATATGCGTGAACTGCGCAACGCCATTGAACGCGGAGTGATCCTGACTCCTGGACCACTGGTCGGGTTATCGGACCTCCCTGCCCAAATTGGGGCCACCCTCCCGCCCTGCACCATGGAAGTTGGAGGAGCGATCACCCTGGAGCAGTTGGAGGAAGAACATATTCGCCGGGTCCTGGCGAATACTGCCACGTTGGAGGAGGCTGCCACCGTGCTTGGGATCGATCCAAGTACCCTTTATCGCAAGCGGAAACGCTTTGGATTCTAGCCACGCGCCGGGAATGAACTCCCGGCAGATTCTGTCCGCAACGAGAACTCTCCATGAGCAGTCTCTTGACTTTGAGGCGACGTATTTTCTTGACTCTGCTTCCCTTGTTGATCCTCATCGCCATTCTGGGGAGTGCTGGGGTCTTGCTGTTACATCGACTGGGAGGAAGCATCAGTGTAATTCTCTGGGAGAACTATGAAAGCGTGGTGGCGATGCAGGAGTTGACCGAGGCGTTGGAACGCATCGATTCCTCGTTTCAGTTCATGCTCGTGGCCCGCGGGTTGGAGGATCCGAAAGAACGCCAGGAGCTCGAAACCAGGGCACGTACCGAATTTGAGACCAACTGGGAGCGCTATCGCGCTGCCCTTGGAAAAGAGCAAGGTAACATCACCATTCTCCCCAGAGAAGAAGAATGCGTTACTCGACTGGTGGAGTTAACCAGGCAGTATCGGGAGCAAGGGGACAACTTCTTTCGGCGTTCCGCTCTTGAAGGAGCGAATCATCACGATTATTACCGCCCAGACGGACTTTACACCAACTTTACCCAGATCAAGGCCGTGGCGAACGAGGTACTCCAACTCAACCAACGAGAGATGAAACTGGCGAGCGCCCGCGCCAGCCAGACGGCGCTTAATTCCATCTTCTGGCTGAGCACAGGGCTTGGTCTCGCTGTCCTGCTCGCTGGAGTGGTGACGTGGCACACCATCCGCACCATCCTCCAACCGATCAAGGCAGTCACCCAGTCCGCGCTCGGCATCAGTGCGGGGAATCTGAACCAGGTAGTTCCCGTGCTGTACGCCGACGAACTTGGGCAACTGGCCGAGGCGTTTAACCTGATGGCGCGTCACCTGCGTGATTATCGCCAATCTCAGTCGGCACAGCTGTTGCGTGCCCAGCGCACCAGCCAGGCCACCATCGATTCCTTCCCCGACCCCGTGATTGTGATCGATGCAGAAGGGACGGTGGAGATGGCCAATCCCGCCGCACGCCAGTTACTTGGACTGGTTCCCAAGCAAACAGGGAAACTGCCTTCCGGAATGTGGTCGCTCCCCGAGCCTTTGCTCCAACCACTTGGAGCCGCGTTGCGGGGAGAAGCAGACTATCTCCCAGAAGAATTCGACAAGGTGATTCTCATTGGTTCGAATGGTCGCGACCGAGCAGTTCTCCCGCGTATTCTCACCATTCGGGACCCCTACGGAATAACACTTGGTGCAGCGGTGCTTCTGCAGGATGTGACCCGGTTGCGCTTGCTGGATCAGGTCAAAAGCAACCTGGTTGCAACGGCGAGTCACGAGTTAAAAACGCCGTTGACGAGCATCCGCCTGGTAGTTCATCTCCTCCTGGAGGAAACGACGGGGCCTCTGACCCCCAAGCAGATCGAACTACTCCTCGATGCACGGGAAAACTCTGAACGACTGCTGGCCATGGTGAACAACCTTCTGGATCTGGCCCGCCTGGAACAGGGGTGGCGTCAACTGGAGATCCAACCGGTGTCTCCCGAGTCCTTGTTGCGCTCCGCTGCGGATGGGATCCGCCCCCGCGCAGAAGACAAGGGAGTTGCCCTGGTTTTCGATATTCCTCCTGGAACCCCCGCGATCGCCGCTGATCCGTCACGCATGGGGACCGCTCTTCGCAATCTCCTTGAAAATGCCCTCACTTACACCGAACCCGGGGGGACGATCACCCTCTCTGCGGCGGCCGGTCCCGATTCCGTGCAGTTGACCGTGGCGGACACCGGAGTCGGCATCCCCACGGATTATCTCCCTCATGTGTTCGAAAAGTTCTTCCGCGTGCCGGGGCAAAGTGGTGGAAGTGGAACCGGCCTTGGATTGGCGATCGTTCAGGAGATCGTGGCTGCCCACGGTGGGACCATCACCTGCGAGAGTCACCCAGGGGTGGGGACGTCGTTTCGTCTCACCGTTCCCCTCGCCGCGGAGGGAGCGCCGGTGGGTTTTGTGTTTGGAGCAGTCACGAGTGACACCCCGCCTCTCAGTGAGAAGAATTCCCATGCCAACTGAGCAGATCCGACCCAATCCCGAGCATTTTTTAAGTTTGATTCAGCGCCAACAACGAGGACGTTTGAAAGTGTACCTGGGGTTCGCCGCGGGAGTTGGAAAAACGTACGAGATGCTCCAGGAAGGACAGCGGCTCAAGCGGAAGGGTGTGGATGTAGTGATTGGAGTGGTTGAGACCCACGGCCGTGCCGAGACTGCTGCACTCCTTGATGGTTTGGAGCAGGTCCCACGACGTCGCATCGAATACCGTGGAGTCGTGCTTGAAGAAATGGATCTGGAGGCGATCCTCGCTCGGCGTCCCACCGTTTCTCTCGTCGATGAACTCGCTCATACCAATGCCCCGGGGAGTAAAAACGCCAAGCGCTATCAGGATATCGAGGATCTTCTTCGTGCCGGGATTAACGTCATCAGCACCCTGAACATTCAGCATCTGGAAAGTTTGTACGATCTGGTGGAAAAAGCCACTGGGGTGAAGGTCAAGGAGCGCGTTCCCGATTATGTGCTTGGATTGGCGGACCAACTGGTCAACGTCGATGTGTCCGCGGAGGACCTCCGGGAGCGTCTCGTGGCCGGGAAGATTTACCCCAGCGAACGCATCGAACGGGCGCTGGATAATTTCTTCACCGAAGGGAACTTGACACGTCTTCGAGAACTCGCACTGGAGGAGATCGCCCACCGCCTGGATCGCCAGCGCACCAACCAGGAAGAGCCGGCGGAGCAGAATACCTCGGCCCGAGTGATGGTGTGTCTCAGTTCGCGTGGCCCTGGTGCAGAGCAAATGCTGCGCAAGGGCGCGCGGTTGGCGGATCGGCTCAGTGCTCCCTGGTATGCGGTCTACATCCAAACCCCTCGTGAAGATCTGTCGCGAATTGATGCGGCCACCCAGCGCCAGATCTCCAATACCCTGGAACTGGTTCAGCAACTGGGGGGGATGCCGATGACCTTCAAGGGGAGTGATGTTGTGAGTACTATTGCCGCCTTCGCTCGGGAGTATGGAATTACTCACGTGGTCATCGGCCGCAGTCGGCGCCCCTGGTATCGGCGCTGGTTTGGACAGTCAATTCTGGATCGGCTTTTGCAGAAACTCGCGGACACCGATGTGCTGGTGGTGGGGAGTAAGTGAACCCTCCACGCTCCCTTGCCCCTCCAAATCGCCAGACTTCGGGTTGCAGCGCCGCAGGGGGAGCGGTACCTTGTAGCTTCTGCTTGCTCAGATGTTTTCCCCAGAAAGTCAGCGCTTTCAATTGACCGCGTCCCTCGCTGCCGAGGCTGATATGCTCTTTTCAGATTTCTTCAACTTTTCGGATCTCTTTGTGGTCGTCGCCCTCGCCTCAGCCCTGTACGCCCTCATCGTCGCCGTTACCAAGCAGCGGCACTTTCTTGAAAAGGCGGTGAATCCGCATCGGGGGGCGTGGCTGATTGCCGCGGCATGTGTCCTCTGGGTGGGGCTCAGCATCCTGCGCTGGGAGGCGCAATCATGGTCGCTGGCACGGTGGAGTCCCCTGCTCTGGCAACTCGTTACCGATGAACCGACCTCTGCCCGGATCAAGGTTGCCTCCATGGCCATCTTTCTGGGAGTGCTCTTCCTGATCCTCGTTCTTTGGTGCCAGCTCTTTTTTCCGCGCGATCCCAGCACTTTCCGCCGACCGCAGGACCGCAAAAGCGCCATCCGTTATTACGTCACCCGGTTAAAAGGGGGACTCGATTACGCCTTGCTCGCGTGTGGCGACGGCGAAGTTCTGGACGAGGCCTGGCACGACAAGCAGATCCAACTTCGTTGTCCGCATTTACCGAAGGTACCCATGGGTGAGGGAGAAGCGCCACGGGTCCGCACCGTGAACGACCAGGTGCGGTTCTGGCGCACCCTCGCTAATCTGATTCACGCCCGGATGCAGGAACTGGATTCTCTGATCGATCAGGCTCACCAGGGGAGAAATCGACGGCTGGTCTTCGATGCCGAGTACGGTGGCTGCTTTTTCAAGTATCTCCGCGTTCCAGATCCACGTAGCGAGGTCGATACCGGACTGTTTCTGTTTGGTGCCACGCTCGATCAGTTACAGATGGATACCCAGGTAGCGGAGAAACACTTCCATCTCCTGCTGGAAGCGATGCATCAGATCGACCGGAGCATCCGCGTCATTTAACGTGATTCTGTCCGGGTGCTCACCATTCCAGCGCCTCCAGGCGATCCTCCGGGGTGGTGACAAGTTCGTCCGCCAGACGATCCAGCACCCCCTGGATCTCACTCATGCGCTCGGGGCGTTTCATCGCATTGTACGAGAGGCAGCGTTGCACCAGGTCGCAGAGGCCCTCCGGAGCGTCGGCGATGTATTCCTGAACTGGTTTGAAGAGACGCTGCCACGTTTTCCCATCAAGCGGGAGGCCGCCATCTTCCTCGGAAACGACACAAGGGGGAAGGCGCCAGGTGAGCAAGCGATACATGGTGGCGCCGAAATTGTAGATATCTGTTCTCTCGTTCACCATCCGATTTTTGGCAGTCTCTGGAGCCATGTACTCGGGGGTTCCCTGGACGCGATTCTTCGCCTCCCCCTTGATCCAGGCCAGGCCAAAATCGATGACCTTCACATCGCCGGTCTTGCTCAGGAGGATATTGTTGGGCTTCAGATCGGCGTGGCAGACATTGCGCCGATGCATGTGGACAAGCCCGGCGGCCACCTTGACAAAGATCTGCACCAACTGAGGGACGGCAATTCGCGGTAAGGTGTCCAGCGTCTTGCCGTTGACATACTCTATCAACAGATGAACCTTGCGCGTACGGAATAACCAGTCCTTGACGGTTTCCAGGGCATAGACCTTGATCAGGTTGGGGTGATCGAGCAGCTGAGCCACCCGAAATTCGTGCTCCGCCTGCTCCAGGTATTTGAGATCTTCCTTGGAATCGATGGGGACCACCTTCAGCGCGTAGTGTTTGGAGTCGGCAATTCGGCGCACCTGTAGAATGCTACTGTTGGCGCCCTTCCCCAGTGTCCCCACGATCTGGAATTTGCCAATGCGCTCGCCGGCCATTACAAACCCTTCCGCGACTATCAAGGAAGTGAACTTTTCACCTCATCATACCAGCGCCCAGGCGTGAACGACAGCAGGAATTGTTGGGCTGTGCAAGCGATTCCTGGAGAGCGAGAGCCTCGATGCAGCACCGTTCCGATCTCGATGCCCTGACGCACGATTATGGCCGGGCGATTTTTTCCCGGCTCAATCGGCGCGGACCAGTTCTCTTTACCCCCGCCTGGTGGGATGAGCGCTTGATGCGCCTGGGAATGCACGACGAGGCGCTCAAGGTACAACTGTTCCGCTTTGTCGATGTGTTACCCTTGCTGCACTCCCCCGAAACGATTGTCCGCCACCTCCGCGAATACTTTGGCGAGGCAGGTACGCGCTTGCCGCGCTGGGTGCGCTGGGGCCTCCCCTGGCTCCCTTCGCGCGGCGTCGCGGGGTGGCTCCTGGCCCAGACGGCGTATCGCTCCGCCGAACACCTCGCGCGTCGCTTCATCGCCGGATCGAACATTGTCGAAGCCCTGCAAACCATCGCCGAATTACGCCAGCGCCGCCTGGCCTTCACGGTAGACCTCCTCGGCGAGGCAACCATCACCGAGGCCGAGGCGGAGGCGTCTCAGCGCGAGTATGCCGCCCTCCTCACTGGCTTGACCGGAGAGATCAACGGTTGGCCCGCTGTTCCGCTGATCGATAATGATGCCGACGGCGCCTTGCCGCGCGTGAATGTCTCAGTGAAATTATCCGCCCTCTATTCCCAGTTCGACCCCATGGATCTGGAAGGAACCATCCGTGCGGTCTGTGCGCGGTTGCGCCCCATTTTACGGGCAGCCCGACAGAATCAGGCGTTCGTCAACTTCGACATGGAGCAGTACTCCTTCAAGGATGCTACACTCCACATCTTCCAGAGCATTCTGATGGAGGAGGAATTTCGCACCTGGCCTCATGTCGGGATTGCCATTCAGGCCTATCTGCGCGAGTGCGAGGTCGACCTGGAGCGACTGGCCAGGTGGGCAGAACGGCGGGGTACCAGTGTGTGGGTGCGCCTGGTCAAGGGAGCTTACTGGGATTACGAAACGATCGTTGCCCAGGAACAAGGTTGGCCGGTGCCGGTGTGGGAGCACAAGGCGGAAACCGACGCCAACTACGAGAAACTGACCGGCTTTTTAATGCACAACCACCATCTGCTGCGCCCGGCTCTGGCGAGTCACAACATTCGCAGTATTGCCCACGGGATGGCCCTGGCTGACCAACTTGGTCTGCCTCAAGGACGCTGGGAATTGCAGATGCTCTATGGCATGGGAGAGCCAATCAAGGAAGTGCTGGTTGGAATGAAGCAGCGGATTCGGGTCTACACCCCTTATGGCCAGTTATTGCCAGGAATGGCTTACCTGGTACGGCGTCTGCTGGAAAACACTTCGGACGATTCATTCTTGCGCGCGAGCTTTACCGAGCATGTGCCCGAGGAGCAACTCCTGATGAACCCACTCCGTCGCCTGTTGCAGCGCAAGCCTTCAGGGGCAACCAACAGGCAATCAACCGCCCTCGACCCCAGCGCGCCCTTGCCAGTAGAACCATTGACAGACTTCAGTCGTGAAGAGAACTGTGCAAGGATGCGCACAGCGCTCACACAGGTGCGCGGCTTACTTGGACATACCTATCCTCTGGTAATCAACAATACCTCCGTTTCCACCAGTGACAGCCTTGTGTCAATCAATCCGGCTCACAAGCGTGAAATTGTTGGCAAGTGCGCCCGGGCAACGGTGGAGCATGCACACCAGGCCCTCGCAGCCGCCGCTTCAGCCTTCCCTGCCTGGCGTGATACCGAACCCAGCGAACGAGCTGAGTATCTGCTCCGCGCTGCCGGGGTGATGCAACGACGTCGGTTTGAACTATCCGCCTGGCAGATTTTCGAGTGTGGCAAGCAATGGCGTGAGGCAGATGCCGATGTGGCGGAGGCAATCGACTTTTGCCACTTCTACGCCCGGGAAATGCTGCGTCTGGCACAACCTCGTCGTCGCGATCTTCCCGGCGAGTCGAATGTGCATTTTTATGAACCCCGTGGGGTGAGCGTGGTTCTGGCGCCCTGGAACTTTCCCCTGGCGATTCTCACCGGGATGACGATGGCAGCCGTGGTCACCGGGAACACCGTGATCATGAAGCCCGCGGAACAGTCGAGTGTGAACGGTGCCAAGTTGATGGAAATTCTCCAGGAGATCAATCTTCCTCCGGGAGTGGTGAACTATCTCCCCGGAGTTGGAGAGGAAATTGGACCGGCACTGGTCAATGATCCACGGACGTCCGTTGTTGCCTTCACGGGCTCGCGCAACGTGGGGCTGCTGATCAATCGGCAGGCGACGGAGATGCAACCTGGACAGAACCATGTCAAACGGGTGCTGGCGGAGATGGGCGGCAAGAATGCCATCATCGTCGATGACGACGCCGATCTTGATGAGGCGATCGCTGGGGTTCGTACCAGCGCGTTCGGCTACCAGGGACAAAAATGCTCGGCGTGTTCGCGGGTTATTGTGCTGGAAGGAGTCTACGAGGCATTTGTCCCCCGGCTCGTGGAGGCAACCCGGAGCCTCAAGATGGCTCCGCCCGAGGATCCGGGGAGTTCGGTAGCCGCCGTGATTGACGAGGAAGCATTCGAACGACTGAACAAGGTCATCGAGAAGGGGAAACGTGAGGCACGGCTGCTCTATGCCGGGACTCCCGCAGAGCTGGCGATGGAGGGCTACTATCTCGCTCCTCATATCTTCGTGGATGTCGAACCCAGGTCCATGCTCGGCCAGGAAGAGTTTTTTGGACCGATCCTGGCGATCATCAAGGCGCGCGACCTGGAGCATGCCCTGGCGATTGCCAATGACGTTCCCTATGCCCTGACGGGGGGCTTCTACTCGCGCAGTCCCGAACATATCGCTCGGGTAAAACGACAATTTCGGGTCGGCAATCTCTATATCAATCGCAAAATCACCGGGGCGATTGTCGACCGACAACCATTTGGAGGATTCAAGCTTTCAGGAATTGGAGCGAAGGCGGGTGGACCGGATTACCTGGTGCAATTCACTGTTCCGCGCACCATTACCGAGAACACCATGCGAAGGGGATTTGCTCCCAACATCGAGGACACCGCCGCTCTTACGGAGCGCCCGTGAGGAGTTTCCGGGCCTCACGACGGAGTGCCTCCTGTTGGGTGAGACGCTCGCCCGAAAGGGATCGATGCGCTGCACGCCAGTGTTCGGCATCGGCAAAACACGCCTGGGCTTGCTTGACCTCTCCCAGACGATGATGACACAGACAGAGCAGATAGAGGGCCACCCCGTCGTAGTGCTCCCTCCCGGCTGGACAACTTTTCTCCAGGGCGGTGATCGCCTCGCGACATTCCCCACTGCGCAACGCCACCACAGCAAGGGTATGCCAGAAATCTGTTTGTTCGGGAGCAAGGTGCACACTCATTCGTGCAAGCGAGAGAGCCTCAGGAAAAGAGCGCTCCGGTTCCAGCCCTGTGGCGAGTGTCCAGGCGACCTTCCGGCACTGCCTCGCCAGGGCGTCTCCGATGACCGGATCCTTGACAGGGTAGGACAAACGAAGTTGGAGATCCTTTGCGGCCGAAGGAGCGTTGTGCAAGCGCTGATGATTGATTGCACGGCGAAAAACCGCGTGAAGTGATTCGTCGGAACCGCGAGGCAGCAGTTCGAGCGCGCTGCTGTAGTCGGCAATCGCTCGCGCGGCATCATTCAGTTCCTCAAAAGCATGCGCACGTGCGAGATAAGCATGCGGGTTGCACGGTTGGAAGGCAATCGCCACACTGAAGAGCGGAAGCGCTTGCGTTGGAGGCGAGGGAAGTGAGCCCGGATCGACCTGCACCTGAAGCAGCGGTTGCATGGTGGCTGACGTCGGCGAAATTGGATAGGCTGGAGTATCCCAATCGAGTCCAAGTTCCGCAAGTTTGCTCCGCAGGGCGGGGAGGTCCCAGACGTAGGTTCGGAGCATGTCGTCGGATGTGAGGACAAGCCGCCGACCGTCGGGGGTAAAAGTCGCGGTCCACGTGCGCGCCAGATCGGGTAGTTCCAACGTGGCCAGGCGTCTGCCTGACTTTGCTTCATGCAACTGGACCTTCCCCGCCGCTGCGGGAAGAATCAGGAGGCGTCCATCGGGCGAGAAGGGATTGACACCCAACGAACTCCAGCCAGGACGTGGATGTGTTTCCCACTTCCCTCCCACATGGAGCAAGTTGGAAGGTGTGCCTGGTGATGTTAACCACTGTCCATCGGCATTGAACCAGGCATGCCCTCCTGTGCTGCCACTCATCCACGGACGTAGAATGTTCACCAACTTGGCTCCTGGCAGTTCCCACAGATGGACGGCTCCGCCCCAGTGACCTCCTGTGGTCAGCCACTTGCCGTCAGGAGAAAGAGCAATGTTGCGACAGTCCGGAAGTGCCCCAATCTTCTCCACTCGTTTCCCACGCTGATAAATGACGTAGGCGCTGGAAAAAGCTGCCAGGGCGATGATTTCACCACGTCGATCGGTAGCAATCTCGACATCGCTCGCTCCCGTGGGGCTGGGTAACCGTCGAGGGGGTCCAACCTGGAGGCGGGAAGCATCTTCGGGGTGCGCCTTGACGGGCCAGAGCCAGGCGCCTTCCTCACCATAAGTGAGAAGTTCACCCGTTTCGGCGATGAAGCTGGGGAAGGTTGCATCACCCACCGGAAGCTGAGCCACGTTCCAGCCAGTGGCGAGGTCAAAGAGTGACACGCCATTGTCGCTACCTACCGCCAGTAACCGTCCCTCGCGATGCACGGACGCCCCGCGCCACCTGGTAGGTTTGCCCTGTGCGGGATTGCGAAGCAGGACCTGGAGGACTGGACTGGGCTCTGCCGCGAGCAGGTGAACGTTCTCTCCTTCGGAAGAAAAACTGGCAAGGCGACCGTCTAAGACGACGGAAGTAAACTGCGGCGCGTCTGGGATGCGCAGGATTGGTTTTTCACCATAAGGGTGCCAGAATACCGTGCCCCCCTGCCATCCAGAGGTAATCGCCAGCAATTGCCCTCCTCGGCTCACCGCCGGATGAGGATCGCCTCCCCGCAAATCGGTCAGGATCTCCAGGCGGCGCACTTCCGAGCCGGATACCTTCCAAAGATGAACCTCGCTGCTATCCACCTGCCCCACAGCGAGTATGTTCCCATCGGGAAACCAGGTGGGGGCCACGCAATTCCCGGGGTGTCCAAGTGTACCCTGGACTGCGCCAGAAGCGAGATCCAGAATGCGGACAATTCGACTGCCTGCAGTTCCGTAGGCGCCTCCCACGGCCGCGACACGTCGGCCTTCGGGAGACAGGGTGACATTTCCGTTGGCCAGATAGTCGCGCCCCTCCTCACCGGAGATCGTGCCACCCCCGATCCGAACACCCTGGTCAAGATCCAGCACCTCATACGGTTTGGTGGTGGCTCCCGTCTGGACCAGAAGAAGAAACTTGCCATCGGCGTTCAGTTCCCAGCGACCCAAAGGAATGCAATGCGTGGTGGCCAGGCGAACGATCGTCCCACTGGCAGGCGACCAGCGCTTGATCACTCCCTGATTATCCAGGACAAGGAGAGAATCCCGACCTGGTTCGAAGAGGATGCTGACGAGGTGGTGTCCCTGAAGAGAAGCGAGGACGCTCCCGTCCTCGATGCGCACCAACGTCAAATCACCTGTATCATCAAGGTTGGCAGAGCGTTGCAGGGTGCTGTTATCGAGGATAACCAGTCCGTTGCCATGAGGTCGCCCGGCCCAGGTGTGACGTGAGACGTCGGGGAGCGCTAGCACCGCGATGGCGAGATCGCGGAGTTCGTGAAAGGTCTCCGGAGGTTTGTTTCTCTTTCGGGCCAGGTTGGCGGCCGCTCGAATCGCGTCAAGCGCCTTGTGGCGTTGTCCCTCGCGCATGCTGAAACGGCGGGCGCGCGCCTCGGTAATGAACGATTCCAGCAAGCGCTCCTCCGCTTGATGCCGATAGTGCTCAGACCGTTCCAGGGCCTCGCTGAGGTTGTAGCTGTAGCCCATGAAGCCAACGGCGATGAACACGAGAAGGAGCAAAATGGTCCCGGTGAGCCCGGCGAGTACGGGATTACGTCGCCCCCAGCGCCACAGTTGCTCGGTCAGGCGATGACGCCGCGCCTTGATCGGACGATCGGCGAGAAAGCGTGACAGGTCATCCGCCAGCTCGGCAGCCGTCGCATAGCGATCCTCGGGATCACGGGCCATCGCCTTCAGGACGATCGTTTCCAGGTCGCGTGGAATGGTGGGATCAATGCGCCGGGGAGAAAGCGAATTGCCCGCAGTTACCTGAGCGATCAAGCGCACGCGATCGCTTTCCTCGAACGCGGGGCGGAGCGTGAGCATTTCATAAAGAGTGACGCCCAGACCGTAAACATCGCTGCGTGCATCGCCCTGGCCATTGAACCGTTCGGGAGCCATGTAGCGGAGGGTCCCAACGATGTCACCCGTGACCGTGATATTCTCGCTATCATCGGCCTTGGCGAGACCGAAGTCCGTCACCCACAGGGAGCCCTGGGAATCCAGCAGGAGATTGGCAGGTTTGATATCGCGATGCAACACTCCCAGCGCGTGCGCATGAGCGAGTGCTTGCGCTCCCTGCACGCCAAGCCGGGCCACCTCGTAGACATAGCGGGAGGGACGGGAGGCAATCCCCCGGGAGCGAATGGTTGACTCCGGGAGTGCCGAGCTGGTCTCCACAGTGGTTCCCCCTCCAGGGTTCAACACGGCGGGGAGGGCAAACTGCCCGGTGAGCAAACTCTGGCCAAGCGTCTGGGGAACCGTGGCCATGTCACCCAGAGAAGGACCACCCGAGCGGAGCCGTCGGACGTCGTTGAGAACCGCATCGAGTCCCTGTCCATGGATGAATTGCATGGCGTAGTAGTGTGCGCCCTCGCATTCTCCCACGCCAAAAACCGGGACAATATTGGTATGATGAAGTCGAGCAGCCGCACGAGCCTCGCGCTTGAAGCGCTCCAGGAAACTCCCCTGGGAGGCCAACGTTGAGGGAAGCACCTTCAGCGCAACATGCCGCCCCAGGGATTCCTGGATTGCCTCATACACCACCCCCATCCCCCCACGTCCGACCTGGCGAAGGATGCGATAGTCTCCAAGGCGCTGAGGGGGAGTGGACGGGAAGGTTTCTCTGGAGTGGGGAGGCTCCCCAGCCAGCGAGCCTCCCAGTTTTTCCATGACCAGGAGCGCGGGGAAGAGTTCGCGGATTTCCGCTGCAAGCTCGGGTGCGCGCGCAACGTATTCCTCGGGAGACGGTCGCTCTCCCCGACGATAGCGCTCCAAAAATTCGTCGGCAAGCGGTGCCAGGGGATCGTTGGCAGAAGACGAGTTCATGTCGAGCCAGCGCGAAGCAGCACCGCGTGAGCTGTCGTGTCGGACTCCTCAGAGAACCGACTCCCCTCGGAGCCCGACGACGTGCGAGTCTGTCTGCAGCCATGCGGGTCAGTCTGCTTTCAGGACGATCTTGATCTTCGCTTTTCCGTGATCAGCATGCATTATATCGCCCCGCAGGGTGATTGGTTTATTCAGAATTTGTCGTGCATCGATGTCCCCCTTCAGTTTGCCCTGAAAGATGTGAATCTTGATGTGATCACGTCCCGCCTGGGTGTAGGTGCCGATCTGTGTTGCACCCTTGAAGATCTTGTTCTGGTAGGCACGGAAGGTCCCCTGCTCGAGCTCCTTTCCCTCCTTGTTCGTGACCGTCCACTCCCAGATGGCGCCGACCACCCGGCCGGGATTGGGCCTTGGCTTTTGTACCGGATAAGCCGGGGCAGGCCGGTTGACAACGAAGACTACCAGGGCCACAGCGAAACTACCGAGGATCGACCGAGTCATGCAACACCTCATTGCGAGCTGGAGACAATAGTGGGTGAATCAAGGGAGGAGAGCATCGGGCCCTCCATGCAACTGCGTGAGAATCTCCCTGAGTTTGCGTAAGGCCCGGATAAAGCGCTTGCCGGCAGCCGCCTCCGTGAGCCCCAGCACCAACGCGGTTTCTGCGGTGCTGAGTTGCTCAAAGTGCCGCAGCGCCAGCACCTCACGATCGGTGGCATCCATGCGATTCAGCGCTTCCTCCAGTTTCAGTTTCATCTCGGCGCGCAGGATCGCCTCGCTGGGACGCGGTTCGTGCCCGAGCAGTTGCGCAGCCAGCGCGGCGGAGGAGGCCTGCGGGAGAGCCCCTCGATAGAGGGAGACCTCACGCCCGGCATCCCGCGCCTGCGTGGAGAGATGAAAGCGGTGCGTTTTCGCCAATCGGGTCCCAGTCAGAGACCGGAGCCAAAGGAAAAAAGGAATTTTCGGGTCCTGTAAATACTCATTCAGATGCAGTGAAGCATCCAGGTACGCCTCCTGCAGGACATCCGATGGATCGACGCGACCCTGCAGTCGCACATCCAACCGCAGTGCGATCATCCTGCGCAAGCGGTCATGGTGGCGATTGAGGAGCCTCCGCCAGGCTTCTGCATCACCCGTGGCGGCGCGGCGCAGCGTGTCATGCCAATCGTTTGGTTCCTGGGCACTTTCTGTTCCCATATGATTGATTTGTCCCGAAGGGGCTGGCAGCGAGACAGAAAAAGAAAAAAACTGCGCAGATTCCTCCCCCAAGACTTGAAGGATGGGGTCACGGGCTCAGGCTCTTTGAGAAAGCATGCCGACCCGCATTAGTGTTCGTTCGACAGCGCTTCCCACTCGCTTCGCAGGATCGCCATCGTCACCAGATCCTGATAACGGCCTTCCTTGTACAATTGCTGCCGCAGGATGCCTTCCTGCACAAACCCGGTCTTCTCATACGCGCGCAGAGCCGAGAGATGACCAGCCAGAACATGAAGCCAGACGCGATGCAGATTCAAGGTGCGAAAGGCGTGGCCAAGGATCAACCGCGTGGCCTCGGTGCCATACCCCTTCCCCCATTCGTTCTTTTCGCCGATCGCGATACCGAACTCCGCATGGCGACTCTGCCAATCGATTCTGTGTAATCCGGTCACGCCAAGGAGTTGATTGCTCTCGCGCTTGGCGATTCCCAGCACAAGATCCGTCGGGCTCTGTCCGATTCGTGTCAGCCATTGTTCCTCGACTTCCCGAGTGATCGGGTCGGAGCGGAGCACAGTGCGCAACACCTCGGGGTCGTTGAACCAGGCGACCAACTTCGGGATGTCGCCTGATTCCAGAGGGCGCAGATAGATCGTTGCGCCGATCAGGAAGGGGTTGTGCATCTGCTCCTCCACACTGACCCAATCTGCGGGACGATAGTCGCTTTCGGTCAACCACCAGCCGCGCACCTCGGGTTCGTCGCTGGCCAGCGAGATGATCAGATGGACCACTTCGGGGCTGTAGTGATTCGCCAGGTCCTTCTTGCTCGGAATCGGGACGGTGGTGGGATGAGAGTGATAGATGGCCAGCAAACGAAGTCCACGGCGACGCATATCCTTGTCTGCCAGGAACATGCTACGCGGTTCGGAGAGATATTCCACTGGGCTGGCGGCCGCGTTGACCAGGGGATAGCGCTTCTCAACCCGTCCTGTGCCTTTGGCCAGGAATCCCGCCAGCAGTCCGCAACATTCGTTGGGGAGTTCCGCCCGCGCCTGTGCCAGCATCTCCTCAAGAATCGATCGTGACAGGCGGAGCTGGAAGGTCATGGCAAACTTTCTCCATCCTCGGGAAGTTTCACTATTGATATAAGTGTATTATTGAGCATGGGTGCATTTGTTGGCCCAGGCGACAATCCTTCACCGAGACCAGAGAGAACAGGGAACCGGGTAATGGCGTCCAGCACAAAGGGCACGCGAGACAGGGTCATTCTGGCGTACAGCGGTGGGCTGGACACCAGCGTGATGGTGCCGTGGATCCAGGAGAAGTACAACCTGGATGTGGTCACCTTCACCGTGGATCTGGGCCAGGGCGAAAACCTGGAACCGATCAAGGAGAAGGCGTTGCGCACTGGCGCCATCGATGCGGTGACGATGGATGCGCGGAATCTCTTCGTGGATTGTTTTGTCTGGCCGGCTCTGATGGCCGGGGCTCTCTACGAAGGGAAATACCCACTGGCGACGGCACTGGGGCGCCCATTGATCGCCAAGTTGATGGTTGACACCGCCCGGCAGTTCAATGCGCGCGCGGTGGCCCATGGCTGCACGGGGAAGGGAAACGACCAGGTCCGTTTTGATGTGACCTTCCAGACCCTGGCCCCAGATCTGAAGATCATCGCCCCGGTGCGGGAATGGCGCATGACGCGCGACGAGGAGATTCGCTTCGCTGCCGCGCATGGTATCCCGGTGGAAGCAACGGTGGAGAGCCCGTACAGCATCGACCAGAACCTCTTTGGCCGTAGTTGCGAGGCGGGAGTGCTGGAAGATCCGTGGGATGAACCGCCCGCCGATGCGTTCGCCTGGACGGTCGATCCCGCCAAGGCTCCGAACGAACCCGCCTATGTGGAGATCGCCTTTGAGCAGGGTCGCCCGGTCGCGCTCAATGGGCAGACGCTGGATGGGGTACCGCTGATCGAGAAGTTGAACAAGCTCGGTGGCGACCACGGCGTGGGACGCATTGATCACGTGGAAAACCGCCTGGTGGGGATCAAGTCGCGTGAACTCTACGAGGCTCCGGCGGCCGTCATTCTGCACGAGGCCCATCGGGAACTGGAGTCGCTGTGCCTCACCAAGCAGGCAGCGCGCTTCAAGACTTTGGTCTCGCAAGAATATGCGGATCTGATTTACAATGGACTTTGGTTCAGCGCCTTCCATCAGGACCT
Source organism: Planctomycetota bacterium (assembly GCA_029777335.1). Lineage (GTDB taxonomy): Bacteria > Planctomycetota > Planctomycetia > Gemmatales > Gemmataceae > JAKOSN01. The sequence goes on from JAKOSN010000067.1 coordinate 69,341, forward strand.
CTTCCAGTTTGTGCTGAGCAATCAGCGCTTTGTGACAGGGGTGGTGCGGGTGAAGTTGTTCAAGGGGAAGGCAACCGTGGTCGGGCGCAAGAGCGAGAACAGCCTGTACAGCAAAAAACTCGCCACTTACGAAACGGGGGATCAGTTCGATCACGAGGCCGCCCAGGGTTTCATTCGCCTGTGGGGGTTGAGCCAGCAAACCCAGGCGCGCCAGCAGTTACTCAAGGGCGGGAAGGGGTTTGATTTACCGGGGTTGCTTCAATCACGCGACCAGTGAGCCCAGCCCAGGCAAACCTCTCCGCAGTCCCTGTGAAGAGAGAGGAGGTGTCCCATGATTGCCGAAACGATGAGTTTGGAGGAACTGGCCAGTTATCTCCAGCGCGATGTGCGCGAGGTGAACAAGCTGGCCAGCCGGGGCTACCTCCCCGGACAGAAGATTGGCGGAGAATGGCGGTTCACCACCGTCGAGATTAACCGCTGGATCGAGAGCCAGATGCACGCCTACACAGAGCAGGAACTGACCGCTCTGGAGAGCGCACATCGTAAAGAGGCTTCGAGCGGATTGGAAGAACCGCTGGTGAGTAATCTGCTCTCGGAAGCCACCGTCGCCGTGCCTCTGGGCGCATCCACCCGCGCTTCAGTGTTGCGTGAACTGGTGACGTTGGCCGAGCAATCGTGGCAGGTGTACGATCCCGAGGCGTTGCTGGAGGCAATCCGCCAACGCGAAGAGTTGAGCAGCACCGCCCTGAGCTCGGGGGTGGCGATTCCGCACCCACATCGCCCGCTTCCGGCCATTCTGGGTGAATCGTTGCTCGCCTTTGGCAGGACAACCTCGGGCATCCCGTTTGGCGGGGCACGTGGTGGGTTGACGGATCTCTACTTCCTGGTCTGCAGTCGTGATCATCGGACCCATTTGCGCGTGCTGGCGCGGTTATCGCGCTTGTTTCTGCGCCCCGGGTTTCTCGATGAACTGCGCACCGCGGAGACTCCCAGTGCGGTGCTGCGTCTGATAGAATCGGCCGAACGCGAGTTGCTCGAATAACCCGGCTCTTTTATTGCTCATGGATGCTGCCACCCAGAGATTGATCGAGCAACTCCACAGCACTCCCCTGCTCTGTGTGCTGGCAGTGACCGGTGGTGGAAGTCGAGCCAGTGCGCTTCTCCTGGAAGTGGCGGGAGCCTCGCGCACCATCCTGGAAGTGCTGGTACCCTATCACGAAGCATCGCTGATCGGCTACCTGGGGCAACGCCCCACACAGTTGTGCTCCGCACTCACCAGTAAGCAGATGGCACAGCGATCCCTTGAACGCGCCCGATACCTCGCTCCTGGACAACCCGTCCTCGGGCTGGGATGCACTGCCAGCCTGGCAACGGATCGTCCAAAGAAGGGCGATCATCGCTTCCATCTCAGTGCGTGCACTGCTTACTCCGCGATTACCTGTTCGCTGATTCTCCACAAGGGGGCTCGTGATCGTGCGGGGGAAGAAGCCGTACTCGATGCCCTCCTGCTCAATCTTCTGGCTGAAATGAGCGGTCTTCCCGATCGATTGGAGATCCCATTACTCGCCGATGAACTGGTTGTGCGCGAAGAATCGCATGGACAGGATGCACTGGTACGTTTCCTGGACGGCAAAGACCCCACGTTGTGCTGCACGATGGATGGTCAATTGACGACCTCCGCAAGTCGGCCGACCATGGTCCTCGCGGGATCATTTAACCCCGTTCATCAGGGACACTGGGGATTGCTCAAGGTCGCAGCACAAATGACTGGGCTCGCCCCTGCCTTTGAGTTGAGTGTGGCCAACGTGGATAAACCCCCACTTGGCCCCGAGGAGGTTCGTCGACGGCTAAGACAGTTCGGCTGGCGTGCTCCTGTCTGGCTGACGCGCGCACCCACTTTTGTTGAAAAGGCACGGGTGTTTCCGGGAGTGGTATTTCTCGTGGGGTACGACACGGCGGTTCGTCTTTTGCAACCCCGCTATTACCACGACAGCGAAGACGCCCTGTGGGAAGCACTGGAGACCATCCACGCCCAGGATTGCCGCTTCCTGGTGGCGGGTCGGGTTGATGGGCAGGGAATGTTCCGCGCTCTCCGCGACGTTCAGATTCCCCCCGAGTTCGGCGAACTGTTCAGCGAGATCCCCGAGTCAGCATTTCGTCTGGATCTGTCCTCGACCGAGTTACGTCAAACTGGCCAGCCCTGATCTCAGAGATCGGGTTGCAGAAGCACTTCGGGGCGTCCCAGGCATTTCAGCAGAGCCTGTGCCGCCAGATAGCCCGAACGCACTGCACTCTCCATGGTGGCAGGCCAACCGGTCGCGGTCCAGTCCCCCGCAAGAAAGAGATTTTCAATCGGAGAAGTCTGCGTTGGGCGCCAACGATCGACGCCAGGAACGACGCTGAAGGTGGCGGAGCGCTCCGTAACAACGCGGACCCGCAGAAGATTCTTCCGATTGGCATCTGGGAAGAGGCGCTCCATCTCCGCGGTGATCAGTGCTTCGACCTCGCGATGTTGAGTTTCCTGAAACCGACGGCTCGCGCTGACAACGACCTGGACGTAGTGTTCGTGTGGATTTCCCTCCTTTCGTTGAAACACCCACTGGCCAACACAATCCACGAGGACCACGTGGGGAAGGGAGAGAACCGGACGAGTGTACCAAAGATGCACGCTGGTGATGGGAGAGGTCTCCAGATGACGCAATCCAGCAAAGTAGGGCTCTTTCTCAGCCAGATCGCTCGGTAACAGGTCAAGCAATCGATCGAAGGGGACCGTGCTGACAACCCATTCGGGCTGGAGGACCTCTCCAGTGCGCAGCACGACGGCAGAGACGCGCTGGTTCTCGATCTGAAGGGCGCGTACTCCCATACCGAGGCGCACTTCAACCTGGTGCCTGGAGAGCCACTCAAGGAGTTCGGTCCCGTAGAGTTGCCCGAGAGGAACGGAGGGAATCTCGACCTGACAGCCGCGTCGATGGCGCAGGAAGCCATCGACAAACACTTTGCGGGCATACCGCAAACCGATGCGTTCGGGAGATTCGTTGAGAGCGCTGACAAGGACGAGTCCCCAGAAGCGCTCGATGGTGCGCGGGGTTTGCCGGTGATTGAGTAGCCAATCGAGAAAAGGGGGATCGTTGGTTTCGGGTGTGCGCTGCAACTGACGTAACCCATGGGCAATTCGCAATTTTTCGCCGACGGTGAGCGTATGCAAGCGGGCAAAACTGCGTAGCAGATGAAGGGGGACAGGAAGCGGATCAGCAGCAAAGGGACTGAGGCGTCGATCGGGAGTCATGAAAAAGAGGGAGGGTTGAGGCTGCAGGAAGCGCTGAACGCCGACCACCTGACAAAAATGCGCGAGATTGGTGCAGCAACCCATGCTGACATGTTGACAGTTATCGAGGAGGAGGCCAGAAGTGGAATCGAGAAAGGAGCTTGCTCTTCCGCCGAGGCGCTGCCGCGCTTCGAGGATCGTAACGGGGACCTGACGTGTCGCAAAAGCAGATGCGACCGCTAAGCCAGCGAGACCGCCGCCGAGGATGAGAACCGGTGAGTTCAAAGTGCCTCGCAAAAGGGAGAAGCAGGGAAGCCCAAAGGGTAAAAAAGGGCTTGTCGACGAATAAATGATGCCCTATAACACTGTAGAGTGTTGTGAGGAGGAAGACGACTCCTGACACAGAATCCCCGATAGCTCAATGGTAGAGCAACCGGCTGTTAACCGGTTTGTTGTAGGTTCGAATCCTACTCGGGGAGC
>JAKOSN010000334.1 GCA_029777335.1 Planctomycetota bacterium
GACCGCCAAGCGATTTCGTCAGGTGCGTGAGTTTCATCGCCTGCTCTGGGGTGCCTCCTATGCCGAAATCGGTTATGACGCCGGCGGCAACGCACGCTCCCTCTGGCCGGTCGAGCCGTGGCGAGTGCACCCTGATCGCGACCAGGACACGGGGGAGCTGTACTACCAGGTCGATGGACTGCGACGGGTTCATCCCGAGGACATGCTGGTCAATTTGCTGGTGTCCAAGGATGGGGTGACGGGGAAGTCCTTTGTCGACTATGCGTTGACCAGTCTCGGTCTGGGGATCGCCGCGCAGGAGTTCGCGGCGAGATTCTTTGGCAACGGGGCCCGACCGGGTGGGATCCTGGAACATCCAGGCTCTCCGGGTGAGAGCTCACGCAAGGAACTGCGTGAGAGCTGGACCAAACAGCACGGGGGACCAGACAACGCGCACAAGGTGGGAGTCCTCTGGGGTGGCTGGAAGTTCAACCGCGAGGCCGGGACGATCGCCCCCGAGGAGGCCCAGCTCCTGGAGACGCGTCGCTTCACCGGAGAGGAGGTGGCGCGCTGGTTGAATCTCCCTCCTCACCTGATCCGCGACCTCAGCCGTGCCACCTTTTCCAACATCGAACAACAGCAGATCGAGTTTGTGGTCTACACCCTGGCTCCCATCCTGGTGGACTATGAACAGGAATACGACCGCAAGTTGCTCAATCCGCCAGCCCTCTACAGCAAACACAGTGTCACGGGGCTGATGCGTGGAGATAGTGCGGCTCGATCCGCCTGGTATCGGGAGATGTTCGGGATCGGTGTCTACAGCGTCAACGACATCTGCGACAGCGAGGACCTCAATCCGATTGGCCCCGAGGGGGATGTCCGCTTTGTGCCGGTGAACATGCAGCCGCTGGAGAAGGCGATTGCCCCACCCCCTGCCCCGCCTGCCCCACCTGCCCCACCAGGGCCCCCTGCCCCAGGCTCCGCTCCTGCTCCTCCTCCCCCCATGCCGGACCCCACGGCTGGGCTGGCCCGGCGGGTGGACCTGCTGGCGGACACCCTGGCCCGGATGCTGGGAGTGGAAGCGATGGCTTGCCGACGAGCCGCTCGGCGACCAGACAGGTTCTTGACCTGGATGGACGAGTTCTATCCCAAGCATGCACCGAAACTGGCCGCGGCGCTGGAAGTGGTCTTGCCGTTGTGCGGTTGCCAGATCGAGAGCGGAGTCCTGGCCAGCAACTGGGTGGAGCACTCCAGAACAGCTCTGCTGGCCATCACAGACGAGGCAACACCTGCAAGGCTGTCTGAGATGGTCGAAAAGGAGATCGTTCGCTGGGAGGCCAACAGAGCGACGGAACAGGCAATGTATGTGATCAACCCGAACTAACGAAGGTGCGACCATGGCAACCTGGCCAGCAATCCCCGACTGGGAAGCTCTACAAGTTCAGGGCGGCGTCCTCGGTGTAGACCGAGAGGCCAAGGTATTACGTGGTTTTGTGATGGCCCAGGCGGGGCCCTTCAAGAGTGAGGGCCGAGGAGAGTTCGATCAGCAGTCCCTGGAAGCGATCGTGGGGCTGGCCAATGCCAGGAATAGTGGGCTCAAGAGTCGGTTTGCGCATCCAACGATGAGTGACGACGGGCTGGGAAAGTTCCTTGGTCGTGTCCGCAATGCTCGCCTCGATGGCAACAAGGTGCGTGGAGATCTGCATCTGGACCCAACCAGTTTCAACACCCCCTCGGGCAACCTGGGCGGTTACGTCCTCGACCTGGCCGAGAGCGATCCCGCTGCCCTTTCCTCCTCACTGGTCCTCAAGGTCAAGAAGGAGTATCGCCTCAACAGCGATGGGACCAAACAGATTGATGCCAACGGGAAACCACTCCCACCACTTTGGCGCCCCACGGCACTTCACGCCTCGGACATCGTGGACACGGGCGATGCAGTAGATGCGATTCTCTCCATTGACGACCTTCCTGATGCTATCCAGCGCCGGGGTTGTGAGTTGTTGGACCAGATGTTTGCTGGCCAGCCACGCGAGGTGGTTGAGAGCCGGTGTCTGGCCTGGCTCTCCCGATACCTCGATCGACGCTATGGGGAGTTGGAGCACGAACCGTGGAAGCCTGCCACGGTTCACCGAAAACGAAAATTGAAACCGAAAGGAGTTGACTTCTCCAAGTAGGTTGGTATACATTTAGTCAGAACAGTTAGCCACGGGCCAGACTCGCGACACGCCTTTGCGTGTCAGTCACCCACCAAAGCGGTCACACACCGCTGGGGTACTGACACGCAGAGGCGTTGTCGTTTTTCTTCTCCA
>JAKOSN010000068.1 GCA_029777335.1 Planctomycetota bacterium
CTCCGGCGGACACCCCGCGCCACTGTTGCGTCAGATCGATGGGCAGGTGATCGAACTCGAACTGGAACAGAATATCATGCTTGGGTCGTTCCCCTTCGACGAAGCGCCGGTCGTCACCCACCGGGTGCTGCAACCGGGGGAACTGCTCATTCTCTATAGCGATGGCATCACCGAGGCGCGAACGCCGGACAAAAAGCAGTTCTTCGAGGTCGAGGGGTTGATGCAAACCGTCGCGACCCTGCCGCCCATGTTGCCGCTGGCGGAATGTGCGGACCGAATCCGCGCCCGGGTCAATGCCTTCACCCGTGGCTCGGAGTTGCAGGACGATCAAACCTTGCTGCTGCTGCGGCGGTTGAGATGAGGATAAAAAAGATCGCTTAACGCTGCATTTGGAGAAAGTTCTGGAGCAGTTTGGGCCCTTCGAGGGTCAGAAAACTCTCGGGATGGAATTGCACGCCGTGGAGCGGCCAGATCGTGTGCCGCACCCCCATGATCTCCCCTTCCTCCGTCCAGGCGCTGATCACAAAATCCGGCACGGTGAAGGTCTCACGTCGAATGACCAGACTGTGATAGCGCGTGGCCTCGAATGGGTTAGAAAGCCCGGCAAAAACCCCCTGCCCATCATGGTGGATGAGCGAGGTTTTGCCGTGCATGATGCGCGTGTTGCGCACCACCTCACCGCCAAAGACATGGCCGATACACTGGTGACCCAGACAGACTCCCAGAACCGGGACCCGGGGCGCCATCAGGCGGAGCACCTCGTTGGACACCCCGGCTTCGCGGGGCGTACAGGGACCGGGGGAGATGATCACGTGGCTGGGGTAGAGGGCGGCCACCTCCTGCGCCGTGATCTGATCGTTGCGAAAAACACGGATATCGATCGCGGGGTCGAGTTCGCCCAGGCGCTGGACCAGGTTATAGGTGAACGAATCGTAGTTATCAATGAGGACAAGCATGTCGGTCCGTATCCGTTTCCTGGTGCCGTGCCGCAGGAGCCGTCCGGCGGCGCGACGATTACCCCTGTTTCTCCGGAAACGGCTGGGCCGAGTTCGCCTTGGGATCGTACTTTCCCTTGGCGGCCTCGGCATCGACCACACGCAGAAACTCGGAGGAGGCGGTGATGTCGTACCACGCCCCATCGGCGAAATCCACCAGTGCCTTGCGGTTCAGGTTGATGGTGATCACTCGCCCCACTCTCCCCGCGAACCGTTTCAGTTCGGGGCGATCCGGATTGACCTCGACATACTTGTCAATCCACTCACGTTTCAACGCTTCGTAACGCTGATCAGCCGAGTCCATGATGCCTGTCTGTGCCTCACTGGAGCTGTGGAAGTCACTCACCAAGCACACTCCTTTAGCATAGCTGTCTGCGTGGGGAGTGGCGAGAGGAGTGTAGCATCCGCCGACAAGGTGCGGTATGGTAATGCTCGGGTCGATCTCGTAACTTCATTCGCACCCGGAGGAGCCGATGCAACCCCTGGATCGTGAACCCTGTCCGGACTGTGACAACCTGGAGGCGCTGGCGCTCGATCGGCGCGGCTTTCTGCGTGGCGTCGCTGCCGCGGGAATCGCCACGGCGCTCCCCCTGCTGCCCGTTCCCCGCGCGCAGGCCTCGCCCACCCCAAAAAGCCCTGCTGAGACCGCGGTCAAGGCACTCTACGACACCCTGAGCGACAAGCAGAAGAAGGCCATCTGTTTCGACTGGGATTACAAGCACCAGCAACGCGGACTGCTGCGCACCCATGTGTCGAACAACTGGCACGTGGTCGATCAG
>JAKOSN010000335.1 GCA_029777335.1 Planctomycetota bacterium
ACAATAGGGAATCAGCCAGCGCTCCACCGAACGCTGGCTCATCATCCAGGCGGCCACCCCCAGCCCCGCAGCGGCCACCCCCAGAGGAGGAATAAGTGGATGCACGGCTTCAATCTCCCGGGAGAGTGATTTCGCTCGAAACAGGCAGAGGCGGAAGCACTCCTCCCGGCCCAGAGAAGCCATGGGGTTCACCAGAGGTTTCTGCCCCAGGGATGCGGTCGAGGGACAATCCTTCCTCAGCCACGCCAGGGATTCCTCCGTAAGCAGAAGGTGAATACAGCAGCGGAAGCGAAGGGACAGGAACAGCAACTTCCGCCTGTGCCTCCGCCAAACGAGCCGTCCGTTTCCACAACACGGTCTGCGTCCCTTTAAGCCAGCGGGTGAAGCCCGCCAGCAAGGCAAGATTCATTCCCGTGAACATCGTCGTCAGACGGAGCAATTTACACACCTTGTTCTGTCGCGGGAAAGAAGGCGCGAGTATCGCCGTGGCATAAAAGAGCACCTGGGCCAGGAGCACGTTAAGATAAAAAGGATGTTGGTGAACGAGAAGGATGTTGCTCACCAGCAGACCTAGAAGGAAGAAGGGACAGCACCAGCGCATCACTTTATGAGAGAAAAACGTGAAGAAAATCCACCCTTGACGGGGATTCAGCAACCCGGCGAGCAAACGAAGACTCCCAAAGCCCCCAGCGCCAATCCGCGAGCGTCGATGAAACTCGGCGCCAACGTGCGCGGGCGTTTCTTCATGAGCAACCGCGGCCTCCTCATAAACGATGCCGCACCCTGAACGCAGCCGCGCCAGGAGCGGAATAACCAGGTCATCCAGGATCGTATCGTTGGGGATGGGGACGTAATGTGCCTTGCGAATGGCGTAAATCCCGCCATTGGCTCCCAGCAACGCACCCAGTCGCCCTTCCTCCCGTTTCAGGGCGGTTTCATACTTCCAGTACAAACTATCCACGTTGGTTCCACGCGCCGGATCGGTCAGCACCAAGCGCCCACAAACCGCGCCAACCGTGGGATCCTGAAACCAGCGAACAAGGTGCTTTGCCGCAGAGGGTTCAGTAAATGTGTTCGCATCGGATAGCATGACCACTTCGCCACGGACCTCGGCGAACGCAGAATTAAGAACCGCCGCCTTTCCCCGCCTCTGCTTGTACTCCAGCAACCGGATCCCGCGAGAAGCATATCGCCGCACAATGTCCGCGGTTCGATCCGAGCACCCATCGGTTGCGATCACAATCTCCAACTTGTCACGCGGATAATCGAGTTGCAGGGCATTCTCTATCCGCTCCTCGATCACCGCCTCCTCGTTGTAAGCAGCGATGAGCAAGGACAGAACAGGCAGTTCCCTGTCGGAGCCTTCCCCTCTCCCCTTCCCACGCCCAAAGCACCGCGCCAGCAAACGAATCAGGATCGGATAGCCAAAATAGGCATACCCAATGCAAACGAGGGAACCCCAGAAACAAACGATGAGTAATGACATGGTTGTGCTCCGGGGTTGCAGGGATAAGTGTTTATCTCGCGGAATAATCCCAAATCTCGATAACTGCGTGAGTCCAAATCGTACGGGTTAAGGCCTCACTGCCACCAACCTGTCAAGCAAACTCGCCAAGTCTCCGGTTTGATTACGTCGATCAAAACGCGAGACATCCACGCTCTCGCCATCCTGCACCCCCGCACTGCCTTTTTGTTGAATGCACCGTGCCAGATGTTGAGCGATCCCTTCGATATCACGAGGGAGGTGAAGCGACGCGGTCGAGGATTCGCTCAAGAGATTCCAGGTTTCGCCACGCGGCGTGATTCCCAAAATCGGGCGTTTGGATGCCAGGTATTCGAACAACTTCGCAGGGACAACACGCTCCGCTCCTGGAACATCCGAGAGGAGGAGGCAAAGTCCATCAGTTTGCGAGTATAGAGTCAATACCTTCCGATGCTCCAGATAAGGATGCTCGACAACCCGGCATGGCAAGGCTCTCAGTGATTCGATCAACTTTTGCTGTTCGCCGACACGCCGCCCTGCAAATACCAGTTCAAGATTCCGGACGAGGGTCGGGCGTTGTTGAACAAGTAAGGTTACGGCTTTAACAAGCGGTTCGATCGACGTCAAATTCCAAATAGTCCCGACATAGGTTAATCTGTAAGTCTCCGATGTGGAAGGGAGAGCTTCGCTGGGAGTAAAATCGTCGGGATCATAACCGTTGTAAATCCAATCGACGATGGCATCGCTCTTCGCTTGCTTTCGCAACACGTCGAGTGCTTCCGCACTTGACCGCGTGGTGGCCAGAATCGCCTGAGCAACACGCATCACCTTCTTTTGCATCCTTGCCTGGATAAACCTGGAAATTGAATCCCGCGACCGATGTTCGGCATACGCACTGCTGAGTGTCCACTCATCACGATAATCAAGAATTAGGGGAAGACCTGTCCGGCGCGCAAGGCTCGCACCAACAAGAAAGCTGGAAAAGGGAGGACCGCTCGCCAGGATTGCCGCGTGCGGCACCTCACGCAGCAGACGCCTCCCTTCACGAATCGCGTTGGGAAGCCACAAAATCTGGGGATCCGGTTGAAGGACAACGCGGCTCAGTTCACGAATCACCTTGGAGACCATTCCACGCCATCCACCGCTCCTTGTTCTGTGGCTCTGGTCGGTGCTCGCCACGGCCGTTTTCAGGGCATAACTCGGTTCCCAGGTGCGCGCCCGACGAATGATCGTCTCCGGCGGAATATCTTTCACCAGACTCTCATCCAGGACCGGAACCGACGGGTTCGCTACGGTCAAAACCGAGGAATCCCACCCGTACTCACCAAGGTATTTGACAAACTTGGTCACCCGTTGCACGCCTGCTCCCCCCACGGGAGGAAACGCGTAACTGATCATCAGAACTCGCTTCCGCACCGGGGTGTCCGGAGCCAGGTCCGAATGCTCCTGGGTCTGTCTGGTGATGCAGGTGGTCACGTCAACACCTCTGGGATCGTGCAAAAACTCAGCCCCCGTGCTCGTGCGTTGGCGATCACTTCAGGCAGAACAACTGTGGCGTGAGGATAGCTGTCGTGCATCAACACGATGGAACCGCTCTGAACCGGAAATCTCCGGAACCAGTCCCGCACATCCTCTGCCTGTTGACACGCAAAGTCCTTGGGATCCGCGTTCCACAGAACAATGGTCTGCCGTGCACGCCACAACGGAATCAGGTGTCGCGCCCCAATCTTCCCCTTTGGCGGGCGAAACAACGTGGGGGTCCTCCCAAGAATCCCTTGGAGTGTTTCCGTTGTTTGCTGAACCTCTCGAAGGAGTTCCTCAACGCTCAATAGCTCCAGCTTGTGGTTGAAGGTATGATTGCCAACAACGTGTCCTTCTTCGACCATTCGCCGGACCAGTTCAGGGAACTCTGATGCCGCTCGACCAATTACAAAGAAGGTCGCCCGGACTCCATGTTCCTTTAAGACATCAAGCAACCGCGGCGTGTACTCTGGGTGGGGTCCGTCATCAAAGGTCAGACACACCTCGCGACTCTCGGGTCTCCCCTCGGCCAGAAAAAACCGGCGCGGTAAGGTCGCCATCATCACTCGGCGTGCGAGCTGCCGCCAGCGGGAGGGAGTTGCCACCATCATACTTCACTCCTGGAACGCGCGCATTCCACGGCTTTTCGCCCCGAAGAAGAAGCGATCTCCCTCTCATTCACGCCACTCGTCGCGACTTTATCCCGACGATAAATCGCGATTGCCTGCTCAAAGATCACCTGGAGTTCACTACTGGCATCCCTCGGACTGCGAACATTTCCACAGCCCATTTCAGGCGCCCGATCGTCCTTCAACGCTTTGCAAAGTGCCTCTGCCAGTGCCGTTGCGTCATTCGCCGGCACCAGTTCGCTCCTCCCTCGCTCCGCAATCTCCGGGATCCCCCCCACGCGTGACGCAACAAACGGAATGCCACACGCCATCGCTTCCAGGAGCACATTCGGCACCCCTTCCGACCGGCTTGGCAAGGCAAACACATTCGCCGACCGATACCAGTCCGGCAGTCTCTCATTGGCCACGCTGCCATGCATCCGGATTCGGTTCGTCAGTCCCAGCGCTTCAATCTGCCTTTTCAACTCTCCTTCAAGATGTCCCTGTCCAATCAGGTGGCAGGTGAACTCCTCTCCTTGCTTCGTCAGCCGCGCACACGCCTGCACCAGAACGTCAATCCCCTTCACCGGGAACAGATTCCCAATAAAGAGAATCATCTTTCCTTCGACCGGTAATCCAAGCCGACGCCGTGACTCTTCCCTCGAGCCTGGATAAAAGAGCGTCGTATCAACCCCGTTGTAAACCAGATGCACTTTCGCTGGCTCCACCCCCAGTTCAACCACCCGTTGCGCCAGATCCTGACTGACCGCAATCACCGCCTCGGCACGGCACAATGCCTCCACGGTGCCCCGCCTTCGCCCCCCCTGATTCGCCAGCAGAAGAATGTCGGACCCATGCACCTTCACGACAACCGGAAGCCGCGCCTGATGGGCCAGCGTGACCGCCGCCCATCCGTCCGGATAGGCCCAGGTCGCATACACCAGGTCCGGACGAAACTCCGCCACCGCCCTGGCAAACGTTCGCCGGATCGACCACAGATAAAAATGGCCGTAGAATCGCCTCAGGATCTTGGGGGAAAAGATATACCGAGGGTGGCGCACTTCCATCCCATCCACCACTTGCCGACGATCCCCGGGCAGCGTCGGTTTGCCGGCCCAGCGTGCCGCCAGTTCATCACTCCAGGCGATCGGAGCGATGACTTTCACCTCATGCTCGTTTGCCAGGGCTTTGAACTGCCGGCGATTAAACACTGCCAGTTGTGGCTTGAATGGATTCGGAAAGAGGTTACTGACTGCCAGGATGCGCATCAGTTGTCTACCCCCTCTTTCAGATCTTGGGACTGTGTAAACGCCACAGATGGAGGCACGTCTCGATTCATACGGCACGAGCGGGGAGGTTCTTCGGTGTATACGAGTGGCTCCCCTGGGGCGAAGTAATCAGCGTTAGGAACAAACGATCAGTACAGCTGTTTGCCGTCACGGTTAGCCAACTTCCGAATGCTCCTAAGTTTGCGACATCGTGTTCCCGAGCTCGATCCCATTGTTTGCGCTGATCGAGAGAAGAGATGAGCATTTCGGCGGAAAGGATTCAGAAATGACGCAAGTGCAAGTTGAGGGCTGCGAAAAAAGGTGTGAGCAGTGAGGAAAGTTCTGAACAAATGAACAAAACAAGATAGCCGTCACTGTCGTCGGTTACGAGGTTGACCGATCCTTCGAACGCAGTCGAAGATTATTTACGGGCTCTCGTACAGTCGTTCATAGGCGCCGACCATGGTACGGACGTCAAAGTTGGCCTCAACTCGAGCTCGTCCCAACTTTCCCATCCGGTCACTGATTTCTGGATCGTCGAGGAGTCGAAGGATTGCC
>JAKOSN010000009.1 GCA_029777335.1 Planctomycetota bacterium
AGCACGCGCGATCTGGCGACCACGGTGGTGCAAAAACGCTCCGCCGCGACCACGGTGGCCGCCACCATGGTGCTGGCGCAGTGCGCCGGGATCCGGCTCTTTGCCACGGGAGGAATTGGCGGGGTGCATCGCGGGGTCACCGCAACCTGGGATGTCTCCGCCGATCTGACCGAACTGGCGCGCACCCCAGTCGCGGTGGTGTGTGCCGGGGCCAAGAGCATCCTCGATCTGCCGCGAACCCTGGAAATGCTGGAAACACTCGGCGTGCCGGTGCTTGGGGTAGGAACAACGACTTTTCCGGCCTTCTATCTCCGCAATAGCGGCGAGCCCGTCTCGGCCACCCTGGAGACTGCCGAGGCCATTGCCCAGTTGTTGAAATTACACTGGGCCCTGAGTCGTACCGGTGTGGTGATCGCGCAGCCGATCGCACCTGAATTTGCGCTGCCGGAAGAAGTGTGGGAACAGGCCCTTGTCCAGGTAGAACGTGAGGCCGCGCACGCCGGAGTACGTGGCAAGGAAGTCACCCCCTTCTTGCTCCGGCGTCTGGCGGAGGTGACCGGGGGCGAGAGCCTGCGCGCCAATCGCGCGTTGATCGTCGCCAATGCTCGACTGGCTGGGCAGATCGCCTGCCATTATCATCACACAGTGATCTCGTGAAACTGGCCCAGGATTGCTGTTATGCGTTATCTCGCCATCGGCGATATTCATGGCTACAGCGACGTGCTGTCGCGGCTGTTGCGTCTGGTGGATGTCAAGCCGGAGGATTGGATTATCACGCTGGGGGATTACGTGGACCGGGGTCCCGACTCGCGCGGAGTGCTTGATCAGCTGATCGCCCTGCACCGCCGGGGCCGGTTGATCGCGCTGCGCGGCAATCACGACACCATGATGCTGGAAGCACGCAACGATCCGGAATTGCTGGAAGAGTGGATCCACTGCGGCGGAAATGCCACGCTGGCCTCGTACAGTAGCGCGGTGCTCGGAGAGTCCCTGATGGAGGTGCCGCGCGAACACTGGGCCTTTCTGGAAGACGATTGTTTGGATTGGTACGAGATCGACACGCATTTCTTTGTCCATGCCAACGCCGATCCCGACCTTGCGCTGGAGGAGCAACCACTTTATCTGCTGCACTGGGAGCCGCTTTTTGATGCGCGCCCGCATTGCTCGGGAAAAATCATGATCTGTGGGCACACCAAGCAGCGCAGTGGCTTGCCGCGCAATCTGGGCCACACGATCTGCATCGACACCTGGGTTTATGGCGAGGGCTGGTTGACGTGCCTGGATGTCGCCACCGGGAAGATATGGCAAGCGAATCGCCGTGGCGAGGAACGCATCGGCTGGCTGACGGACCCGAGAGAAGAGACACCCCTTTAGCGCACGAGGGTCCTGGCTTGCCCCCGAACAACAAGACGATCAACCTCGTTTTTCCCGTGCAAGGCCATCTTGTCGCGCTGCGAGTCTTCCTGCACAACTTCCAGTGCGTATCGACGATGTGAACGTCGACTCCGCTTCTCACCCCCCATGTGGATCTTTCCATGACGCACGGTCCCGAGCACCATGTCGAGCATGCCGAACATGCGTCGCATGCCGCCCACAACCCCTTCGATCGGCAGGTCACGATGACGATTGCGATCGTCGCCGCCCTGCTGGCCTGCGCGACCATGCTCAGCCATCGGTCGCACACCCAGACGCTGCAGCTGCAAATCCTGGCCAACGACGCCGCCACCAAGACGTTCAATGAGTGGAACCAGTATCAGGCCAAGCGCAATCGCCAGGATCTGCACTCCACCAAACTCTCCCTGGTGAAGGTCCTGGGAACGCCGAAGGATCTCTCCACCGATGCCCAGAAGGAGCGGCAATCGTGGGCGAGCGAGATTGAACGCTACAAGGAAGAGACGCGCACGCTGGCGGAGCAGGCCAAGAAGTATCAGCAGGAAGCAGAGGACTACAAGAAGCAGAGCGCACACATGCATCACCTGAGCGACCAGTATGATATGTCAGAGCTGGGGATCGAGGTGGCGCTGGTGCTCTGTTCGCTCGCGGTACTGACCAAGCGCCGGTCCTTCTGGCTGGGAGGACTGATTGTCGGTCTCGCCGGGCTGGCGGTCTTGCTGGTGGGAGTTTACCATCAGTATTTCGCGCATCATTGAGTGGTCCTTTTCGGCCCCAGCAGAGAGTACCCATGGGACCGACATCCTGTCCGCGCTGCCAGGCCCCTCTGCCTGCCCAGAGACCTGCTCGCTGTCCCCAGTGTGGTTCGGAGCTGACCCTGGATGCGCCCCTGCGGTTGGAAGAAACGCTCGGGCGCGCAGAGGAGGACACCAACCGGGCGTTTCCGCAAATCCCTGGGTTCGAGATCCTGGGAGAACTGGGCCGCGGGGGCATGGGGGTGGTCTACAAAGCGAATCAGGTGAAGCTGAAACGCGTGGTCGCGCTCAAGATGATCCTGATTGGCGAGCTGGCCAGCGCCGAGGATCTTCATCGGTTTCGCCGCGAGGCCGAGGCGATCGCGCGGTTGCAGCACCCCGCCATTGTGCAGGTCTTCGAGATCGGCGAGGTGGCGGGCAATCCGTACTATGCGCTGGAGTTCTGCGAGGGAGGCAGCCTCGCCGACTGGCTGGCACGCACCCCGCCCACGCCCAACGAGGCAGCCCGAGTGCTGGAAATCCTGGCCCGCGCGGTCCACGTGGCGCACGAAAAGGGGATTGTCCATCGCGATCTGAAACCGGCCAATGTACTGCTCACGCGCGAGGGCGCCCCCAAGATCACCGATTTCGGCCTGGTCAAGAAACTCGACGATGCCAGCAAGACACAATCAGGGGTCATTCTTGGCACCCCATCGTACATGGCTCCCGAACAGGCGGCGGGGCATTCGAGCAAGGTGGGGCCGGCCGCCGATATCTACGCCCTGGGGACCATCCTTTATGAACTGCTGACCCGTCGCCCGCCCTTCCGCGCGTCGAGCACGCTGGAATTGTTGATGCAGGTCATCCACGAGGATCCGATCGCCCCCTCGCTCCTGCAGGGGTCCATCCCGCCCGATCTGGAGACAATCTGTCTGAAATGTCTTCACAAGGACCCCAGGAAACGCTATCCAAACGCCCATGAACTGGCGGAGGATCTCCTCCGCTACCAACATGGCGTGCCGATCCAGGCACGCCGGATCAGTCCGCTGGAACGTCTCTGGCGCTGGTGCTGGCGACACCCCACCGTCGCGGGGCTGACCGCCGCCGTGCTCCTCCTGCTCCTGATGGGGATCGTGGGGGCATCACTCTCGGCCTGGCGCTTTCGGCAGATGGCGGAGACCACTCGGGAGATCAACGCCGATCTGCACCGCACCCTGTACGTTCGCAACATCGCCCTGGTAGAACGCGATCGGCTTAGCAACCAGGTTGCCAACCTCGATCAACTGCTGGAGGCGTGCCCGGTCGAGTTGCGCGACTGGGAATGGGGGTTCCTGAAACGTGCCATCACGCGCAAGGTACTGATTTATCGCGGCCACCAGGATGTGGTCTACAGTGCGGTCCTGCATCCAACGCAAAGGCTGATCGCCTCCGCCAGCGATGATCACACCATCCACTTCTGGGATCCCGAGACTGGAATCCCCCTCGCCGCGCCCATCCAGACGGGGGACGACGACCAGGTCTATCGCCTGGCGTTCAGCCCGGATGGACGATTGCTGGCGGCCGCCTGTCAGAAGAAGACCGTGCGGATCTGGGAGGTGGCAACGAAGAAACTCGTCCTCGTTCTGGGGGGGCGCGACGCCGCGGGGAAACTCTACCCGTGGAGCCACACCGACGTGGTGGTCAACCTCGCCTTCAGCCCCGATGGCCAGCATGTGGCGTCGGCGAGCGATGACCGCACCGTGCGTATCTGGGATATCCAGGATCCTCATCATCCAAAAATCCTGCGCGGGCATGAGGATCTGATCAACAACGTCGCCTACGAGCCGAGCGGCCGCTACCTGGCCTCGGTGAGCTACGACGGCACCGCGCGCGTGTGGGACGCGCAGACCGGGGCGGCTCTGCGCACCTTGCGTGTGGCGCAGGGGTTTCTGTGGGGAGTGGCGTTCTCCCCGGATGGACGCACGCTGGCCACGGGCGGCGGCGATGCCCTGGTTCATGTCTGGGATTGGCAGAGCGGGGAGGAGATCCAGACCCTGCGCGGGCACACCAGCGATGTCTACACCGTGGTCTTCAGCCCCGATGGCAAACGGCTGATTTCCAGTGGCAACGACAAGATGATCAAGGTCTGGCGCGTGGGGAGCAACGACGAGGTGGTCACCCTGCGCGGCCATCTGGACAGTGTGAGCAACCTGGACTTTCGGGGGCAACGGTTGGTGTCGGCCAGCGATGATCGCACGGTGCGCGTCTGGGATGCCACCCCGACCGCTCCGCCCGCCCCCCCGGTGGTGTACACCCTGCGTGATCACAAGGGGCAAGCGATGTGTGTGAGCTATTCCCCTGAGGGCGCGCTGCTGGCCACCGGGGGAGAAGATCGGACCGTGCGGCTCTACGAGGCGGCCAGCGGGCGCCCGCTCCGCGTCCTGACCGGCCACACCAGCGAGGTCGCCTGCCTGGCATTCCATCCCAGGGGCAAGGTGCTGGCGACAGGGGGAGGAGACAAGACCGTGCGGCTGTGGAATGTCGCCACCGGACAGGAATTGTGTTCGCCGCTGGTGGGACACGAGGATCGCATCTACGCCGTTGCCTTCAGCCCCTCGGGAGAGATGATCGCCTCGGCAGGGTGGGATCGAGTGATTAAATTATGGAAGGTGGACACCGGCACCTTTCTCGGCAATCTGGGAAGACACAAGAACTGGATCTGGGATCTCGCCTTTCACCCGGACGGCCATCTGCTCGCCTCGGCGAGCAGCGATCGAACTACCCGCCTGTGGGATATGAAGACCCAGCGCGAGGTGATGACCTTGCCGATGGCCTTGAAGGGGCTGGGAGTGGCCTTCAATCGCGAGGGAACCCGCCTGGCGACTTCAGGCGGGGACGGCACGGTTCAGCTGTACGACGTGGCGAACGGGAAGTTGCTGGCCCGCTATCCGCTGCACAGCGATCGGATCTACAAGGTCACGTTCAGCCCCGACGGGACTCTGCTCGCCACCGCCAGCGATGATCTGACTGTGGTAGTGTCCGAGACCACCACGGGGCGTGAACGACTCACCTACCGCGGCCACACCTTACCCGTGACAGCGGCCGTGTTCAGTCCCGATGGCAAACGGATCGCCTCGGCCAGTAACGACGGCAGCGTGCAGGTCTGGGAATTGCCAGGACAGTAACGTCGCCGGGCAGACTCGTCTGGGCGAGTGGTTGTCCGGATCGGTACACTGAAAGAGGAAGCCCCCTTTCTTCGGAAGCGCGAGATTCTCCATGCAACCTTCGCCAGAAGCTCAGGCGTGCAACGAACGCGGCAATCACCTCTGGGAAGAAGAGGATCTGCCCGGCGCGCTGGAAGCCTACAGCGAGGCGGTCCAGCTCGATCCGCAGTATGCCAATGCCTATTTTAACCGCGGGATTCTGCGCCACCGCCTGGGCGACTCTCCCGGAGCCATCGCCGATCTCGATCAGGCGCTGGCCTTGCAACCCAACGATGCCGAGTTCTACCTCTGCCGGGGGATGGCACGCCGGGATGTGCACGAGTACGAGCAAGCTCGCGCCGATTTTGATCACGCCGCCGAACTGAATCCGGACAATGCCGAAATTTACCTGGAGCGTTCGCAACTTCGCGCCCTGATGGATGATTATGAGGGCGCCATCGCCGACGCCAACCGCACCCTGGAACTCGATCCCGCCGCAAGCTGGGCACACTACTACCGCGGGACCGCCTATTTGCTCCTTGAGGATCGTGCCCGGGCGCGGGCCGATCTCGATGCCTTTCTGGAAGAGGTCACCGATCTCCCCTCGGCGTATTATCATCGCGGCAGTTTGCTGGAGAGCGAAAAACACTGGGACGCGGCCCTGGCGGATTTCAATCGCGCGATCGAACTCGATCCCACCGATGCCAACTTTTACTACCATCGCGGCTGTGTGCACCTCCAGCGCGACGACACGGCAGCAGCCCTGGCAGATCTGGACCGGGCAATTGAACTCGATCCCACAGACATCAGCGGCTGGCTGATGCGTTCCCTGGTGCGTGAGGAGATCAATCAGCTGGCCGAGGCGCGCGCCGACCTGGAAGAAGTGATTCGCCTGGCCCCTGATTTTGCCCGCGCGTATTACTTCCTGGGCTCGATCGATCTGCAAGAAGGGAAGGTGGACGACGCCCTCGCGCACACCACCACCTTCCTCGAACGCGATCCGACGGATCCCGACGGCTATCGGCAGCGGGCGCAGGCTTACCTGCACAAGGACGCATTCCCACTGGCGCTGGCCGATCTCAACCGCGCCATCCAGCTCCAACCGGAGAGCGCCGACCTGTACTGTCAGCGTGCCCGCATTCACGAGAAACAGAGCAACTTCGAGGCAGCGGAGGGAGACTACGCCGAAGCCCTGCGCCGGGATCCCGACGATGCTTCCACCTATGCGGCGCGCGCCTCGAGTCGGAAAGGTCGCGGCGATCTGGAGGGAGCAGAGCACGACCTCACCGAAGCCATCCGCCTGGAGCCGGAGGAGAGTTTTTTTCTGATGCAGCGTGGCATGGTGCGGCTGGAAAACAACGACATCGAAGGGGCGATCGCCGACTTGACCGTGGTGGGCGAACACGACCCCGACAACCATCATCTGGCGGGATTTGTCGCACTCGTCCTGCAACACCGCGGCTGGACACGACTGGTGCAGGGAGACCTGGACGGCGCTCATGCCGATTTCACCCAGGCGATCACCCTCAATCCCAACGATCCCGATGCCCTGCTTCGCCGAGGCAGCATCTCCATGTTGCGCATGGATCGCGAGGCGGCCGAGGCAGACTTTGAGGCAGCGTTGCAGATCAATCCGGGGCACTCGCGGGCTCTGGCGGCGCGGGCCTCGCTTCATCTCTTTCCCGACGGAGATAGCGCGGCCGCCTGGGCCGACTGCGAGCAGGCACTGGCCACCGATCCCGAGAATGCCATGGCGCTGATGATCCGGGGGATGGTTCACACCCAGATGGGGATGCTCGAGCAAGCGTTGACGGATTTTCAAACGGTTCTGCACCTCCAACCAGAGAACCCCATGGGGCAGGTGGGACAGTGGATTGTCCACTTCGAGGAGGAACAGTACGAGGAGGCGCTGCGCGACTGCGAAATCCTGCTCGCCCGCAACCCCAACCATGCCCTCGCCTATCTGATGCGCAGCTTTGTCCTGGACAACCTGAATGAACCCGGCGAGGCCTTGACCGACCGCGAACGCGCCACCGAGTTAAACCCCGAACTGGCCGATATTCTCCTGGGCGATCTGCAGGCCGATCGCCCCACGCGTTTGTCGCCGGACCTGATCCGCGCGATTTTGAAGGATTCCATCCAGGGAACGTCTGGCACTCTCCCTCCCCTGCCCTGACCGAACGGTCTGCGAGTCGTACACTGACCCACAGGGATCGATGGGGCCGCGACCAAGCCCGGCGAATACCGATCCGCCGAGGGGTTGGGGCTTGATTTGGCGATAGAGGCGATCGTGAGCGAACCGCTAGGTATTGCATTGATCGGCTGCGGCACGGTGGGAACGGGAGTGGCCCGCTTGCTCCTGGAGCAGGCGGAGCGGCTGGCGGCGCGGGCCGGGCGTCCCCTGGTGCTGCGTCATATCATCGTGCGTAATCCGCACAAGGAACGGCCCCTTCCCTGGCCCCAGGAGCGGTATACGAGCGATCTGAGCGTGGCCCTCAAAGACCCTGAGGTCCAGCTGGCGGTCGAGGTGGTCGGCGGCGTCGAGTGGGCGCGCGAGGCGGATCTCAAGGTTCTCGCTGCCGGCAAGGATCTGGTGACGGCCAACAAGGCGTTACTGGCGCTGCACGGCGCCGAGGTGTTCGACGCCGCCCGCAAACACCACCGCTCGGTTGCCTTCGAGGCCAGTGTCGCCGGGGGAGTACCCATCATCGCGGCCCTCACGCAGAGCCTGGCCGCCAATCAAATTCGCTCCATCCAGGGCATTCTCAACGGAACATGCAACTTTATCCTGACGAGCATGTACGAACAGGGGGTCAGCTACGCCGCGGCGCTGGCCGAGGCGCAGCGCCTGGGCTATGCCGAGGCCGATCCCACGCTCGATGTCGATGGCACCGACGCCGCCCACAAACTGGCCATCCTGGCGCAGATCGCCTTTGGGTTCACGGTCCCGGTGGAGTCCATTGAGCGGCGCGGAATTGCCCAGATCGAGGACGTGGATATCAAGTACGCCCGCGAGCTGGGGTATCAGATCAAATTGCTGGCGGAGAGCTGGTTACACGACAACCAGGTGGCGATGCACGTTTCGCCGGTGTTGTTACGGCTGCTGGCTCCCCTGGCCCTGGTGCGCGGGGCGTACAATGCCGTGCATGTCGTGGGCGATGCGGTCGGGGATACCCTGTATTATGGCAAGGGAGCCGGCCAGATGCCGACGGCCAGTTCGGTGGTGGCCGACATCATCGACATGGCGGTTGGCCGCGCACAGCGAACCTTTAACACCCTGCGCCTGTGGTCGAATAATGGCGCCCATTTCCAGCTGCGCCCCCCAGGAACAGTGCGCAGCCGCTTTTATCTGCGGGTGCTGGTCGAGGATCAACCTGGGGTCCTCGCCGACGTGGCCCAGGTCCTGGCTCGCCATCACATCAGCATTGCCTCGGTGATCCAGCACGAGGTGCCCGATGAGCACGAGGGAGAACGCGTGCAGATGGTGATCCTGACCCACACCGCGTTAACCGGGCAATTCCGCGCTGCCGCCAGCGAGATCAACCAGCTGCGCTGTGTGATGGCGCCCAGCGTCTTCTACCCGGTTGCCGATTGAACGAAAGTGCCTCGCTTCTTGCCCCAGAAAAAGATGGGAAAACTCCCATCCATTTCATGAATTCTTTTTCACCGCTGTCTCACCGGCGATTCATGATTCCCACGATACATTGACATCAGTTGATATAATAAAATAGGGTCTACTCTGCTGTCGAGTGACCCGCTCAATCCCTGAACGGAGTAACTCCCTCGCTCCTGATGGGGTTTGTGGATGCCGGGTGAGGTTTCCCATGTCAACCCTCGATACCTACCTCAACGTTGTGAGCTTCGCCACCTTTGGCGTGGTCGGGAGTATCCTTGGTTTGCTCGCCCTTCTCCTGGGCCCCATGATTTCCCGCCGCCAAGCTATCCTCCTCAACGTCGTTCTGGTTCTGGTGCTCTTGACCGCGGGCGGACTGTCGGTCTGGGCAGATCTCCCCACAGGCGCGGCTGCCTGCATCGCTCTGGGTCTCCTCTGGGGCACGGCCTGGCTCCTCCGCTCCGAGCAGGCGCGCGACTGGCTGCGGAGGGGAGTGCTGCTGGTTGCTCGTCCCCGTGTGCAGGCGGGGTTGCTGCTGGCCTGCTCTCCTCTCATCCTGGTGGCGGCCCTTCATCACGAGGAGCAAACCTGCTGGAGGGATCTGTCCGAGTACGAGACCTCCGCGAACGAAGTGACGTTGCAACGGGACCTGGTGCCAGCCAAGGTGACCGCGCTGACGGATTCGGGCACGATGGTTCAATTGTTCCAGATTCAGGAGAACAACCCCCTGCTCCTGGAACGAGCCGAGACGCGGTTGTCGCACGACTCAGCCCTGAAGATGCGGTTGATTCGCACCACCCCACCCAGTTACCAGTCGAACTGCCATGGCTGGGTGTTCACAGGCGGCCGCTACTGGGTCCGGGGAACCGATGTCGACGAGATAATCCGGGAGAATGAATATCAGCAAGTGACCTACCCGGAGGTGGGCGATCTGGTGGTGTATCGCAACGGAACCGAGGTGCTGCACACCGCCGTCGTCCGGCTCGCGACCCCCGAGGGCAATATACTGCTGGAGAGCAAGTGGGGCCCGCTGGGGACCTATCTGCACACCCCCCGTGATCAGAATTACTCGACGGAATGGACCTATCATCGAAGCAGCCGTTTGGGACATCTGCTGCGGGGTCTGGACGAGCCTGGGTTTTCCTCCGGACGCCTGACTCCCGTGTGGTGAACGGCTGACAGCATCCTGGCACCACGCACACGCCAGCGCGACCAGGTTCGTGCTGGCGTTTGGCGTTAACTGGGCAAGGAACGATCTCACCCCTGAACTCCCCTCGCGTCCCATCGCACCCCCAGTTATAATTCCTCCTGTGACCTCGTCGTGCAGGATTCTCCTGCACCTGGACCGCGGGTTCGGCAAGTCACACAAAAGCCTGCCAATCCGTCCTGGAGGAGCAGAAAGCACATGTCTCGCCAGAATGTCGGCTGGTTGCTGGGTATCAGCGCCATCTCTCTCTTCGGTCTGCTCGTGGCCTTGCAAGTCTCGGCGGCACGGGAACAGGACAAGGACTACGACACCGTTCGCCTGGTGGTCGATGTCCTGCATGAAGTCCGTTCCCGGTACGTCAATGAAATCGATCCCGAGCGCGAGCGTCGCCTGGTCGAGGATATGCTCAACGGCGGACTGGAACGCCTCGATCCGCATTCCACCTACATCAACCCGCGCGAGTTCAAACAGTTCACGCGACAGAGCAAGGGGAAATTTGGCGGGATCGGGGTGCACATCGGCTACGACCGCAGCAATCGCGGTTTGCTCACCATCATCAGTCCGATGGTTGGTACGCCGGCTTACGAGTCGGGCATCCTGGCGGGTGATGTCGTTCTCAAAATTGACGGCAAATCGACCGAGGGGATGCGCCTGAGCGAGGCGGTGGACCTGATCCAGGGGGAACCGGGGCAGAAGGTGACGCTCACGGTTCGCCACGAAGGCTCCACCGAGACGGCCGATGTGGATATCGTGCGGGCGGAGATCCAGGTCCCCTCGGTGCTGGGCGATCAGCGCAAGGTCAACGACGTCAAGGCCTGGGACTTCATGCTCGATAAGAAGAATCAGATCGGTTACATCCGCCTGACCTCGTTCAGCGAAACCGCGACCAAGGAGATGAAAGCCGCCATCGACGAGTTGCAGAAGGAAGGCGTGCGCGGAGTGGTGATCGACCTGCGCAGCAACCCCGGCGGCCTCCTCAAGGCTGCGGTGGAGATCGCCGACCTCTTCCTGAACGAGGGCCGCATCGTGAGCACCAAGGGCCGCAACCACAAGGAAGAGACCTACGACGCCCACAACGATAACACCCTTCTTGGCCCCGAGAGCGGGGTGCCGGTCGCCATTCTGATCAACAAGTACAGCGCCAGCGCCAGCGAGATTCTCTCGGCGGCCCTGCAAGATCACAAACGTGCGGTGATCATCGGCGAACGCAGTTACGGCAAGGGGAGCGTGCAAAATGTCATCCCCATGGAGCACGGCAGCAGCGCGCTCAAGCTCACCACCGCGAGTTACTGGCGCCCCAGCGGCAAGAACATTCATCGCTTCCCCGAAAGCAAGGAAACGGATGAATGGGGAGTGAAGCCGAACAAGGGGTTCGAGGTGGAATTGAAAGACGAGGAACGCCTGGAATACATGCTCTGGCGCAATGATCGCGATGTGATCCGGGTCAAGAAACCGGAACAACCCAGGCCAGAGAAGACCGAGAAGTCTGGCGAAAAAACCTCCGACAAGGCCCACGACAAGGGCAAGCCGAAGAAGGAATTTGTCGACAAGGTACTGGAGAAGGCGCTGGAGTATCTGCGAGCGGAAGTGAAGAAACAGGGCGACGCGGGTCCCGCTCCGGTGCAGAAACAGGGCTAAGGGCCTGGGTAGGGTGGGTCGGTCAGGGCAAACGCTCCGCCGACCCACCACCGTTTCAATGGGGCGGATTGACCGACACGGAACACGGCATCGTCCCCAGATACACGGGCGGCATCTGCGGCGGTTGGCTGTAGATTGTCACCGGCGGCATCTGTGTCTGGGGCAAAAACTGCCCCGGCTGCTGCGTTGTGGTAAAGAGGGTGATGGGATTCCTTGGCGGCAAGTTCGCGTGCAAGGGTGGTTGCGCTTCCTTCTGATAGAGAATCACCGGCGGAACGATGCGCGATTGCAAATGCACCGGACACGGCTCGCGATGGAAGAGGGTGATCGGCTCCTTCGGCTTACCCTCGGCCATGATCGGCGCGGTTGGCACGCGCTCGAAGAACACGGGGCCTGCGGTGACCTTGGGTGGCACATACATGGGCGGGGGAGCCGGGGGCTGAGACATGATGGTGATCGGTGCCTGGGGCATACCCGGGACACACCCACCACAAGACGGCGCCTGGGCCAGCGCGAGAGGGACCCCGGCCAGCAACAGAGCCACCGATGCACCGAACTGGAGTTTCATGCGTATCCCCTGTTTGAGATCGTGACTCCCCTCC
The DNA here is from genome assembly GCA_029777335.1 of Planctomycetota bacterium. GTDB lineage: Bacteria > Planctomycetota > Planctomycetia > Gemmatales > Gemmataceae > JAKOSN01. Next base: position 12,369 of record JAKOSN010000009.1, read on the forward strand.
TCCTCGCTTTTATCGACAGAATCCGCCTGCACCATGAGCCCACCTACCTGAGAGGCCGCCATGGCCGAGACGCTGGTCGTTTTGCACGAGGATAATCACTGTCTGGTCGTCGCCAAGCCGGCCCCCCTCCTTACGCAGGGCGTTCCACCGGGGATTCCCACTCTGGAAGCGCTGGTGAAAGCCTATTTGAAAGAGAAATATCACAAGGCAGGGAACGTCTACCTGGGGATTCCACACCGACTGGATCGCCCGGTTTCGGGCGTGGTGGTTTTTGCCCGCAGCAGCAAGGCGGCACGCCGACTGGCGGAGCAATTTCAGGGGCGCCAGGTGCGCAAGGTGTACTGGGCGCTGGTCGAGGGCGCAGTGCAGCCCGACGAGGGCATCTGGGAAGACTGGTTGCTCAAGATCCAGGATGAAGCACGCACCGAAAAGGTGCCTGCCGAGACCCCCGGAGCGCGCCTGGCCATGCTCCACTATCGCTGTTTGAAGCGCACCGCAACGACCACCTTGCTGGAGCTGGAACCACAAACGGGCCGCATGCATCAGATTCGGGTGCAGTCCGCCAGCCGGGGCTATCCCGTCTGCGGCGATACGCTCTATGGCGCCACGCAACCCTTTGGCCCGCCTGCGGATCTGCCGCGTGATCGCATCATCGCCTTGCACGCTCGCAGCCTGACGTTTCTGCATCCCATCCGCTACGAACCGCTCACCGTGACCGCTCCGCTCCCCGCCACCTGGCCCGCCCTCGACTGACAGCCGTGGAGGGCAGGAATGGGATACCTACTTGGCGCGAGCCTCGACACCGGTCGCAGATCTGCTTCTTTACAGTACGATTATGCAGAGTGAACCTCGGAACACCTTATGCAATCTGAACAATAGTGCGAGAAGTTGCGGTGCATTGTCCTTGATCGTGTCATAAACGAGGTGGTCGAGCGATGTCGGGTATCTACCTTCGTGAGTGTCTTCTGGAAAACATCGGACCAATTGGCATTCTCGACATCACCTTGCCGTTCAACCCGGACGGCACGCCGAAACCCCTTTTGTTTGTCGGACAGAATGGCTCAGGGAAGACACTCGTCCTTGCTCAAATTGCAGATGCACTCGTTGAGTTGGCGAAGACGGCCTATCGTGATGTTGTTCGCCTGCAACAAATCGGACACTCACCATTTTTCAAACTAGTCTCCGGCTCGCAAATCCGGTTCGGCACCAAGTTTTGTGTCAGCCTTTTGGAGTTTGGCAGTGAGGACAAGTCTTTTGCATACACTGAGAAGTTCGGGGAGGTTAATTTCGAGGAGTACAGGACGAAATTGGGAGATCGTTTCAAGGATAATCGGGCGAGCGCACATCATCAGGAACCAAAGCGAGTGACCGGAAACGAGACTCAGGTAACCGAGTTCTTCCACAACGAGGTAGTTTGCTTCTTCCCTTCGTCTCGTCACGAGAAGCCGCACTGGTTTAACTCTGAATCGCTCCAGGATTCGCCAGTGTTCACCGAACATACACCACTCAAGGGTGTTTTAGACAAGCCGATCGTGGTAGAGAGCACCGCGATATTCACGATACAATGGCTGATGGACGTGATGGTCGATTCACTGGTGGATGCAGACTTCCTCGGACCGATCTCCAGCGATGCTGGCCTCGCAACGTCTCCCTCCCACCGGTTGACCTCTCTTAGCAATATTGAAGAAAAGATGCTGCTGAAAAGGAGTCGCGAGAACATAGATGCTCTGTTGCGGGCGATCCTGCAAGACGATCATGCTGCGCTTCGTATCGGCTATCGCAATCAGCCTTACGGGCGGCTCCGTGTTCAAACCACAAATGGCGAGATTCCATCTCTCGATCACCTTTCTGCCGGTCAATCTGTTCTCTTCAACGTGTTTGCTACCATCATCAGGTATGCAGACCGAGCCGACTTGAACAAGAGCATCAGACTTCACGAGATCGTAGGGATTGTTCTGATCGACGAGATTGACGCACACTTGCACACCTCGCTCCAGTATGAGGTGCTGCCGACGCTCTGCAAGCTCTTCCCTAAGATTCAGTTCATCATCACATCGCACGCCCCATTGTTTCTCCTCGGGATGGAGAAGGCGTACGGCAGCGATGGGATTCAAATCCTCGAGATGCCAGGCGGTAAGCCAATTTCGACAGAAAGGTTCTCCGAGTTCAAGGGTTCGTTTGAGTGTTATGAGCGCACCAAGACGTTCGAGGACACCGTCCGGCGGGCCGTTCAGCAGCTACTTAACTCGGGCACCAAACCACTTGTGTTGACAGAGGGGAAGATCGACGCACAGTATATTAAGACAGCGTTGGACCTACTCGGTCGGCAAGACCTCCTCGATCAACTCGACGTTGAGTGTATCGGTACTGCAGGAGGGGTTAATGTCAGCGGGTCAGGGTCCGGTAAGGGATCTCTCGACGCCGCGGTCAATTTCCTGCGAGATAACCCCCGCTTCCTGAATCGGCGTGTGCTGTTGCTTTACGACCACGACACGAACAAGAAGGCCACCACCGAAGACAAACTCGTCGTGCGAGCAATCCCCCGTGTCGAGGCCAACAGCAAGATGGAAAAAGGCATCGAGAACCTCTTTCCGGACACGCTGTTCGATGTGATCGATATGGACCCCTTCATCCGGGAGAAGGAGAAGCCGACTGGCTATGTTGTCTCCTCCACGATCCGCGAGTTAGATAAACAGCGCTTCTGCGATTGGATGTGTACGATTCGACGCAACCCTGACGACTTCCTTGGGTTCCAAGTGATTCGAGACATCTTGGATGAGTTCCTCAGGCTGCCTGACAGTCCTATTTGACCTGAAACAACAGGAGTCTGCACGGGGTGGTTGTCTCTCGATCGCAGGGCAGGAATTGCCCCCTACGGACGTGGTAAGAAGTGCTCATTTTCAGTAAAATGGGCGTTGTGATAACGAATGACCCGTGCGCAGCGCCGAGGCTGATCGGCGCTCCGGGCATCGGTTGTCAAGGAGCGAAACCTTGTCGGACGATAGCACACCTCCCATCCTCCCCGCGGATGCCACCAACGGCAACGGGGGCTCATATGATCCGCTCAACATCGCCGACGAGCTGCGCGATAGTTATCTCAACTACGCCATGAGCGTGATCATCAGCCGGGCGCTCCCCGATGTGCGCGATGGGCTGAAACCCTCGCAACGGCGCATCCTGGTGGCGATGAACGACCTTAGCCTGGGACCGAATAGTTCCACCAGCAAGTGCGCGGGCATCGTCGGCGAGACGATGAAGCGCTACCATCCGCACGGAGAAATGACGATCTATCCCACCCTGGTGCGCATGGCCCAGGAGTGGAACATGCGGCACCGGCTGATCCATCCCCAGGGCAACTTTGGCTCGATCGCTGGCCTGCCGCCCGCCGCCATGCGTTACACTGAGGCGCGCCTCAGCCACATTGCTGCGGAACTCCTCTCCGATCTGGAACACGACACCGTTGATTTCATCGATAACTACGATGGCAAATATCGCGAACCGACGGTTCTGCCCAGCCGCTTCCCGAATCTGCTCGTCAACGGCTCGGATGGCATCGCGGTGGGGATGGCGACCGATATCCCGCCGCACAACCTCGCCGAGGTCTGTGAAGCCATTATCAAAACGATCGAGGAGCCAGAGATCACGCTGGCGGAGTTGATGGAGATCATCCCGGGCCCCGACTTCCCCACGGGGGGAATTATCTGTGGGCGCCAGGGCATCGTCGATGGCTATGCCACCGGACGCGGCAAGATCACCCTGCGGGCACGGGCCCACATCAACTACGACAGCAATCCCAGACAGATCATCATCACCGAGATCCCTTACCAGCAGACGCGCAATCAACTGGCGCTGGCGATTGGCGAACTGGTCAAAAGCGAGAAGGTGCAGGGAATCAAGGAGGTGCGCGACGAGAGCAGTGCGCGCCAGGGGGAGCCCGTCCGCATCATTCTCGATCTGAAACGCGACGGCGATCCCGACCTGATCCTCAATCAACTTTACGAGTATTCCCCGCTCCAGAAGACGATCAGCATCATCATGCTGGCGCTGGTCGATGGTCGTCCGCCCAGCGGCGGGGCCCTGACGCTCAAGCAGATGATCGAGGAATACATCCGCCATCGGGTGCAGGTCATCCGCCGGCGGACCGAGTATCATTTGCGTGAGGCGAAGCGGCGCACCCACATTCTCGAAGGCCAGTTGATCGCCATCTCGTCGCTGGACGAGATCATCCGCATCTGCCGCAACGCCCCCAGTCGCGCCGAGGCCAAGGAGCGGTTGAAGAACCTGGAGGTCGGCTCGGGGGTGCTCGAACGCGCCCTGGGAGCAGAGCATTTCGCCGCCCTGCAGCGCGAAATCGGCGTGCATGCCAGTTACCACATGACCGACGCCCAGTCCGAGGCGGTGGTGCGCATGCAACTGGGTCAGCTGGCCGCCCTGGAACGCGACGAGATCTTCAAGGAGTACAATGAGATCCGCACCCGGATCGTTGGCTACGAGGAACTGCTCAGCGACGAACGCAACATCCGTGCGGTGATCAAGAAGGATCTGACCGAGCTGCGCGACAAGTATGGCACTCCGCGCTTGACGGAAATCACTGGCCCCGTCGGTCGCATCAATTCGCTCGATCTGATTCCCGAGGAAGACGCGGCGATTGCCATCACCCATGCGGGCTACATCAAGCGCATGCCGTTGAATACCTTCCGCACCCAGCATCGTGGCGGCAAGGGGGTGACGGGGGGAGCGACGCGCGAAGACGACTTCATCGAGCACTTCTTCGTTGCCTCCACCCACGATTACCTGCTGTGCTTCACCAATCGCGGTCAGCTGTACTGGCTGCGCGTCTATGACATTCCCTCCGCCACGCGCACCAGTACAGGCCGCGCGATGGCGAATGTGCTGTCGCTGAAGCAGGATGAGAAGATCACCAGTGTCATCCCGGTGCGCCAGTTCGACGAGCATCATCACCTGATCATGGGCACGCGGCGCGGCCTGGTGAAAAAGACCGCGCTGAAGGAGTACAGCCATGTTCGCGCTGGTGGCATCATCGGCATCAGCCTCGACGAGGGCGATACGCTGATCAACGTGGCGATGACCGAACCCGGCGACGAGGTGGTCCTGTGCACGCGCCTGGGGATGGCCATCCGCTTTGACGAGGCCGACGCCCGTGCCATGGGGCGCGCCACGCGCGGGGTAAAGGGCATCTCTCTTCAGAAGGGAGACGAGGTGGTCGGCATGGTGGTGACCCATGCGCAGGGTTATCTGCTCACCATCTGCGAAAACGGCTACGGCAAACGAACTCCCTTTGGCGCGAACACCCTCGGCGAGGCCAGCGAGGAGACCACGGAGGAGAGCACCGACGAGGCCCCTTCCGCCGAGGCAACCAGCGGAGAGGAGCCCGAGGGAACGACGGAGAAATCGGCGATGATGTATCGCAAGCAGCGCCGTGGCGGCAAGGGCGTGTGCGATATTCGCACCAGCGAACGCAACGGCCTGGTGGTCGGGATTGCCGCTGTGACCGACGAGGACGACATCATGCTGACGACTGTCAACGGCATGGTGAATCGTACGCCGGTGAGTGAGATTCGGGTGGTGGGGCGCAATACCCAGGGCGTGCGCGTCATCACGCTTAAGGACAGCGACAAGGTCACGTCGGTGACGCGCGTGGCGCGCGAGGACGAACCCGCCAGCACCGAAACCGTCGCCCCGGAGTGAGTTCCTGCTTGCACCCGGGCGAACGCTCGCCGATCTCAAGGGCGGCCTCAGGATGCTCCGTGCGACGGAGATCGTGAGGCCGCTGGAGTTTCGGTGGTCCCGCACAGACTCGTCTGGCAATTTTGAAACACCTGGGGCACAATTCCTCTCTACCCTCCATGGGATCATGGCGGGTGCGATCCTGTCACCGGCAGGGAGGCCGGAACCCCCCCTGCCACTACTCCTAGCGAGGTCTCCCTCCCTGTGTTCAATCCATGGGTAAGGTTGCTCTCGGTCTCGCTGCTGACCACCCTCGGACTGGCTCTGCTGGGCGAAAGTCATCCCCAGTTTGGAGTCTATGCCCGAACGCCACAAACCCCACCGCCCGGCACGGTGTATCTGGCCGGCGGTCTCTCGCCCGAGAACGTGGTTCTCTTCAGCACAGCGGTTCAGGCGGCGGACCCCGAAGCGCTGATGCTGCTCGATACCCCCCGGGCGCGCGCCTCGGCACGCACCCTTGTCAATGCCCTGCATCCACCCGAGATCATTCCCGTCGGCACTTTTAGCGATGGCCTGACGGGAGTGCAGAAATATCTCCCCTTCAAGCGGGAAAGTGCGCTCGGCTGGACCGAGGGGCCGCCTGATCGCCTGTGGCGAAAGCTCTTCCCCCGGGCCCACACGGTGGTTCTCTGTCCAGCAGAACCGCGCAGCCAGATGCTGCAAGCCGCCTGCCTGGCCGGACAGATGCGTGCGCCTCTTTATGTTCTGCATGGACACGCCGAGGAACCAAAACACCTGGAGTGTCAACTCAAAACATGGCAGACACGTGAGATCTATCTTATCGGAAAAACCGGCTACAAACCCGAGCAGTTTGCCGGCAAGAAGGTGATTCCTCTGCCCACCGAGTCCAACGTGGTCGAAAGCTATATTCGCCTACTCAGCAAGGGCGGACCGATCGAGACTCTGGTGATCGCCAACCCGGCCGACTTTCAGGATGGCGCCAGCAGCATGGCAAGTCTGGCGCCGTGGTTGGCGCTGCAGAAACGCGCGGTGTTGCTCTGCACCGAACCCGATGGCTACGACGTGCCCGAACTGGTGCTGGCGGCGCAGACTCAGCGTCCCCTGCGCCGTGTGGAAAACCTGATTTTACTGGGCAATCTGGATCGTCTGCCTCAGGAATGCCGGCCCAATCCGATTCCCGAAGACAAGGATCCGCACATCGAGATGGAACCGCTGACCCCGGAAAACACCGAGCCGACCACGTTCTGCACGGGTCGCCTCTTTCACGAGGAACCGGCGGTGATCACGCACATGCTGGCCCGGCAACGGCTCCTGGCGCAGCACACCGGGCCGCGCAAGGCGCTGGTGGCGAGCAATCCCGGCGATTCGCTCCCCCTGCTGGAGACCTTTTCGCGCAGCACCATCAAGGAGCTGCGCAACTGCGGCTACGAGACCCGGGCGATCCTGGGCAAGGACGTCACCCGGGAGAGTTTGCGACGCCAACTCCCCGAACACGACATCTTCCTCTGGGAAGGGCATCACAACACTCTGATCCGAGACTGGGAGTTCCCCGACTGGGATGAGCCGTTGCCCAATTCGCTCGTCTTTCTGCAGAGTTGCCTGGCTCTGAAGGAATGGAAGGTGCAACCGCTGATGACGCGCGGCGCCGTCGGCGTGATCGGGAGTTCCACGCGCACCTATTCCGCCTCGGGAGGAGCCTGTTCGCTGGCATTCTTCAATTCGCTGCTCTACGACGAGCAGACCCTGGGCGGTTCGCTGCGCCAGGCGAAGAATTTCCTGCTGACCTATGCGCTCTTCAAGGAAAAGCGGCTGGGAAAAGACGCCACGCGCACGGGCGCGAATCTGCGCGCGGCGTGGGCCTTCACTCTGTGGGGCGATCCCACGCTGAAACTGCCCGCTCCCGAACGACCAAAGAACGCCCTTCCGCCCATTCGCCACGAAGTGAAGGGGAAATATCTGATCGTTACCCTTCCCGCCCAGCGGCATGACAAGGTCATGTCATCAAAGTTTCAGGCAGAGATGCCTGCCAATGCGCGCATGGCCGGGCTGGTTCGCAAGGAAAAAGATGACGACGGGCAACCCCTCGTTCCCTTCGTCTTCCTGGAAGTGGCCTTGCCAAAAGCGCCCGAGGGGATGGTGCCGGTGCTCCACTCTCGTTTGCCTGAACGACACTGGGTGTTTAACTGGGATGCACGGCGTCGCTGTGGCTATCTGCTGGCGGCTCCGCGCACGCGTGACCAGGGCGAGTTGCGTTTCCGCATCGATTACAAACCGGTGAGCGATCAGATCACCGCCACACCCACCGACCGCCACGAGGTGCTCCCCTGACCCAGCGCGGCAGAATGCCCCGACCACCCAGGATCGTGCGCCCGGCAACCAGCGCGGGCGGGCGATCCTGGGTGGTCGGAGAGCGGGCGTTGGGCAGGTGAGGCGAGGGCTGAAACTCTTCGTACGGTGCCAAACAACACGATTCTTGCCAGGAATCGGGAGACCAGGGTCTCCCATGCGGCTGCCAAGGGAGTAGGGCATGTCACGGACGACGCTTTGCGTGATCACAGCCACGGTCCTGATCGTGCTGACGCTGACCACAGCGATCTGGCGCTATCAGGCGCTTGGCGACGAGGTGAAGTTGCCCAGCGGACCGGGCATCTGGAAGGTGACGATGACCGTGCAGGGGCAAAGCCTGGGCGAGGCACGGCTGGTCACGACCCCGCCCCTGGATTGCCAGCATCAGCATGTGCTGCGCGAGATCTTTCGCAGCAGTCAGTTCAGCGAGCACATTCCAGAGACCAGAACTCCGGATCGGCGCAAGGTCTTCTGGACCCCGCGTCCAGGGAGCGGAGCCGGCCCGTTCAAACTGCGCTGCGAATATTACTGCGACCTGAGCGTTTCCGAGCCGACCGCGTCGATGGCGGAGATGACGCGCAAACTCTATGCCGCCCCGGCGCCCGGCACCTATCTGGAAGTGACGGGCGACGGCAACGACAACGCCAAACTCGCCGCCCTGGCACGTGAATTGACGCGCAACACACGTTCCCTCACCGATCAGGCCCATGCGCTCTTCGCTTATGTTGATAAGGAGATCGCCAACGAGGCCACTGTTGGGCTGAACTCCATCGGGGCGACCGAGTGTCTGCGCGATACCAGCGGCGATTCGGGAGGGAAGGCGCGCTTGCTGGTTGCTCTGCTTCGCAATCGCGGCATCCCCGCCCGGATGGTCGTGGGGGTGTCCCTGGGCAAGGGCCGGGAGCAGGTGGCCCATTACTGGGTTGAGGCCTGGTTGCACGAACGCTGGCTGCCGATGTGTCCCTTCAACCACCACTACGGCAAGGTGCCCGCCACCTATGTCACCTTCGCGCTGGGAGATGTTGCCCTGGTGCGTGGCCGCAATGTGCGCGATCTCGATTATGCCTTCCTGATTGAGCGCATGCCCGAACCGCGCCCCGCCGGCGAGGCAATGACGCCGGCCCGTCGTTTCTTCCGGGCGGTGTCTTTTTACATGCTTCCCCCCGCCGAGCAGCGACTGGTTGAGTTTCTCCTCCTGGTGCCGGTTGCCGCGCTGATTGTCTGCATCTTCCGCAATCTGATCGGCCTGAACAGCTTTGGCACCTTCGCCCCGGCCCTCATTGGGCTGGCGTTTCGCGATCTGCGCTCCTGGCCCGGCGTGATGGTCTTTGTGTCGATTCTCCTGGTGGGCTGGCTCTTTCGACGCGTGGTGGATCACTACCACCTCCTGCAAGTGCCTCGCATCGCTGTCATGGTGAGCGTGATTGTGCTCCTGCTCATCACCGCCATCGTGGGGGCCAATTTCCGGGCCATGCCGGCCACGCGCTACATCTCCCTCTTCCCGATCATCATTCTCACCGGCATGATCGAGCGTTTCTGGACGCTGGAAACCGAGGATGGCACCACGAGTTCGTTCAAAACACTGCTCAACACCTTCTTTATCACCGCCGTCATCGCCCTGACGCTGAATATCCCAGGGTTGATGCGGTTGTTGTTCCGCTATCCCGAGTTGCTGGGGCTGATCATCGCTATTCAGTTGCTCATTGGCCGCTACACCGGCTATCGACTGATGGAGCTGTTCCGCTTCCGCGATTTCCTGAAGCTCTCCCCCGCCGCGGGACAATGACAACGACCAGTCATGGCCATGGGATTCTCTCCTGTCCGCGTCTGTGGCTCGCTGCGCAAGGTGCGGAAAGCGCGCGACTGCTCTCTTCCGGAGGGTGTGACATGTTCTGGCTCTTTCGGGCAGCACGACGGTTGCGGGAACTGGGCATCCTGGGGATGAACCGGCGCAACGCGGAGTACATCCTCGATCACAATCCGCGCGCGCGTTATCCAATCGTCGACGACAAGCTGCGCATGCATCAATTGTGCCAGACGATCGGAGTGGCGACGCCCGAACTTTACGGAGTGGTGGCCTACCACTCGATGTTGCAGCGCTTGCCAGAGATCCTCCAGGAGCGCAGTGATTTTGTGGTCAAACCAAACCAGGGGTCGGCGGGGCGCGGCGTCCTCGTGCTGGTCGGCAAGGAGGGGGCACACTATCGCCGGCACAATGGCGAGGTGGTGCGCCAGGAACAGCTGAAACAGCACTTTTCAGATATTCTTAGTGGCATGTATTCGCTGGGAGGGCGGCCGGATCAGGCGCTCGTGCAACAACGGATCGAATTGCACCCTGCCTTCTCGGCGATCACCTACCAGGGCATCCCGGATGTGCGCGTGATCCTCTATCGGAACGAACCGGCGATGGCGATGCTGCGCTTGCCGACGCTGGAATCGAATGGCCGTGCCAACCTGCATCAGGGCGGGATTGGCAGCGGGGTCGATCTGCGCACCGGGCGCTGTCACCACGCGGTCCAGCGCAATCGCCTGGTTCACTGCCATCCCGACACGGGAAATCCGCTGGTAGGAATGAAGGTGCCCTACTGGGACGAAATTCTCTTCATGTCGCGGCGGGTGGCGGAGGCGGTCGGCCTGGGTTACGTGGGCGTGGACATTGTCGTGGATGTCAAGCGCGGGCCACTCCTGCTCGAAGCCAATGCGCGCCCCGGCCTTGCCATCCAGATCGCCAACGGCCAGGGATTATTGCCCGCGCTGCAGGCGATCAACGAGAAACTCGATCCACCGGCGACGCTGCCGTTCTGGAGTCGGCGACGTCCGCCGGCACCTCCCCCAGCACTCCCCACCGTCGATCCGGTGCGCCGCAGTGCGTGAAGCCTTGTCTCGCGCGATTGCTCTGGACAGCAAACGCGGACGCCGCTATACCTCGCGCCTCCTATCTTGTGCGAGGTGATGTCATGTTCCGCCGACTCTGGCCCTTGAGTATTCCGCTGATCGCCGTGGGATGCCTGGGAGAAGATACCACCCTACCCCTCGTTCCCCCGGGCACGCCCCCGTTGCAGACGCAGGCGCAATCGTCGCCTCCGGCAGTGCCCCGGGCGCCGGCCTCGGAAGAAGCGGCCATGCGCATTAATCTGGTCGGCCAGAAGTTGCTGGCGGCCAACGAACAGGTCGGTCTGCGCCCGATCTTCCACACCATCGGGTTACCGCAAGCCGAGGTCTTTCATCGCGGCCAGAGTGAAATCTTTATCACCGAAGGGCTCAGCCGCCAGTGTGTGAGCGAGGGCCAATTGGCCGCCGTACTCGCCCTGGAACTGGGGAAGATGGTCTCCGAACGCGAAGCGCTGGCTGCACCGCAGACGCGAGTTCGTCAACCGATGGAACCCCAGTTTTCGCCGGTGGGCAACGATTCGCGCGGGGTCTTCGGCTCGCCCGACGGGACGCGCCTGGCCGAACTGGGTGAATACGAAAAGCAACGGGTTCGCCCGGGGCAGGCTCTGCCGCCCCCCGATCCGAACAATCTGGCGCGGATTTACTTGCAGAAGGCGGGCTACAACGCGCAGGACCTGGAGTCCGCAACCCCACTTCTCAAGGCCGCCCAGAATAACGTTTCGGTGGAGAAGCAGCTTACCAAACCCCTCCAGCCGGCCTGGGGACATTGAGCCTTGGCAGATCCGGCAAATCGGGTTCCGAATCGCCCGATTTGCCGGTCTGTACGGCGTTTCCTGTCCGCCTCCTCCTGCAAACGACACTTTCGCGCTTGCTCTCCCTCCTGTTCTCGCTATCGTGAAACAAGATGAGACGTGTTGACGCGGCCCCTTCGTGATGGTCCATTAGCTCTACGAGTCGCATCATGAAACCTCTCCGCTGGTTTGTTCTTTCTTCCCTCGGCGTTGCGCTCCTCGCGCTGTGCGGTTGCAGCGGTGGCTCCACGGCCACGGGGGAAGGGAATCACTACGGCAAATACACCCTTCATAGCACCAAGTACGATAACGTCGACATGGCCAAGGCGAAGGCCAACGTCGACGATGTTCTCACCCAGTTGCAGGGGCAAGACAACCTGTGCATGATCGGGCTGTGGGCCTACAATCCGCCAGCGATTCTCAGCGCCGTCAAGGCGATCAAGCAAGAAGGGAAGATCCACATCATCGGGTTCGATGAAAACGAGATCACCCTGCAAGGGGTGAAGGATGGCAGCATTCACGCGACCGTGGTTCAGCAGCCGTTTGAGTTTGGCTATCAATCGATCAAGGCGCTGTACACCCTGGCGCGCGACCCGAATGCTCCTGCCCCGCCCCAGGTGAAAAACGGGTTATGGCCGATCGATCACAAGGTGATCCGCAAGAACGATGTCGATGGGTTCGTTGCCAGGCTGGCGGAGCAGAAAGCCGAGGCGGCCAGGCCGGCGTCCCCTCCGGGCGAGAACGCCGTCAAGGTAGCCTTCATCACCAACAACTCGGCCGAGTTCTGGACGATTGCCGAGGCTGGCGCCCGCGCCGCCGCTGCGGAGATCAACAAGAACAATCCCAGGGCAGGGGTGGAAATGCTCTTTCGCCGCCCCAAGAACGGGACCGCCGCCGAGCAGAAGGAGATCGTCGATGACCTGGTCAACCAGGGAGTGAAGGCAATTGGCATCAGTGTGAACGACGCCAAGAACCAGCGTGACTTTATTAACCAGGTGGCCGAGAAGATCCCGGTGGTGTGCGTGGATAATGATGCGCCGGACACCAAGCGTCGCTTTTACCTGGGGACCGACAACATCCAGGCGGGGATGGAAGTGGGCAAGCTGGTGAAGGAAGTACTTCCCAACGGCGGCACCATCGCCATCTTCGTCGGCAAACCCGATGCCCCCAACGCCCAGGAACGACGCCAGGGTGTTCTTGATGAACTGGCGGGCGCGAAGAACGCCCAGGGCAAGTAACCATCCCCGGTTGCGCAGCGCGGGCTCCGGACGTTCGAGCCTCGCGCCGCGCAACCCAGTGATTCCCATTCCTACCGTGACGACTTCTCCTCTCCTGCAAGTTCGCGAAGTGAGCAAACACTTCCCGGGGGTTCAGGCCCTGGATCGAGTCAGCCTCGATCTGCACGCCGGAGAGGTCCTCGCCGTCGTGGGCGAGAACGGCGCCGGCAAATCGACCCTGATGAAGATCCTGGCCGGGATCCATCGCCCCGATCACGGAGAGATCCTCTGGCAGGGGCAGGTCTGCCACTTCACGCGCGTGGGCGATGCGCTGCAGCGTGGCATCTGCCTGATCCACCAGGAACTGAATCTGGCGGAGAATCTGAGCATCTCCGCCAATCTCTTCCTGGGGCGCGAGACGGTCTGGGGAGGAGCGTTGCGCTTTCTGCGCCAGCGCGCCATGGATCGCGAGACCCGCGAGCGCCTGCAGCAACTGGGCCTCGACTGCGATCCCCGCGTCACCGTCGAAACCCTGACCACGGGCCAGCGCCAGATGGTCGAGATCGCCCGGGCCCTGGCGATGAACGCGCGCATCCTGATCATGGATGAACCGACGTCGAGCCTGTCACAGCGCGAAACCGAGGTGCTCTACGAGGTGGTCGATCGGTTGAAGCAGCAAGGGGTGGCGATCGTCTACATCTCGCATCGACTGGCCGAGGTGCAGCGCCTGGCGGATCGGGTGGTGGTGCTGCGTGATGGCCGCAACGCGGGAGCATTGAACAAGAATGAAATCTCGCACGCCAACCTGGTGCGGCTGATGGTCGGGCGTGAATTGCAACAGTTCTTCCACAAGCCGCCGACCTCCCCCCCAACGGCGGGCACACCTCGTTTAGAGGTCCGCAATCTCCTTTATGAGAAGGGTCCGCACACGCCGGTATCGTTCCAGATTTACCCGGGTGAGATTGTCGGGATGGCAGGGTTGGTGGGCGCGGGGCGTACGGAACTGGCCGAGGCGCTCTTTGGTATTCGGCGGGTGAGCGCCGGGGAGGTCCTGCTCGATGGCCGGCCAGTCCAGTTGCGGAGCCCCGAGGAGGCGATCGCCGCCGGGGTGATTCTGGCGCCGGAGGATCGCCGTTATCACGGCCTGGTGCTGCAAAATAGCATCCGAGGCAATATCGGGCTGCCCAACCTCGATCGGCTCAGCTTCCTCCGGCTGGTCGCACGCCGCCGCGAGGCCAACCTGGCCCGCGCGATGTGCAAAACGTTGGCGGTTCGCACTCCCAGTATTCGCCAGGAGGTCGGTCTGCTCTCCGGGGGGAATCAGCAGAAGGTGGTCCTGGCCAAGTGGCTGGCGCGCAAACCGCATCTGCTCATTCTCGACGAACCGACGCGCGGCATTGATGTCGGCGCCAAGAGCGAGATTTACGGGTTAATGGGCCAGCTCGCCAGCAAGGGGATGGCGATTCTGATGATCTCCAGCGACCTGGAAGAAATTCTGAACATGAGCGATCGCGTTCTGGTTCTGCACGAGGGCGAACTGACCGGGACCCTGCGGCGCGACCAGCTGAGCGAAGAAGCAATCATGCATCTGGCAACGGGAGGACAGGGCGCACCATGACTTTGCTGACCTGGGGCATTGGGCTCCTCGTCCTGATGGCGCTGGCCGTCGCGGGGATGTTGTTGGTCAAGGACAAGGAGATGCGCCGGGTTTTCGGCATCTTCCTGCTGGTCCTGGTCCTCTACGGGATGATCGGGCTCTCCAATCCAGCGGCGCGCACCCTGGTGAATCATCAGCGCCTTAGCGAGCGCCTGGTCTGGTATGGCATTCTGACGATCGGAGCAGGGGTGCTGATCATCTCCGGCGGCATCGATCTCTCGATCGGCTCGGTCTTTTGCCTGTCCGCGGTCTCCTTTGCCCTGCTGTTGAGCAAGGGCTGGGCCAGTCCGCTGGCGATCGTGGTGATTGTGGCGGGCGCAGCGCTGATTGGCGTGCTGCATGGCTTGCTCGTCACCCGGCTGCGTTTACAGCCGTTCATTGTGACCCTGTGTGGGCTGTTTATCTGGCGTGGCATTGCCTACTGGCTCACCTTGCCCGATCCCCTGGCGCCGGTGCGTGGCTTGATCCGGTTTGTCTCCTTCGGCACCCTCTTCACCAATGCGGTGACTACCACGGGCTCGGCGAGCAATGTAGGTATCGGCGAGCGCAGTCAGGAGTTGAAGGGGCTCATCGATCTGGCCACGGGCTATCCCGACTGGCCGGCGGTGGCGCACATCCCTGTGCTGGGCTGGGTTACCTCTCTGCCCTATCGCTTCTGGCTGCTGGTTCTGGTGGCGGGGCTGATCGGCGTGTTGCTGCACGCCAGTGTGTACGGCCGCTACCTGTATGCCGTTGGTGCGAATGAACAGGCCGCGCGTTACGCCGGGGTCCCCACCGAGCGCTACAAGATCCTCGCCTATGTGATCTGCTCGGTCCTGGCGGCCGTCGCCGGGATGTTGCAACTGCTGGAGTTACAGACCGTGTCGCCTTCGAGCGGAGGCTCGTGGTATGAACTCTACGCCATCACCGGTGCGGTCCTTGGCGGCTGCAGTCTGCGGGGCGGCGAAGGCACCGTGATCGGTATGCTCCTGGGAGCAGCCATTTTGCCACTGTTGCGCAACCTGTGCAACTTCTCTGGTCTGCCCGACGATCTGGAGTTCACTGTGATCGGCGTGTCGCTGCTTCTGGGCACGATCGCCGATGAGTTGCTCAAACGCCGGGCCGCGGCCCGCGCCTGACCCTGATTGCGCGGACGCGTTATTCGAACAATTTGCTCACCGACTGGTTGTGATGGATGCGTTTGATCGCATCGGCAAGGAGTGAGGCGACACTCAGCACCTTGATGTTGGGCAGGTGCTTGGCTGGTGTGAGCGGAATGCTATCGGTCAGGATGAGTTCCTTGATCGGGGCATCGCGCAACTTGTCGATGGCCGGGCCACAGAGCACGCCGTGGGTCGCGCAGACATAAACCTCGCGCGCATCGTGCTGCTTGGCCACGCGCACCGCGCCCACCACCGAGCCGGCAGTCGAGATCATATCGTCGAAGATGACCGCCACCTTCCCTTCGAGCGGAGCGCCAATCAAGTTGGCCTGGGAGGTGTCGAGCGCGCTGGCCCGGCGTTTATCCACAATGGCAATCGATCCGCCCAGTTTCTTCTGGTGCATCAGCGCGCGTTTAATGCTCCCCTCGTCCGGACTGAGAACAACAAAGTCGCGCATGGGGATGTTCAGGCTGCGCACATAATCGTTGATCACCGGGCTGGCGTAGAGGTGATCAACCGGGATGTTAAAGAAGCCCTGAATCTGGGCGGCGTGCAGATCGAGCGCCAGCACACGATTGGCCCCGGCACTATCGAGGAGATCCGCGACCAGCTTGGCGGTGATGGGCACGCGCCCGACATCCTTGCGGTCCTGGCGCGCATAGCCGTAGTAGGGGATGACGGCAGTGATGCGCCCAGCGCTGGCACGCTTGAAGCAATCGAGCATCACCAGCAGTTCCATCAGATTCTCATTCACCGGCGGACAGGTCGGCTGAATGATGTAGATATCCGCGCCGCGAACATCCTCCTCGATGCGGACGGAGATCTCGCCATCGGGGAAGTTGGTCAGCGCGATGCGCCCCAACGTGTCCCCCAGATGGCCGGCAATCTTCTCCGCCAGGGGAATGTTGGCTCGCCCGCTAAAAACACGAAGATGGTTATAGCCAAACATGCTCGCGTCAGAACTCTCTGTGTAGGGATCGACCAGATACCCGGTGAGCAGACCGCACCGTCAGCAAGCGCGTTGGACCGCTTGCCCCAGGGCCACGAGCGGTTCCGCATAGCGAGGAAAAGCGAGCCCATCAACGGTGCTCGTGGGCAACCCCGTCAGGCCATCGACCAGCGGGCCCTCGCGTACCATGCAGGTGAGTAGTTCCTCTTCGCGCGCAGGGAGGAACCACTCTGGATCGGGAGGTTGTCCGCGCAGCGACAGCAGGCCTGCCGCCAGGCCGTAGGCGCCCCAGTTGCTCACTCCCGCCACCACCAGATAGCGCGTGGCCACGCGACATCCCACAATGGCCCCCAGGGGTATGTTACGGCGCAGCACGCTCCACGCCACCTTCCCCATCCCAATCTCATTTCCCCCATCGCCAATCCCCAGGGTCACGACAGCTGCGAGCGGCCCCGCGGTCGCCTCGAAAAGCCAGTGCGCGGGACTCATCAGCGCGGTAATATCGCGGCCACGCATGGAGTGGTACCGATCGTGCTCGTGCGCGGGGACCTCGGCCAGGTAGAGGGTCACATCGTCCGTGGCTTCCCCTCCGCCCTGCGCCTGCAGCGATGCCACGGTATGACTGGGACCGACACGCTCCAGCGCGAGCAGGTGTGTCAATGGCCCCACTTGCTCGGCGAACCGATGGCGATACTCCTCGGGCGACCCCGCGAATGGATGCGGCAAGGTGAGCAGAGCGATGCGCCCCTCCAGGCCACAGGCACGAAGGCCAGCGCGGAGGGCCGGAACGCACAGGGCGTCGGTCGCGAGCACCACGTCGATCCCCAGCGCAGGAAGAGTGCGCGCCAGAAAGAGCGCGCCCAGGGGACCATCCGTCTCGGCGGCGGGCGGGGTGGCGTGTGCGATGAAAAAGCCGGTGACAATCGCCAGGCGGGCATGCGGGGTTTCGGCAAGGCTGTGACAGGCGGCGGCAAAGTCGCCCGCGCAGGCAGTCAGAAGATTGTGGACCGGATCTGCCGCCAGTCCGCGTCGCCCCACATCGACCTGGATCATCGCGCGGAGCGTTTCAAGCATCACTCTTTCCCCTGGTGCCACGACAAGAAAAGCCAACGGTCCCGGAAAGGCACCAACGTCCTCTCCGAGACCATGGCGGGTTTCTTTCTGCGCGAATCGGCTGGAGACTTCTTTAGCCAACGTGCCGGGCTCGGGCCAGGGTGCGCAGCGCCTGGGACAGAACGGGGACGCGCATCAACTGTTCGCGCAGGCGCACGGTGAGAGAGGACCGCAACTGCAGCAACTCGCGTTCAAGCCGCTGACACTCACGTGTCAATCGTTGCTGCTCCGTGAGCCGGGCGCTCAGAGGAGGGAAAACCAGGGGGCCCGTTGCCTCGTTGAGCGAAAACCAGAACCAGTGCGCCTGCAGGGAGAAGAGATCGTTCCCCAGGAGGCACTCCAGCTCCTGCCGTTTGGCCGGATCGCTCCCCAGCTCCTGGTGCAAACTCTCCGCAGCCGAGTGGAACTCCAGATGGTTGCGACCAGTGAAGTCCAGGATCGAAACCGCCTGAGCCACACAGGTCTGAACATGGCCCAACCGATAATAGCCGCCCACACAACGTTCGCCCTTCCACAACCCGTTGTTGTCGTATTCATTGGTCGACAATTCGTAGCGACTATCCGACATGTCGTGCACCAGGACCAGATGCGCGCGGGTGGCCAGCAAGGGCATCAGCCGGGTGAGCAGATGTTCGGCGATCTCAAAGCCGTGGGCATCCCACAACAGCAGCACGCGCTCGCGCCCTTCCAGCAACGGGGCAAAATCCATCGCGAGAATGTCCCCTTGCTGAATGTCGCCCCGGGCAAACCAGGAGGGACTGCACAACGCGCGCAGTTTGGGCGCGGTGGTCGTGTACCAGTAATCGCTGAAGCAGCGACTGACCACACGGCAGGACCGGCTGGGATGCAGAAGCTCGGCCGCCTCCAGGAAGCAACAGGTCGAGTTGCCGTAATCGCGCCCCAGCTCAAGGATTAAATCGGGCTGGAACTCCAGGGTGCAGGCCATGATCTGCGCCCACTGGTAGGGGTTGAAATCCACCCCTCGCTTGACTGCCTCGATCAATTGACGCAGACGCGGGGCGTGCCTGGCCAGCTGATGTCGTTGCTGCCACAACGCCTGTGCGGGGGAGGCAATCGCCACGGACCACTCCTTTCGTGCGCGGGACGGAGGGAAACGCCAGAGGTGACAGCAAGGTGCGATCGCGATTACACCGGTCCACGGCAGGGAAGTCAAGCGTGCTTTGCCCGCCTGTCCGTGGGACACCAACTCATTTCCGCGCCGGGATCAGCGCAGCTTTTCCACGGCGATCGACATCCGCTCGGGTTGCGGTTTCCCACGCCACAGCCAGGCGTAGTTCGCCTCGGTCGATGCCATCTGGAACGACGTGATGGTGTCATCGGTCAGGCGGTAGCGAATCACCCCGACCACGCTCGCCTTCACCACCCCGGGCGAATCGCGGCCAAAGGGGTGGCTTAGCTCCACCACGCCGGCGAGATGCACAACCCCCTCGTCGCGCGGACGGTTGTACAACGTCGCCTTGAGGGTACAGTTGCGCACCGTGGTTGCCTGCGCCTTCCAGTTTGGAGAGGGCGGATAGAAATACTGGACAATCTTGCGCGCCACCTCATCGGGCACTTTCCACGAATCCCCCAGTCCGGTCCGCGGACCGGGGAGGAAGTGCCGCCATTCGGACGCGGAGAGTTCCACCCAGTCCTCGCTGACGCCGTAATGGGCCCGCCGTTCTTCCAGTCGCGTCATCACATGCAACAGCAACCCCTCGCGTTCGGGGTTCTGAATCCCGGTGTGCATGGGGCTGGCAGTGGCCTTGATGGCCTCGGCGGAACGAGGGGTCAGCTTTTCACGCTGAATCACCTCTTCCAGCAAGCTGAGCAGTTTGTCTGCCTTGGTCGCCTCGTGGACGCGCAACGACCCCAGAACATTGCCGTTGGGCGCCACCAGAAAGACGCACACACTTCCCCCGGGCATCTTGTGCTCCCTGGTGTAGCGATCAATGCGCAGCAACTCCTGATGATCTGCCTTGGCCCGGGGAGCCAGCTGATATTGATCGCGCGAGAGCCAGACGGGGAGGAAATACTTGCTGATCAGGGCGCGAACGGTGGGGTGGGAGAGCGAACTCGCTCTCATGCCGCGCGCACCGTTTCAACACCGCCCACTCTCCATGTTGCCATCGTGAGTGAAGAGGAAAACGGGGGCGTGTTCTTGCTGGGAACACCTGCGTGCCTCGGCGAGGGAGGCGACCCAGGGGATGTGCTTCCAGTCGCCCCCCGCTGCCCCCGCGTGCAGGCGCTGAACCTGCGCCTGGAGACGGTTTTCATCGATCGCTGCTCCCGACCCCTGTCCACTCGCCAGGATCGCCACGACAGCGACAATGGTCCACCGGCGCATGAGATCCCCTCCGTACAGAATTGCTCAGGGAACGACAGCGACTGTACTGAAAGGCGCGCCGGAACGCGAGAGCAGTTCCCGACCAACTCCCCACCAGCGCAACCGCGGGCCGTGTGCGCCCTCATCCGCACCGGTGACCGCGTCTTCGCGAAGGCGCGCGGCTTACTTCCCCATCATGACCAGCACACTGATAAAGGCAACCAGGGCAACGACGATCAGCGCCGTCCACAGGAAAACGGCGAGGAAGGGAGAAGAGGGTTGGGGGGTGGTGCTTGTGGTCGCCCCCGAAACGAGCGCCGCAAAACTGCCCGAGAGCGGGGTGTGCTCGTCGCCCGGAGGTACCGTGTTCACACTGGCATCCCGGTCGTTGGATTGCTCCACCTCAAGGAGTGGATTGGAGGACGGGCTGTCGCTCGGCGGAGTCGAGGTGGGGTCGAGGAACGGATCGGAAGTTGGTCGCTTCGGTTCCCAGGGAGTGGGTCCGCTCACCGAGTAGGGTTCGAGGGCCGCGGTCACTTCCTGGGGCGTCTGGAACCGCTCGGCAGGATCCTTGGCGATCATCCGGGCAAGGATGGCCCGAACGCCCTCCGGGACATCGTTGCGGCTCTTGTCGACCGGCTCGGGTTGCTCGACGCTATGGCGGATCAACTTTTCCATCGCCGTGCCGCCGGGATACGGCACACGCCCCGTCAACAGGTAGTAGAAACTGCACCCAAGGCTGTAGATGTCGCTGCGGATGTCGGTATCGTGAAGATTGCGCGCCTGTTCGGGTGAGACGTAGTCTGGCGTGCCCATGACAGTGTTGGGCTTGGTCAGGATGGTCCCCTGGGTTTCCCCCTCCACCCCGCGTTCCACCAGGCGAGCGAGACCGAAATCGCTGATCTTTACCAACCCGGGAGCATGGTCGCCCTCGACACCGCGCCGTTGAACCAGGATGTTGGCCGGTTTGATATCGCGATGCACCATCCCCAGCGCATGAGCGCACTGCAGGCCGATCGCGGCCTGGCGAATGAAGTCACACGCCTGCCCCACCGAGAGGGGCCCCTGGTTTTGCACCAGTTGATCGAGGTTGGGACCGTCGACGAATTCCAGCACCAGGTAATAGCGTCCGCCCACCTGGTTGGCGTCGTAAGCGGTGACGATGTTGGGATGAACCAGCTGGGCGACGGCACGAACTTCGCGGAGAAACAGACTCTGAGCGCGGTCGTTTTCCATCACCTTGGGGGCCAGCACCTTGAGCGCGACCAGGCGATTCATGGTGCGGTGGCGTGCCTTGAAAACCCGTCCCATGCCACCCTGGCCAATTTGCTCCAGAATGCAGTACTGGCCGAGGAGAAAGCCGCTGGTGCGCCCGGCCAGAAGACGTTCCGCCTGAAAACGGGTTAACAGTCCCAGATCGACCAGGGCGCGCGCCACCAGACGGGCGCGCTCGGTCCGGGGCAAGCGCGGTTCGAGAGCGAGCAACTCGGCGTCGCTCAGCAAACCACTTTGACGGACACAGGCCAGGAAGGCGTCCCGGTCCATGTTCTGGGAAGAAGCCATGTCGATCAATCCGCAGGTGCGAAGGCCGCTCTCTGTTCGTCAGGCCATCCAGGCGGCAGGAGGCGAAACACCCCAGGGGGGCCCCCGGGGTGGGGCATTCACTCTCGTTCCTCTTCACTATAGACGAGTGATGCCTTCCTTTCGATCCCGAATCCGCGGCGATTTTCTGCCGACAACACGGATGCAGGCCTGCGCACGTAAGGAGTGCGGCGCTTTCGTTGCAGAGTACATGGGATCTTTTCGCTTCGAGCAGACACATTTTCTCTTGTCAAAACCGCTTTTCCGCCCTAGTGTAACAGAACAGTAGTACGCGTGGCTGGGAGCCTTCATGCTCTTCCATCTAAGCACTGATTCCCCAGTGCCCATCTACGAGCAGATCGTGGGGCAGATCACCTTTGCGGTGGCGGCTGGCGATCTGGAGCCCGGGACGTTGATCCCCAGTGTGCGCGACCTGGCCCAGCAACTGGTCGTGCATCCCAATACTGTTGCGCGCGCGGTTCAGATTCTGGAAAGCAATGGCCTGGTCACACCGCGTCGGGGGCGGGGGATGGAAGTGACCGCCGAGGCGCCCCAACGCGCCCTCCGCCAGCGCCGCGAGATTATTCAAACCCGTCTTCGCCAGGCTTTTCGCGAAGCCTTTGCCAGTCATCTGTCGCTCGATGAAATCCGCCAACTCGCTCTGGAGGAGCTGGAACTGGCCCGCCTGCCCCTCCCCGAGCGCGACACCACCCAGGTGCGGCGAGCGACTCCGCGGGAGACTCCTTGAATGGATCCGGTCATCAACATCCGGGAACTCACCAAACGGTTTCGGGGTCGCGCCGTGGTCGATCACCTCAATCTTGTGATCCCGCGCGGTTCCATCTATGCCTTGCTCGGCGATAACGGCGCGGGGAAGACCACCACCATCCGCATGCTCACCGGGCTGTTGCGTCCCGACGCGGGGGCCGCCTTTATTCTTGGACGCCATTGCTGGAACGGCGCCGTCCCGCTGCGCCGTCAGCTTGGCTACGTCCCCGAGCGGCCGCGGTTCTACGACTGGATGACGGTGGGTGAACTGGGGTGGTTCACCGCCGGCTTTCATGCCTCGGGCTTCATCACCCGCTATCGCGAACTGATCAATCACTTCAAGGTCGAGGAGCACGTCGCGCTTCAGCATCTCTCCAAGGGGCAGTATGCCAAGGTCGGGCTGGCCCTGGCGCTGGCCCCGGACCCCGAGGTGCTGATTCTCGACGAACCGACCTCGGGGCTCGATCTCCTGGTGCGGCGCGAGTTCCTCAGTAGCATGGTCGGACTGGCCTCGGAAGGACGTACGATTGTCATCTCCAGTCATCAGATCGCCGAGCTGGAACGCGTGGCCAGCCATGCAGCCTTTCTCTCCCAGGGGAAGTTACTTCTCTCGGGAACCCTGGAGGAGATCCGTTCGCGTCTGCTACGTGTCCGCCTGCGTTTCGACGGCACCCCGCCGGAAACCAACGGGATCGCTGAAAAGATGCTCGAACAGGAAGTGAGTGGGCGTCAGTGGTCGGTCACGCTCCTCGATCCCAATCGCAACGCTCTGGCCAATCTTCACTATCACTCAGGAATCAGCGACTACGAGGAAAGTACGCTGACGCTGGAAGAGGTCTACTGTGCCCTGCTGGCCGGGAAAGGGGGCACCCCGTGATCGGGACGATGCTCTGGAAAGAATACCGCGAGGGGCGCGGGGTCTGGCTGACGCTGGCTCTCGTTGGGGTGTGCAGCATCTACGCCGTCCCCCCGGTGATGGAACTCCTGGAAGCGGGGAATGCCAACGATCAGGGGCCGCTGACCGTGCAGTTGGCGTCGCTGTGGCTGACCATCTACGGCCTGGTGGTCGGCTCGATGATGCTGGCTGGCGAGCGCGAGTCGAAAACCCTCCCCTTTCTGGACATCCTGAGTCCACGGCGGGCCTCCGTCTGGCTGACCAAGGTGCTGGCCGGCGCCCTTCTCACCGTGAGCCTGGGTTTTTTTCTGACGGTGCTGCTGCATTTCAGTGGGCTCGACCTCGGGATCCAACCCCGCTGGGGGATTCTGTTTCTCCCCCTGATTGCCCTGGAAACCTTGCCCTGGGGGCTGCTCGGCTCCGCGCTGTGCCGAACCGTCCTCCCCGCCGTGGGGCTGGCACTCGTTGCCTACCTCGGCAGCTGGGCGATTGCCCTGATCCTCGGGCAGGCTCTCCCCCGCTGGCTAGCGCCTCCCCTGGTCCTTTTGGTGCTGCGCCTGGGGATGGATGGGATGGCGTTGTTCCTCTCCGTCGGGCTCTTCAGTCAACACGAGGAGAAGGCGCCTCTGACGGCCTTCCTCCTCCCCGGCACTCCCCAGATCGAAGAAGGCGCTCCGACGGGGGTGCGTGCCTCTCTCTGGTTGATGTGGCGCCAGGGGCGGGGCGCGGTGTACGCCGTTCTCATCCTCGGCGCGCTGGCCGGGTTTGGCCTGTCGCCCTTCATCTTCGGAGCCTGGCCCATTGTCTCCCTCGGGCTCGGTGTTCTGTGCGGTCTGATGACCTGGAGCGATGAACAGGGCTCTGGCTATGCACGGTATCTGGGGGATCAGCGGTTGCCGTTGGGGCGCCTCTGGCTGTTCAAGATCGCCTTCTGGCTTGGCGTGGCAACCCTTGGGTTGGTGGTCATGGCTCTGAGCACGGCGCTGTCGTTCGCCACGGCGCGCGGACTGACAGGCCAGGGTCCCGAGTCCGGCCCCAACTTCCTCCCTCTGCAACTTGGTGCCCGTCTGATCCATCCGCTGGTCTTTTTTTGCTGTTCGATGCTCTACGGCTTTGGTCTGGCGCAACTGGCGGTCTTCATCTGGCGGAAAACGGTGATCACCCTCGTCCTCGCCTTGCTCGGTGCCCTCGGAATCTTTGGCCTGTGGGTGCCCACCCTGGTTCTCGGAGGAGCCCCCGCCTGGCAGATTCTGGCCTTGCCGGTGCTGTGGCTGATTGTCGGGCGACTGCTGATCTGGGCGTGGACCACCGTGGGGGTGAATACCCGCCGCCCTCTCCTGGTGTTGACGGGGTGCAGTGCGCTGAGCACCCTCTGGCTGACTTTCTGGCTGTACGAACGGGTGCAGGAGATTCCCCTTGAGAGCGATCCGTTCCAGGTCGAAACCTTCCAGGCCAGCTTGCCCAATGCCGAGCAGAATCAGGCGCGGCTGCGCATTCGCTCCTCCCTGGATTTGATGCCGCGAACGTGGGTGGAGCGAATCCGCATTCGCGGACGGGTGGCCCTTCAGGAAGAACCCCTGGAAACGCGTCTGGCGATCGTCGCGGATAAGGGCTGGCAGGCAGCCTGGCCCGGGTTGGGCGAGGAGATGGACGAGCTGTTCAAGGGGGAGTGGTATCGGATCTGTCGCCAGGTGGTGGACCTCCCACTGGGAGTGGTCGAGGATCCGGCGATCTTCGATCAGTTCACCGCCGTGGATACCCCCATCCGCTGCCGCATCATGACCAAACTGGTCGCGGTTCGCGCGCTCCAACTTACTGCCCGGGGGGAGGACGAAGAGGGGCTGAACCACCTGGCGGTGGCGCTCGCTCTGGGCCGCAACCTGCGCCACAAGGCCGTGCTGGCGATTTATCTTGAAGGGATCAACGCCGAACGGTTCACCCTGTCGTGTGTCGAACAGATGCTCCCCATGTTGCTGTCCAACCCGCGCAGGGTGCGTCGCCTTCTGGATGAACTGACTCGCCACGAAAACGAATCGCCGACCACGCTCGATCCCTTGCAGGCGGAGTATCTCAATCTCTGGCTGCGTCTGGGACGGCTGGACATTCTCGACCGCCGCGATCCCGCGGAATTGCGCCCGCAACATATCTCGTGGTTCAGCCAGCTGGTGGGGATGTCGATGCAGACCCCCTGGGAACGGGCGCGGGCGGAACGGCAGTATCAGCTCTCCTATAGCGATGCCCGACGCGTGCTGGATGGCGTTCCCGTCTTGCCAGAGCATCGCGTGGCGTTGCAGCGATCGTGGTTTGTCTTTCTTGCCTCGGCCAACTGGTCTGCGGTGCGGCGCGTTAACCAGGAGTTGCTGTGCCTGCTGCGGGGCCTGCGCCTGGAACTTGCGCTGGCCCTGTATGAGAAGGAACACCTCCGCCCCGCCGCGACCTTGAGTGTGCTGGTTCCCGCCTATGTCAAGAGTGTCCCGCTCGATCCGTTTGCGATCGGACAGCCGATGCAGTACCGGGTGGCGGACGAGAAACTACGCATCCCACTGGAACTTCCCGATCCCCCTCAGGAGCGCTGGCTCGAGGTGGACGTCGGGCAGGGGATCGTCTGGAGTGTGGGCCCCAACCAACGTGATGAAACCGGAACGATCCAGGGACGCCATCTGCGCACCATGGGATCGCGCGGACAGATGACACGCGGCGACTGGGTGTTCGTGGTCCCGCGCTGGCCCACCTTGCAACGGTGAGCGCTCTAGCCCAGTTGCTGCTCGACCCAGGCGACAATCTCCTCAACCTCGGCCATCGCCCCCACGCCGACGTCGCCACAGGCCAACCGCTTGGTCTGTGGCGGGATCACCCGCAACCGGGGACAACGCGCATTGAGTTGCTCGATCACCTCGGCCGAGGCAATCCGTTCTGGGACATGCCCTCCGCCGGCATCGCTGGCCAGCTGGCGGAGATGACGCCCGGTCAAGGGATGTTCCCACATAAAAGTGTTCATGGCAGGGGCCAGCAAGATAGGGCGCACCGGATCCCAGGCCCGCCAGACGCATGTCAAGCAGTTGTCAGCAAGTCCACACGCCAGTTTGGCCAGCGTGTTCGCATCCAGTGGCGCAATCAGGAGCATCTCGGCCCAGCGCCGCAACGTGATATGCAACACCTCATCGCCACGCTGATAAAGCTGCCCCTGCTCTCGCCCGGGCCACTCATCCTCGTCCAGCACCAGAATGTCGCGCGCACGAGGCGCGTGCGGAGGCGCATCGGTCAACTGCTGCGGCGTGAAGAAATAGAGGGCGGCGCGGGTGGCAACCGCCTTCACCTCGTGCCCGCGCTGTCGCAGTTGCTGAAACAGAGTTGGCGTGCGAATGGCCGCCACGGAACCCGTCACACCCAGTATGATCCGTGCCATCGTTCACCTCCGCGTCCGCGCTTCCATGGCATTCAGCAAGCACGGCGCGAGTTCCGCCCGACCGATGCGCTCGTACTGACCATCTGCTGTCATCGGCCCCACAAACGCATAACTGCGTGCGCCCTCCAGGGTGTTCGCCACCATCAGGTTCGCCTGCGATTGCACCCGTGACCGCTCCGCGATTTCCAGTAATTGCTGATCGTTCAACCCCACCTCCAGTTTGAATTTGACGAGAAGGCCCTGAAAATTCCAATCGGAGCGAATCCGATCAATCAGTTTGGGAGCGCGCACCAAACGCAGCCACAACTCGGGTTCGTCGCTCTTGACCTTCCCCGACATGCGATCGAGAAGTGTGGGCGTGGCGCTCGCCTGCCACTGCCCCGTTGCCTCGTTAAAGGTGGTTCCCGCGACCGGCGCATAGATCCCCGCCGCGCGATAATCGCTAACCGCAGCGCAGTGAACGATCGCCTCGTAGTTCCCCTGGGTGATCTCCTTTTCCATCAGCGTTTGCAGATCCTCAAAGGTGGTGTACCG
The DNA here is from genome assembly GCA_029777335.1 of Planctomycetota bacterium. Lineage (GTDB taxonomy): Bacteria > Planctomycetota > Planctomycetia > Gemmatales > Gemmataceae > JAKOSN01. Next base: position 39,695 of record JAKOSN010000009.1, read on the forward strand.
ACAGAGTCGCCAGTGCTCCTCCGGGGGCAGACGGGAGCCCTCCGTCAGGACGCTTTCGGGGTGCGAAGTCAGCAACGTCACCGAGTGGCCCCGATCATGCGCTTCCAGGGCGATCGTGGCCCCGGTGCGGCCGGTGAAGATGTTCGTGATGGCGCGCACCTGATCGATCAGCACCAGGGTATTTCCCGCTGTTACCAGGATCTTCATGGCTGCCTCCCTCCCACAAGAAACCGCGGCCCTGCCACCTTCCTTGAGCGCACCGCCACTCCTATTCTATAGCTACGATGCATCCGCTCATTCGAGGTTTCACACAGGAGGAGAAAGATGGTCCGCTGGATGTTTGCCGGGATGGTCGTTGTCATGGCTCTGCCGACGCTGCAGGCACAGAGCCAGGCCGAGAAGGCCGCCACCCTGAAGTATCTGGAGAGTTTACAGACCCCTTCCGGAGCTTTTGTGGTGGCGGCTGGAGTGAAGGAGCCAACCCTGCGCGCCACCTCCTCTGCGTTGCGTGCGATCAAATACTTTGGGGGGACGGTCAAGAACCGCGAGGCGATCACACGCTTTGTCGCCTCGTGTTTCGACGAGAAAACCGGCGGTTTCCGCCCCACCCCACAGGCCCGGGAACCCGATGTCACAACCACCGCCGTGGGTCTGATGGCCGTGGTGGAACTGAAGATGCCCCTGGAGCGCTACAGCGGACCGGCGGTCAAGTATCTGGCCGCTCATGCCCACACCTACGAGGAAATCCGCATCACCGCCGCGGGGCTGGAATCGATCCATGCTCAACCGGAGGTGGCCGCGACCTGGTTGAAAGAGATCACCGCCAAGCGCAACGACAATGGCACCTACGGCAAGGGCGCCGGACTGGCGCGCGACACGGGGGGAACGGTGGTGATCGAATTGCGCCTGGGGGCGAAGGTCGCCAACCCGGAGGCGGTCCTCAAGGCCATGCGCGCGGGCCAGCGTGACGATGGTGGATTTGGCAAGGCCGATGCCACGGGTTCCGACCTGGAGACAAGCTATCGAGTGATGCGCGCCTTTCACATGCTCAAGGAGCGGCCGGACGAACAGAAACTACGCGCGTTTATCCGGAAGTGCCGCAATGAGGATGGTGGCTATGGTGTGAGTCCTGGCCAGAAATCAAGCGTGTCGGGAACCTACTTTGCCTCGATCATCCTGCACTGGCTCGACGAGAAGTAAGAGGTTTTTCTCTTAATCGACCAAACCCGCCAGTTCACGACGCAGCTGGCGCAGCACGCGTGAGGCGGCCAGGAAGACAGCAGGAACGTTGATCCCCAGTTCCGCGCCCACCTCACGCGCTGGGCGAGCGCGTACAATGTATTCCCAGCAGGCCTTCCAGCTTCGGTCCTCGAATTCGGTTTTCATCAGGCGCAGAGCGCTGGCGATCAGATACTGCCGATACCCCTGCTCGCCAAGAATACCCCCCGGATCCTCCTCGGAGGAAGTCAACAGATCCGGCTCGGCAAGAGAGTGCGGCGGACCGACGCGCTGACATTGGCGCTCGCGCCACCTGGTGAGGAGAATGGTGCGCAACCAGCTGCGAAAACCTGGTGACGAGTTGGATTCGAAGCGGGGCAACGTCTCGATGAGCACCCCAAAGACATCCTGCACCAGTTCGGCGGCATCCGCCTCGGAAGCACCTTTTTGCCACGCCCAGTGAAAGAGCAGCGGGGCGTAAAGTTCGACAAAGCGATTCCAGGCGGCGTCTGACTGAGGTTGGCGGAGTCGCTGAAGCAAGGTCACGGGTGTTGTGTACACACTGAACCCCTCATGCATTTCATTGACCGGGTAGTGACAGGTTGCTGGAGACGACCTCGTTCCAACCTTCCCTGCAATACCTCGTTGCTTCCCTGTGCCGATGGAAGTGTCAGCGGCCTTCCCGTAGAACTCCTCTCGGTTGGGGAGTTGCTGGCTCCCCAGCACCACGTCGACGATTGCTTTCAGGAATCGTGGTTCCCCTCACGCCTCTCTCTGCCCGCCTTGCGCTGTGCCAATTGCTGCTCGATCGCGCCAATCGCATCCACCACCTCACGAGCTGAAATCGGGCGCTGATGGCGGTCCTTTTCGAGGAGTTTCGCCCCGAGCCGGGAGAGCGCGGGCGGCACCTTGGGATTGCGTTCATGCAGCGGTTTTGGCACGGTTCGCACCATGCGCGCCAGGATCTGCAGCGTCGTGTTTCCAGGAAAAGGCAGTTGATTGCAACACAGTTCATGGAGCACACACCCCAGACTAAAAAGATCCGCACGCGCATCGACTTCCTGTCCATCCACCAGTTCGGGAGCCATGTAGGCGGGGTTTCCCAGCATCGCTCCAGGGTTGGCCAAACGCATCTCCTGGGTTAGAGGGCGCGCCAAACCAACATCGAGGAGTTTCACCCGGTGCTGCTCGCCTTCCAGCCAGATATTCCCTGGCTGAAGATCCCGATGCACGATCCCCTGCTCATGAGCGCTTGCCAATCCCTCGGCAATTTCCCGAGTGAGCCGAAGGATCTGACGGATGGAGCGTTTCGCCTGTTCAGCCAACCAGTTTTTAAGACTTTTACCCTCCAGATAATCCATAACAAAAAAAGGCAATCCCTCGGCCTCGCCCACCTGGTGCACGCGCACCAGGCGATCATGCGTGAAGCTGGCCATCGCCTGAGCTGCCCGCAGAAAATGGCTGCGCAGCGACGAATCACCGACATAGGCGGGGAGAACCATCTTGAACGCGACCGGGCGTTTTCGCAAGGTATCCTCCGCCTGAAAAACCATCCCCATCCCCCCCCGCCCCAGTAACCGCAAAAGGCGATACGGCCCCACCCGCCCCAGCTCGTCCGCCTCCTCAGGCGCACCAAGAAACGGGGTGTAATCAAGCGGCAAGATCGGGGTCGTTGTGGGGCGCCCCTCTCCGGGTTCGTTCCGCCCTGGCGACGAGGCGGCTCCACTTACGAACGTCGGTCGCATCCCACTCAGCCGTTGTTGCAAACTGCGCAGCACCTCGCTTCGTGGGAAGTTCGCCTCGACCTGTTCCGCGTGTTGCATTGCCTCGACCAGTTCATCTGCGGCAAGGAGTTTTTCCAGGTGTGAGGCGCAAAGCTCGCACGCGGCAAGATGACGTTCAATGGGCAGTGCCATCCCTGCGGCAATCTCATTGCGCAGAAATTGACGCAGAGCCTCCGGTGCGGGGCAGGCAGTTTGCGTCGCCATCACCGCCATCTCCTCGAAGAACCAGGCAGGGGAAAAACCATCGCGCGCACTCTGACAGTTTACACGAGGGAGTGTTCAGATTTCAGTGTTCAGTTTTCAGGGTTCAGATTTCAGTTTTCAGTGTTCAGGTAAGAGGGTTCGCAGGGGGGGTCAGGATTCAGAGAAGGGGAGGGAAAGCGGGGTTAGCGAGATTGGAACCGAGTGGTGTGCTGCGGTTGCCCGTCGATCAGGATGCGCGTGTGCGGACCTTGCGAGCGGTTGTTTTCGCCTTGCCAGGTCAATCCGCAACACCAACCCTCCACGCCAGGGAACGCAGCGAAACTGAACAGCGCCTCGCGCACCTGGAGATCATTGTCGCGCACTGTCAACGCCAGCGCTCCGGGCAGAGCCGTGAAGGCGGCCAGCCGTCCGCTCTCGATCCGGTTGCGGATCAGCGATAGATGAACCGGGTCCGGACGGCGGATCTCCGGAGCCCAGAGTGAAAAGGCCGCTCCGCCGTCGTCGCTCAAACGCAGCTTGCTCTCCGTCATGGACACGGTGCAGGGGCCGCCCCGTCCCACCTCGACCGAAACCGCGGTCGCTTTTCCCTGTACCGAACAGTGCGCCAGTTCCACGCTGGCACAGCGGCGCGCGACCACCAGAGCCGTCGTTTGGGGAGCATCCAGATGACACCGCTCGATCTGCAGCCGAGGTCCCTTGCAACAGATCAGATGCGCGGTCGATCGTGGTGCCGCGTCAGGGGGCAAGGCGAGCCCCAGGTGCAGGCCTTCGAGCGTCAATGCCGAATCGGTGGTAAACAGAGCTTGCCAGTACTGACTACTGGCTGTCGCGGTGAGCAAGAGTGTGGGTGAACTTCCCGGGGCGGCCCGGAAGATAAGCGACTTCCCTGACCAGGAAAGGGGAGGACTCAGCAGCGTCTCGGTTCCTCCCACGGTGATGACCTCGCCATCGTGCGCAGCGGCGATGGCGGCGGCCAGCGTCGGATGGCGCTCCCCGCGCAGCTCGATCCACACCGGGAGGCGCGCTGGCGGAGA
>JAKOSN010000336.1 GCA_029777335.1 Planctomycetota bacterium
GATCTGGAAGAGTTGCCCGATCATCTACGGCATGCCATCTCCCTTCTGGCAGCTTCCGCCATCCCGATCGATTGGGGCCAGCTTCTCCGCGATGTCCTGGCCTGGGATCACCCCGACCGCCCGGTGCAACGGCGCTGGGCGCGCGACTACTGGACCTCAACCGGCACCGCTACTGAAGATCAACCCGAGTGAAGGAGATTGCCCCATGCTTGTGGAACTACACCTGCTCCAGAACTTCGCCCCTTCCTGTCTCAATCGCGACGACACCAATACCCCCAAAACCTGTGAGTTTGGCGGCTACCGGCGCTCGAGGATCTCCAGCCAGTGCATCAAGCGAGCGATTCGACGGCAGATCGTGAGCGAGAATCTGATCCCACCTGAGCACCGCGCCCAGCGTACCAAGCGCCTTCTTGAAGAACTCATCCGACGCCTGCAACTCCAGGGGATCGAAGCAACGGCGGCGCGCCCTCTCGTCGAGGTCGCACTCAAGGCAACTGGTCTGGGGGTGAAAGAGGACGGCAAGACCGAGTATCTCCTTTTCCTCGGCGAGCAGGAAATCGCCCGTCTGGCCGAACGGATCCTCGAAAATCGTTCCCAACTCGCGGAATTGTTGGCTCAGGAGAAACCGACCGAGGAGCCGGTTCCGGAAGGGACTGTCAAGAAACGCAAGTCCACCAAGGACAAGAAAAAGGAAGAGCAACAAGCGCTTCCCCCTGAACTGAAGAAAGCATTCGCCAATATCCTGGACGGTGGCATGGCAGCGGATCTGGGTCTTTTTGGCCGCATGCTGGCTGTTCTCCCAGGGCGCCGCATCGATGCCGCCTGCCAGGTGGCGCACGCGGTGTCGACCAACCGTGCCCAGATCGAGATGGATTACTACACCGCCGTCGATGATCTGAAAGCGGAGGATGTGGCAGGAGCTGACATGATCGGCACCGTGGAGATGACCTCGGCCTGCTTCTATCGCTACGCCAACATCCATCTGCCTCAACTGATCAAGAACCTCGATGGCAATCAGTTGTTGGCCAGGGCCACTGTCGAGGCCTTCCTCCGGGCAGCGATTACGGCCATTCCTTCTGGAAAGCAGAACAGTATGGCCGCCCACAATCCTCCGTCTCTGGTCCTTGCCGTGGTGCGTAGGAGCGGGTTGTGGTCGTTGGCGAACGCCTTTGTGCAACCCGTACGGCCCGGTAATGAAGAGAGCATGGTGCAGAGGTCGATCCAGTCTTTGGATGATTACTGGGGACGGCTCATGCAGATGTATGGCGATCAGGAAGTGCTCGCTGCCCCAGTGTGCGTGCTTGAGGACGTGGCGTTGCAGGCGCTGGCCAAAAGTCGCGTGGGGAGCACAAAGCAACTGATTGAGCAGGTGCTGGCCACGCTCGGCCAGGGAGGGCAAGGAGCATGAGTGTCCTGTTGCTGCGTCTGGCCGGGCCGATGCAATCATGGGGGACCCAGAGCCGCTTCTCGATCCGAGACAGTGGGCTGGAGCCCTCCAAGAGTGGCGTGATTGGCCTCCTTGCCGCTGCGCTGGGTCGCTCGCGAGAGAAGGACATCAGCGACCTTGTTTCTCTATCTCTTGGAATTCGTGTGGATCGCGAGGGACGCCTGGAACGGGATTTCCATACAGCCCTCGAGGTAGTGAAGGCGGATGGTTCAAAAGCCGACACGGTTGTCTCGCAACGGTACTACCTCGCAGATGCCTGTTTTCTGGTAGGCCTGGAAGGGGAGACCTCGCTGTTGCAAACATTGCAACAGGCGCTGATCCACCCGGTTTGGCCTCTCTTTCTGGGGCGCAAATCCTTTGTGCCAGGTGAACCGATTGCCCTGGCCGATGGATTCTGTCCTGGAAAAACCGTGCTGGAGGCGCTGACCGGTTATCCCTGGGAATCGCCTGCACGCCGGCCTCCCGATCGACTGCGTCTGGTACTTGAGACTGCGCCTGGCGCGGGGGAACCGCGCATGGACGTACCCCTGTCTTTCGCTGAACGCCGCTTCACCGTCCGCCATGTACGGACTGACTGGCTCGACGTTGCTGTGCTTGTCCGAAAGGAAGGCCCCCCATGTTCCTGAGTCAACTGATTCTCAATCCGCGCAGCCGGGAAGTTCGTCGCGATTTAGCGGATCCCTACCAGATGCATCGAACTCTCCTCGCCGCTTTCCCTCCGCGCGAGAATGGAGGACCAGGAAGGATCCTGTATCGAGCAGAGATGAGCCGCGTCACCGGCCGTATGGCAGTCCTTCTCCAATCGCAGCAGGCGCCCGCCTGGGAGCAGATCCGCGTGGCGCAGGACTACTTCGTTGAGCCTCCGACCAGCAAGGCATTCGATCCAGTCTTTCGGACTGGTCAACGTCTCCAGTTTCGTTTGCGTGCCAATCCAACCGTGAAACGCGAGGGGAAACGGCTCGGGCTTCTCCGTGAGGCAGAGCAACTGGCCTGGTTGCAGCGGAAAGCGGAGAACGGAGGATTCCGCATCGAAAGTGTGGAAGTGATCCCCGAGGGGATGACCATTGGACACAGGAAAGAGACCGCCAGCGATCTTACCCATTTGGCGGTCCGTTTCGATGGCGTGTTGCACATTTTGGACCCGGATCGGTTCCGGATCACACTGGAAGCCGGGATCGGCAGTGCCAAGGGTTTCGGTTTTGGTCTGCTCAGCCTGGCGCGCCCCCTGGAGTGAATCATGCGAACACTTCATGAATTGCCCAAGTTTCGAGATCGTTGGTCCCATCTCTATCTGGAGCATGGCCGGCTCGATCAGAATGCCAACGGACTGATCTTTCATGATCGAGATGGCGACACGTTGCTCCCGATCGATCAGTTAAACTTGATCCTGCTTGGACCAGGCACCACGCTGACCCACGCGGCCGTCAAGGCACTGGCCGCCAACAGCTGTCTTCTGGGGTGGGTGGGAGAGCAAGGAGTGCGAACCTACGCCCACAGTACGGGAGCAACCTTCAGTGCCCGGCGCCTGTTGCACCAGGCACGCCTCTTCGCCGACGAAACTCAGCGACTCGCGGTGGTTTATCGGATGTATCAGAAACGCTTTCCAGGGACGGA
>JAKOSN010000337.1 GCA_029777335.1 Planctomycetota bacterium
GACACCAAGCGGATCGACAAACACCGGATAACTTGGGCCGGTCAGGGAGAGGGTGGTCAGATCGGGGAAGGGAGCACCCGGGTTGAGCAACCCCCCGCGAATAGCCTGTTGCCGCCCCGGAGGAGTTGCCGTGGGCGGATCCACATCGCGCACATCCTGCATGATGGCGATGGCGATGGCATTTTCCTTGATGTGCCCCACCCGATCGTCCTTGATCGCCTGGGCCATGTTCATGGCACCCAGCGGAAAGAGCGTGAGCAAGGCGAGCAGACCAATCCCGGTAATAAAGATCGCTGTCAACACCTCGATCAGCGTAACGCCCGGTCGACGATTCATGTTCCAGTCTCCTCTGTTGCCGCTCTCACAAGCCCGAGGGGCGGAACTTGGGGTCACGAGTGAACGCAAAGGGATCCGCGCTGGCGGTATCCACCGGGTAGGTGGCGATCATCCCCGTGCGTGTGTAAATTACGATCAGGATCTGTTCGCCCACGTCGGGAGCAACGCGATTGGCGTCCCGGATCCACAAAATCACTTTCCCTTGTTTCCCTGCATTGCCCGTCACGCTCCCCGTGGGAGTGAAGAGGATATCCATCGTTCCCAGGGGCGGTTCCCCGGGGAGCGTACTCCGTTGGGGAAGGCTTCCGTACGGAGCAAAGTCGACCATCACCCCCTCGGGGAGAGAGCGGGTTTCTTCACCGGGCAACGAACGAGCGCTTCGAACCACATACCAGTCGGTCGTGCTCGTGCCAGTCGCATCCTTGGGATCGTTGACCTGGATCAGTTGCTGGGTTCCTGACACCGTCACGCCGGTCACCTGGCCGCGAATCACTCCGCCGGACACATAAAGAAAGTCCCCCTGCTGGATGGGCCACAGGGATTGGTCGGTTCCCAGTCCACCGGTCAGATCAACTCCGCTTACCGCCCAGATGCCTGCCTGGACAAAGGTTATTGTTCCGCCAGTGAAATTGCCGGGCTGAGCGATGAACTGAACCTGGCTGAATCGTCCCTGGCTGTCCGCCAGGAGACGGATGCCGCGCGGTGCCTTGTCGCGCTGGGCCAGCTGCTTGGCCTCGAAAAGCCACCCTTGCAGATCCTGCGTGCCGCGCGAGGCGAGTTCCTGGGTGCGGTAGGAACCCTGAATCCCCACGATCAATGCGCCCAGCACAACAATCACGCTCATCACCACGATCAGTTCAATCAAGGTGATCGCGGGTCGGCTGTTTCGGTGAGGCGAAGTAGGTCTGCTCCACATGGTCGCTCTGTCTCCGAAGCCTCAGCGAAGGCGGAAGGTGTAGAGGTTATCGCTGGCATCCTGGCCATTGACGACGGCCATCGTCCCATCAAGGCCAAAGAGGCGATTGCCCCCCGCGGAGACCACCGTCGGCTCGGTGTACCACGAATAGGGTGCATTGTTGTATCGGATCGCGTGGAGGAGCTGTGCAAACTGCGTTGCTCCGGCGCTGCTGTTCCAGTTCATGTTCATCAGCGTATGGCCGGGATCCTCTCGATCGCGGGTCAGATTGCTGGTGCGCGCGCCCCCCAGTTGATCGAGTTCAAGACTCCCCGTCCCCCAGCGATAGAAAAAGACCGCCGTGCCCCAGCTATCGACCAGTTCGGGCAACCCATCGCCATCGGTGTCCTTCATCGCCGAGGCGCCAAAGGCCTGTTCGGCGTTAAAGCCCGTACCGCGCCGCGTTTTCTTCAGAGCCAGCAACAGGCAGGCCGCCGATTCCGTCAACGGATTATTGGCGTTGGTGCGTCCTCCGAGATCGCGTGCATAGCGCGAGGGCAGGTCGACAATGGGAACCACCCCGCCGCCCGGATTAAGCGCCTCGGCATAGCTCATGGGAAATTCCTGCTTGAGGCGGAACTTGATCCAGATCACCTTGGCCCGTTCGGGGTCGCCGCCTGCCATGCTCACCACTGTGGGGGAGGGGGTCTCGCCCTTGGCCGTGTCGAGCGTGGCGGTCCATTGCTTGCTCAGTTCGCCGTGGACCTTGTTGAGCAAGGTGCTGGTGTTGGAGCGATGCTGATAATCGATCGTCTTGATCACTCCGCTGGCCGTCAACGCCACCAGAATGGAGAGGATTGCCAGCACGGTGAGCAGTTCCACCAGCGAAAAGCCGCGCCGTGCCGCGGCGTGAGTGGTCCTTGGTGTCATGTCAGCCCTCCAGATGTTGTGCGTGTGTTCGTCGTTGGTTCCTGATGCACTAGCCACCCAGCAGGCCTGAATAAAAATTGCTCATATCATC
>JAKOSN010000069.1 GCA_029777335.1 Planctomycetota bacterium
GAATCCCGTCGGTACTCTCGGCGTAGCAGGTGACTTCGCGATGCGGGGCCTTCCTCGTTTTCTCATCGAAGTGGGAGCCGCGATAGTACATGCGAAGTTTGGAACCATCCTGGAAGATGGTAAAGTAAGCACTGGTGTTCCCTTCCCAGGGTGCATCGGTGGTGAGCACGACTTCCCTGGGCGTGGGTTGTTGCACCTGGAACGTAACGTTCCCCTGGCGTTCGAGAAGCAGGGAGTCATCCACCAACAGTTCCCGCCTTGAGCCAAGATCCTCGGCTTCAAGCGGCAATTTGATCTTCGCCAGGTAGATCGACGACTTTCCTTCGTGGGACGAATAGTAACTCATCCACAGCAACCCCTGATGCCACACCAGTCCAGGATAACTGGTGTCGCTCCCGCTCTTCAGGGTGAGCATCGGGGTGTACGAGGTCGGAGTCAGGCGTGCCAGGATCGTTTTCGCTCCCCCCGGATAACTACGGCCCGCCGCCCACAGAGAACCATCGGGAAGCAACAGAAAGTTGGGACCTCCAAGGCGATGGCTGGTCTCCTTCCACTCCCATTTGGTATAGGGGGGTTTACTGTGACCAATCCAGCCAAAGGTATTCCCCCCCTCGCGGCGGACCAGAGCGATCATCTCGCCGTTGGGGAGAAATCGCACCGTAGTTTCGTTGGGATGCCCTGGAACATCGAGGTGCGTGATCAGGTCATATTTCACCCCATCCCGTGAAACAAATAACTTGAGTTTCCAGTCGGCGGGACCGGGTAAGACCTTGCCTCCCTGCGCGGCTTGCTGCGCCTCGCGGGAAGTACGTGCCGAAGCGTTGTACGACACGCCATAGGCTTTCCCCTGGAACCAGGTAACACGCCAGAGCCACTCCCCCTCGGTGAGAATGCGTTGGGGAGCCGTCCAGGTTTTGCCGTCCCGGGAAAAGGTGACTCGTGGTTGGCGGCCCATCAACGTCCTGGTGCCCTTGTAGATCGAGCCGCCTGCAACGATCATGAGCCGATCGTCGTCGGTGATGGAGAGCTTGGGATCGCGCAGATCCACCCCCTCCTCGGCGATCAGGGCGAGCGCGTCCCATCGCTGGCCGTCGCGGGAGGTCAGGATCCGCAACTTCCCATCGCCACCGACATGAGCCGTGGATTCGCGAAACGTGCAGTACCACTGGCCCTGCCAGCGAATCAGGTCGGTGAAGGCGTTGTGGTTGCCCCGGTCCCAGATTTTCTCCAGCGATACCACCTCTGGCGAAGCGGCGCGGACATGGAGGGAGAATCCAAGAACCAACACGAGCGCACAAAGCTGGCGTGATGCTGGCATGGCGGCGAGCCCCTGGCAAAGTCTCGATCTAGACGAGTTTCCAGCCCTTGCGATATTCGCGGTGGATAAAGGCATCCGCAGCGGAACAGTTGGTCGCCTTCAGTTTGGCAGAGTCCCACTCCAACTTTTTCCCGGCGCGATAGGCCACATTGCCCAGATGGTTCGCCTCGGTCAGCCAGCCAGCGTATTCAAAGTTACACGTGGTTGGAGCGCCGGTTTTGCAGGCATGAATCCACTCGGCATGGTGGCCACGAGATTTTTCGAGGAAAGGTTTGGGCCGCTGGAAATCGGCGAAGCGCTTTTCGGGGAGTAGGACGTGTTTGCCATAGTCTGCGAGAAGCATGCCCTTATCGCCAATGAAGAGCACCCCATCCCCCCACTGTGGAATACCACGTTCGGTCCAGAGGTTTGGTTTGTTCACCCCCTGATACCACGTCATCTTCACCGCCGGCATTTCCCCGCGCGCGGGATACTCGTAGGTCGCCTGCATTGAGGCAGGTGCGAGTTCAGGGTGCGGAGGCGGACCGGAAGCCTCGATGGTGCGCGGCGCCTGGAGTTTCAACGCCCAGAAAGGAAGATCGTTCCAGTGGCTTCCCAGATCCGACATGGTGCCACTGCCAAAATCCCACCAGCGATACCATCTGGGTCCTGGCACGTACACTGGGTTAAAGGGACGTTGCGGAGCCGGTCCAAGCCACAGATCCCAGTCCAGGCTCGACGGGGGAGTCACACTCTCGCGCGGTCGCGCGGTGACAGTGACGATGTCGTGATACTTCTTTGCATCTTCCGGCGCTTGCAACCCCCAGGCGCGTGAAACCCACACATGGCACTCGCGCACTGCTCCAATCGCCCCTGTTTGGATCAACTCGACCACGCGCCGATAGTTGTCCCCCGCATGGATCTGCGTTCCCATCTGGGTTGCGACCTTCGTCTTCGCGGCGGCCTCCCGGATCACCCGTGCTTCCCAGATATTGTGTGTCAGCGGTTTTTCGCAGTAGACATGCTTGCCCAGTTGCAACGCGGGCAAGGTGGCAAAGGCATGGGTGTGCTCACAGGTGCTCACCACCACCGCATCGATGTCACTGGCCCGATCGTAGAGCTTGCGGTAATCCTGGTACTTGCGCGCCTGGGGATATTTCACTGCCGCCTTGTCGAGATTCTTCTGTTCCACATCGCAGAGGGCAACGATGTTCTCGGAGCTGACCCCGGCCAGATTGGCTCCTCCACGCCCACCGCTACCGATGATGGCGATGTTGAGTTTATTCTGCACATCCCGGGCGCGCAGAAAGTTGGGCGCTCCAAGCACCAACGAGGCGGCTGCCGCCCGTTTGAGAAAGTCTCGACGCTGCGGTTGCTGCGGTCCTGTAGTACTCATCACGGAGACTCCTGGTTGGTGGCAAACACCTCGACTGTCGCTCCCCGATTGCCGTCAGAAGAGTTCCTCGATGGGATTCCCCCCATACACCACAGGAATCGGTCGGCCTGTGGTATCCACATATTCGGTATCCAGCGGGACGCCCATGTGACGATAGATCGTCGCTGCGAGATCGGCGGGGTGGACGGGCCGCGTCGCGATCTGTCCGCCATCTTTCTCGGTCGAACCAATCACCTGGCCGTGGCGAAGACCTCCCCCGGCCAAACACATGCTGAGCACATACGGCCAGTGATCACGGCCATCGGTACTCCCCTGGGTGCCGATCCTGGGAGTTCTGCCAAATTCCCCCATGGCGATCACCAGCACATCCTCCAACTTGCCACGTTGCTGGAGATCGTCCACCAGCGTGGTGAGCAGATGATCAAACAGGGGTAAGAGTGGTTTGAGCCCCCTGGAGATCCCCCCGTAGGGCGGAATGTTATCGCCGTGGGTGTCCCACGTTCCCGAGGCGGTGTGATAGCTCAGATCAAGGGTGACAAAGGCCACGCCCGCTTCAATCAATCGTCGCGCCAGCAAAGCCTGTTGGCACCACAGGTGAGCCCCGTATCGTTCGCGCACGCGCTGCGGTTCGCGGGTCAGATCGAGAGCATCCTGTAAACGTCGCCCAGTGAGAAGTTCGATCGCCTGCTGATGATAACGATCCATCACCTCCGGGGCACCGCTGTTCTCAAGATGTCGCCGCTGGCGATCAAATGCCCGCAGCAGTGATTGGCGATCCTGGATCCGCTCCGCCGTCAGATCGACGGGCATCTGAAACAGGGCGGGCTCGGAGATCTTCCCAGTATCCTTGCCGACCAGGTCATAAACGGGAAGGCGCGCCGCAGTGTTCACGATGAAGGGATCGTAGCGTTTCCCCAGATAGCCGCCCCAGGCCAGATGGCTGCGCGAACGCATGAACGCAGCATACGGCGGCATGGAGGGATGATTGGCGCCGCGATATTTGGCGATCACGGAGCCGATGGCCGGGTAGAGATGGCCGCGCGGGTTCACGCGTGGGGCTGCCTCGCGATGCCCGGTCTGCATCACCTTGTTTGGTTCATGATTGCTCCCCCGAGCGTCCACCGATCGAATCAAGGTGAACCGATCGAGTCGGGCTGCCTGCAAGGGCAGGTGTTCGCAGATCTGGACCCCAGGCAGACGGGTTTGAATCACCGCAAAGGGGCCACGATTCTCGGGTGGACGACTGGGTTTGGGATCCCAGGTATCGAGGTGGCTGGGTCCCCCCGCCATCCACAGCAGAATAACCGCCTTGCCCTTGCGAGTTGGAGTCGCTCCCTCCGCCTGGTGCTTCAACAATGCGGGCAGGGTAAGCCCGGCCAACCCGGCGAAGCTCGCTTTCAGAAAGTTGCGTCGGCTGGCGAGCACCAATCCTTCACGCACCGTGGGAAGCAGCGAGGTGAAGGCATGAGTGTGCGGGGTGTGTGCCACGGCAGATCTCCACAGGGCTGGTCGGATATTACCCGACAGTCACGCCACAGGCAAGCATCATACCAAGGAAACAGGAGTGTCCACTTGTCGCCCGATCACTTCCCTTGCTTTTTCCCCCGTGCTTCTGGGAGAGGCCCCCAGATTTTGGCGAGGAGTTTGAAGAGTTCCGGTTCCTCGCGCTGCAACTCCGCGCTGTTGAAGGGGAAGAAATCGTTGCGTCCAAAGTACGCTTCGGTCATCTCCGCGAAGAATTCCTTTTCGTTGGTCAGGGCGTAATGCCTGGTCATCCGGCCATTCATGTGCAAGGTGGTGTTGTAGCGTCCTCCGCGCACAAAGCGTTCATAGGCGGCCTTGATCTCCGCATCGTCAAAACCAAGCACCTGATCGTGGTAGGCATGCGCGAGTTCATGCAAGACCGACCACGGTTGCACGCGATGATGTTTCACCTCGGCAAAGGCTGCCGCATCAGGGATATGGACACACCGAGCCAACTCCACCGCGTAGCCGTTGGACTTCAGCCACCCCGCACTGGGGTGATACTGAGCGGGGTGCAACTTGCCGTGGGTGAGATCGATCCAGATGGGCACCTTCTTCAGGCGAACCACCTTGTCTGCGGGCACGACCATGTTGATCTCGAAAAGACGATTGGCCAGCAGACGCAGGGCGCGATCGCCCACTTCCTTGCCAGGGCCAGCAAGTAAGCGGTCGTCGATGTGAACTGTCCATCCCTCGATCTCGCGTTTGGTGTGCGAGGTCGGTTTGGGGGGTGGATTCTTCTCCTCGGCGTGAGCGCCCAGAGCCAGTTCCAGAACCATCATCGCAACCAGGACCTTGTTCATCGACGGCGCTCTTGAGGATTGGTTCAACACACGGAGTTTCGCAGAGCCCTTCGTCTGGCGAAGGGCTCTGAAGGATCATTCCCAGGAAATGGCAGTTACAGCCCTTCCACCTCCCAGCCCTTGCGATACTTGCGCCGCACAAAATCGTTGGCCTTCTTCTCGTTGGTCACCTGCAGCTTGGCGGCGTCCCAGGTCAACCGGGTCGTGGGGAAGCGCGTGGAGAGACACCCCAGGAGCACGGATTCGGTCAGCGGCCCTGAGTAGGAGAACGGTGCGGAGGTCTGGCCATTACCACGGCAGGCCTCCACAAACTGCAGATAGTGATCGTTTCCAGGGACATTGGCGATCTTGTAATCAGCAAATTGATCGGCTGGAAGCAGGATGGGAGCAGCGATGTACGGAGAGTACAGCACCCCCTTGGTCCCGATGTAGATCGATCCCTGGTCGTGGAAGTTCCTCTTGCCAAGGAGCGCCTTGACGTCATTACCCGGTCGGCGGTGGCCGTTGTACCAGTTCAGTGTGAGAGTCTCGGTCGTGTATTTGGTCTGCGGGAAGACATACTCCACCTGGACATCGAGTCCCCAGTTGTCGGCATTGGGCGCATCGCCGGTCGACAGCACCGATTTTGGAGCAGTGAGCGCCAGGGCAGTGAAGACCGGATCGAGAATGTGACAGCCCATATCACCAAACGTGCCGGTGCCGAAATCAAGGCGTTTGCGCCACTCGCCGGGATGATAGTAGCCGGCGATGAAGGGGCGCTCGGCAGCAACTCCCAGCCAGAAATCCCAGTTGAGGTTGGCGGGTACCGGATCCTTGCGCTTGGGGCACGGATTGCGATCGCCCCACTGCTTGCCGCTCCAGCTATGGACCTCCTTGACCTTGCCGATCGCTCCGGCCTGAATGGTGGCGACCACCGTGCGATGCACTTCATGGGAGTGAATTTGAATGCCCATCTGCGTGACGAGTTTTTTCTCCGCCGCCACGCGCGTGAGCTGGCGCGCCTCGTAGATCGTTTGCGTCAGCGGTTTTTGCGTGTAAACGTGCAATCCCTGTTGCATGGCCCGCATGGTGATGGGAGCGTGCATGTGGTCGGGGGTGGAGATGTTGGCGGAATTGAGGTTCTTTTCCTTGTCCAGCAGTTCGCGCCAGTCCTGGTAAACCTTCACCCCGGGAAACCGCTTCTTGACCTCGGCCGCACGATTGAGATCCACCTCGGCGACGGCGACCAGCTTCAGATTTTTGCTGCGCGTCAACGAGCCAATATCGGCCAGAGCCATGCCATTGGCGCCGAAGCTGGCGTGGTAGACCGTTTCACTGGGAGCGGCAGTCGCATGCGCCCGGAAGACCATGGGAGCCGCGAGACTTGCCGCCGCCATTTGCTTCAACGCAGACCGACGCGAGATTCGAGAAGAGGTCATACGATCATTCCTTTCTGAGGATGCGATCCAAAGGGGAGCGGGTTCTCAGTGCTCAGACATTCAGGGGCGGGGCAAGCCAACGGGCGGGTGCAACCAAGGGCAGGAATCCGGGGGCGCCGGTTCGTGATTCAGCCCGTCACCTCCACCACGGGGGGACCAAGGACCTCCCAGCGAGGAGTAATCCCCAACCCAGGTTTGGTTGAGGCCGCCATCCGCCCCTGGATGCGCTGCGGAGCACCCTCGGCCAGGCTGACGGTCACATAGCTGTTGAAATCGGTGGCGGTGAAGAGAAACTCCGGGGGCGTGCTGTGCGCCAGATGAGCGATCGCCGCCGTGACAATGTCGCCGCCCCAGCTGTCTTCCAACGTCATCACCACGCCGAGCGACACACAGAGATCCCGCGCCTGTTTCGCCTTGGTCAATCCACCAAACTTGCTGATCTTGATGTTCACCACGTCCATGGCACGGTCGGTGTAGCCGCGCAGCAGGACATCCACGCCATCGATCACCTCGTCGAGGACAAAGGGGTGATCCGTGTGGCGCCGAATGGACAGGCATTCCTCGTAGGTCAGGCAGGGCTGTTCGATATAGACGTCGACATCGCGCACCGCGCGCACCACGCGCATGGCATCGTGCATCAGCCAGCCGGTGTTGGCATCGGCGATCAGGCGATCTCCCGGCTGAAGCTTGGCGGCCACGGCGTGGATGCGGTCAATGTCCACGGCTGCCTCGCCACCGACTTTTAATTGAAAACGCTGATATCCCTCCGCACGATAGCCAGCGACGCGACTGGCCATCGCCTCGGGAGCTTCCTGCGAGATGGCACGATAGAGATGGAACGACTCGCCGTACCGCCCCCCCAGCAGCGTGCACACCGACTGACCGGTCACCTTCCCTAGAATATCCCAGCAGGCCATGTCGATGCCAGATTTGACATAGGCATGTCCCTTGAGCGCGGCATCCATGCGGCGATTTAACTGGTGCAAGTGCAGGGGATCTTCACCCAGGAGATGAGGGCCCAGTTCAAGCAGACCGGCACGAACGCCGTTGGCATAGGCGGGAAGATAGAAGGGGCCAAGCGGACAGACCTCGCCGTATCCTGTCACCCCGGCATCGGTCTCCACCTGCACGACGGTCGAGTCGAAAACGGAGACCGACTTGCCCCCCGACCACTTGTAGGTGCCTTCGTGCAGCGGTAACTCAACTCGGTAGGCGCAAATGCGGGTGATCTTCATTCCGGCCAGCTCACGTCACGGGTGGATTGACAACGACGATCCTGTCGTCGGGCTTGTCGCCCTGGTGTGCCCATTCCTCAAGCAACCACACTCGTGACAGTGTACCGACCGATTCGGACGAAAAAAAGGAAGAAGGCGCAAGAGCACCGTCGCGCTTGCGCCAGAGCGAGGGAGAATCGCCTCACTCGGAAGACTGCGCTAGAGCCGGATGGTGCCCCGGTCGCATCGGGCCGCCCCGGTATTCCACACATGCGACATGTCCCGACCGTAGGCCGCCACTTCAAAGGCGTCGCCGACCTCCTTCCCACCAGGCAGATCGGCATCGAGCGAGGCATGATGCCGAACCCAGTGGATCGATTCATGCAAAACCAGATATTGCAGACCGATTTCATACTTGGAATGATCGGCCTCGAACTTGGCGGCGTTGCGTTCTTCCAGGTGAATGCGATCCGGGAAGACCGACCAGAAGAAGCCATTCGAGGTGTACGGATGGCCGGGGACATTCTCGGTTTTGACGACGATCAAGCGGGGGCCATCGTCGAGTTTCACCGCGCGTCGCGCCAACGCTTCATTGCCGGCGAACTCCAGGTATTTCTTGAAGCGCCCGGGAATGTAGCGCTCGAAAATGGGCATGTACAGGCGAATGTACTTGCAGGTTTTCTTGAACGTCTTGGTGTGGGCATCGTCGATGATCATGGCCAGCCACCTCCGAACGCAAGGAGAGGGGGAACGAATTCTGGATACTGAGAGAAAAGCTCCCGCAAATGAAGCCAGAGCCATCAAGTTGAGAGACTACGCCTTGCTATCCGATGACAGCCAGCACACGGGGCAGTCGCAGCACCAGAAAGTGAAGGCGGACAGAAGGGAGGGGAAGACACGGGGAGCAGGAACCAGCCCGCCCCCCGTGAGGAAAGCTCAGAATTCCTGATAGCAAGGCCGTTCGCGACAGGAGCAGGTCTGCAACCCAACGGGCTGGCCATCCGGCCCCTGCCCCTGAGAAGTGGCCAGGCACCAGAAATCCGTAACCCCTGCCTGGTATTCGGGGTCCTGCTCAAAGGCCTCACCGTAGACCATCATCGATTTGCAGTACAGGTTCACACAACGAGGGACATATTCGGCGTTCGGCTCGGACATCGCGGACTTCTCCTTCGACCTCTCCTCGGCGAGGGGAAGAAGGCTTCTTCCCTCGCCGAGGCGCTGGACGGCATCGCCCACGCCAGTGGTCAGACCTCCCAGTATTTTTTGGCGCCCGCCGCGGTCAACAGCGCGCGCTTGACGGCAACAGCGATCAGCTTCACCTTGTAGGCGTTCTGACTGAGCGGATTCGCCCCCAGAGCCGCGGCCTCGCCGGCCGCCTGCGCCGTTTCCTCGGTGATCGCCTTCCCTTCGATTTTGCTGGCCGCGTCGGAGGCCACCACCGGGGTGGGCGCCACGTGGCCCAGAACGATCTTCACTCCACTGACCTGGTCGCCCTTCAGGGTAAAGGCAACGGCCGCCTGCACCAGGGGCCAGTCGTAGGACTGTTTCTGGCGTACCTCGTAGCTGGCGCTCTTGCCACCCGCCTGGGCTTCGATCTTGACAGAGAGAAGGATCTCGTTGGGTGCCAGAACATGTTCCCGTTCGGTGGCGGACGCCGGCGCCTGGAAGAAGTCGGCGAGTTTAACGGTTCGTTTCTTCCCCGCGGGTCCCTGGATCTCGGCCGTTGCGCCCAGCGCGATCAGGGCGGGCGCCAGGGTCGAGGGGTTCACGATCACGCACTTGTGCCCCTTGGTGAAGACTGCATGATAGCGATTCTCCCCATCCAGGGCGTAGCACTTGTCGCTGCCCTTGAGCAGGCACACGACCTTCTCGTCGCGGAAATACCAGCAGCGATTGCGCTGACAGAGATTACCGCCAAGGGTGCCCATGTTGCGAATCTGCGGCCCGCCCACCTCACCCGCAGCGGTGGTGAGGGCAGAACAGTATTGCTTCAAGGTCGCGTCGGCGGCGATTTCAGACAGTTTGGTGCCCGCACCGATGGTGATGACAGGCGGCTGTTTTTCGCCGACGTGAATGCCCCCGAGGGAGCCGAGGGAACCGAGACTTACCACGGCGTCAGGCCGGGCAACATACTCTTTCTGCAGATCAAGCAGATCGGTCCCACCCGCCAGCATCTCGGCCTTGCCCCACTCCTTGCCCAGGAGAGAGACGGCCTGTTCCACGGTGGTTGGTCGGTAATAGGTGAAGTTCTTCATGGTTTACTTCCCTCCCCTGGAGGCCAGCGCGGCCAGCACTCGATCGGGAGTGAAGGGGGTCTCGGGCACCCGGACTCCGATCGCATTGAAGACAGCGTTGCTGATGGCGGCGTGGGTCGAAATGGTGGGCGGTTCCCCTACCCCGATCACCCCTCGCTCGGGCATATCCATCAGATGAACGACAATCTGGGGCATATCCTCAATCCCGCCCAGCTTGTAGAACTCCATATCGGGGTTGACCTGACGGCCCGTCACGCGGTCGAGGATACGCTCCTCGAAGAGCGCGTAATTCAGGCCCATGATCACCCCGCCGGCAACCTGCGATTCACAGGTCAGCTTGTTGACGACAAGGCCGCAATCCTGCACTGCCACGATGCGCGTGCAGCGTACCACGCCCGTTTCGGTGTCCACCAGGACCTCGGCAACCTGCACCCCTCCAACCTGGACATTGGAGACGCCTCGGTTCTCGGGCTTGATCGACTCCGCGAAGGTCCAGAAGCCGGTGCCCTTGGCCTGCTCCATCCCCAGCCGAGCACAGGCTTCCTTCCACGTCCAGCTCTTGTTGTTCTTGCGGTCAACCACCTTCCCCGGCTCGATGTCGAGATCCGCGACTCCAGCGCCGAGCTTGGGAGCAACCTTGGCGAAAAAGTCTTCGCGCGCCGCCCAGGCAGCGCGCAGAGCGGCCGGCGCCTGGGAGGGGATGGTCGTGCTTCCGCCGGACCCCGACGAGGCACCAAATGTGCTATCGCCAAACTTCATGGTGATGTCGCCTGGTTCCAGGCCGAGAATCTCGGCGGTGACCAGGGCGGTGACCGTTCGCTGACCGGTGCCCAGATCCTGAGTGGAGGTCTGCGCGGTCACCGAGCCGTCCCGAGCGATCGTGACCGTGCATTCATTGCGCTGCGGACTGGCTTGCCCACCCCAGGTGTGGATGGCCATGCCGATTCCATGCTTGATCGGTCCCTTGCCACCCTCTCCCGGCGGATGCCAGCGTTTCTTCCAGTCGGCCAGTTCCGCAGCCTTGGCAATCTCGCTCGACCAGATGCGATGGCGGATGCCATTGAAGGCGACTGGGTTGTCCTGATCCTCGTTGGGCGGCAGATTCTTCAGCCGAACCTGCATGGGATCGAGTTTGAGCGCGGCGGCGAGATCATCGACGGCACATTCCGTCAGCAGACAGCTCTGCGGATGCCCTGGAGCCCGCATGGCCCGCTGGGTTGCGGTATTCAACCGAATAACGGTGTGTTTGACCTTGTAGTTTGGAACCAGATAGACGTACGGAAGTGGCCCGACGGTGTTGGCCCGCGAGATTCCGCCAGTGCCATGACAATCGACCTCAAAGGCGGTGATCGTCCCATCCTTCTTACCAGCGATCTTCACCTTGCCGTGGACCGAGGGACGCGTTCCGCCGACGAGGACTTCCTCGGCGCGATCGAGCATCAGCTTGACAGGGGCCTTGGCGATCCGGGCCAGATGCGCGGCAGCGATACCCTGAATATCCGGGCCGAACTTGCTTCCGAATCCGCCGCCCATGTACTCGGTGATGCACCGAACCTGAGACATGGGGATTCGGAAGGCCCCGGCGAGCGCCTGCGCGGTGCCGAAGACCGCCTGGGTCGAGGCCCAGACCGTGAGATTCTTCTGGTCGGCATCCCATTCGGCCACAAGCCCGTGCGATTCCAAACACTGGTGGGCGATCATGGGCGAACCATACGTGCCCTCGGCCACCGCATCGGCTTCCTTGAAAGCCTCGTCGGGCTTACCTCCCTCGTTGTTGATCGACGCCGGGAGGACGTTGTTGCGTTTCTCGCCCACGGGCGGGGTGGTTTCGCCATCCTTCTTCAGGGCGTCTTCTTCCTTCACCTGGAAGGGGAGCCGTTCAAACTCGATCTTGATAGCGCGGAGGGCATCGTGGCAATGCTCCTCGGTGTCCGCCGCGAGGGCGAGGATCTCTTCCCCCTCGAAGAAAAGCTCGTCCCCCGCCTTCTTGATCGGGTGCAAGGCCTTGAAACCAGGCATCTTTTCGGCGGCGCTGGTGTCCAGGGTTTTGATCCTGGCGTGCGCGTGGGGGCAGCGCAGGATCATGGCATGGAGCAAACCCGGACGGTTAATATCGAAACTGTACCGCGCGTGACCGGTGGATTTGGCCGGACCATCAACACGAGGGATCTTGGTCCCGATCAGGCGGCGCTTTTTCGGCCAGGAAGTTGCCATGGCTTAGCTCTCCTTCCGCTTGATCTTGCACAGGTCCGCGATCGCGTCCCGCATCTGTTCGTAGGTGCCACACCGGCAGATGTTCCCTGCGAGCGCTTCCTCGATCTCTCCCGGACTGGCATTGGGATTCTTTTCCAGGGCCGCATGAATCGAAACGACAAACCCCGGCGTGCAGAAGCCACACTGCTGCGCATCGTTCTTGACGAAGGCTGCCGGCACCTTGCTCAGCTTGCCGTTCTCCGCCATCAACGATTCTGCCGTGCGAATCTTCTTCCCCTGCGCTTCCAGGGCCAGCATGCTGCAGGAATAGACGGGCTTGCCATCGAGCAGAACCGTGCAGGCGCCGCAAGTGCCGCGATCGCAGACACGCTTGCAGCCGGTCACGTCGAGGTAGTTGCGCAGGGCGTCGAGCAGGGTCACGCGCGGCTCAACGCTGGTTTTCAGCTCTTTTCCATTTACGTTCAAGGTCAAGGCCACCGGGCCTGGGCCAATCGCCACGGTTGAGGCAGCTTTGCCTCCGGTCGCCGGTTCTTGATCTGCGCTCGCCTCGTTCACGACGACGGGAAGTTGTGCCAGCGCCGTCGTGGCGGCGGTCACGGTCGAGCCGCGTAAAAAGTCGCGGCGAGACAGCCCGGCGCCTTTCTTGGTGCGTCCTGGATCGTTGCTCATCGCTGAGAGGACTCCCTGGAGAAGGACGGGATGATACCACTCGAACGACGGCGATTCTAAGAAGGCGCTGCGCGCAACACAAGCAATTTGTTGATTTTTCGCAGTTGTTGTCGAACATCCCCTTATTCGTAATGCATCGCCTCCAGGACTTCCAGACGCGCAGCGCGGCGTGCGGGCAACAGAGCCGCCAGCACCGCGATCAGCAAGGACGCCAGGGCACACAGCACGGTGAAGAGCGGATGCAGCCGGAAAGAAACCACCTGGCCAGTCAGGGCATAGGTGGGCAAATACATGTAGTAGGCCATCACGATCCCCAGGATCACCCCGAGCACCACACTAAACAGCGCCATGAGGAGCGACTGGGCCAGGATGAGCTTGCGCATCTGGCTCCGCTTCAAACCGATGGCACGGAGCACTCCCAGTTCGCGCGTCTGTTCGTGGACATTCATGGTGAGGGTGTTCACAAGCCCCATCGAAGCGATCAGGAAGGTGAGGGCCACCAAAATCCACAGAAAACCGACCACACTCGCAATCGCCCGATCAACGACTGCCCAAAGATCGGCGTTCCGTTGCAGCAACAGGCTGCGCTCGCCGCAGAAACTCCGCAACGCGGGCTCCACAGCGGCTTCTTCTCCGGGGCGGGTGAACACTTCAAACACGTGCGCCCCAGCAAACTCCAGTTGTGGCTGCGCGTGCTGCCATTCCCAGTACATCGCCAACCCCCCAGCGGTGTACTCCTTGGCCACCCCGGCAATGCGAACTGGTGTCGGTCCCTGACGTGTTTGAATCACCAGTTCCTCCCCACAATGTTTCCCGGTACGCTGGGCGATGACACTGCCTATCACCACTTCGCCCCGCAACAGGCCGTCGCGCGCTTCCGCCTCCGTCCCCTCGACCAGCGCGAGCGAAAGCGGACGCTCGGGGTCGATATCGCGAGCCAGTATCAGGCACATGAGGTTCTTTTCCACCAGCGCGGGAACGAAGGTAATGCGTCCCACCTTCGTCACCCCCGGGACCGCTTCGAGCGGTGTCCTCAACCCTGGATCGATTCCCGCCGCAGACATCGTTCCCGAATCGGGCACAAAACTCCGTACCAGGAACTCCGCGGGCACCGTTCCTCGATACCACTGGTGGATGTCCTCGATGCTGTTCAACAAGGCGTTGCCAAAACCGACGGTGACCATCACGCCAATCAGGAGTACTCCGGTGGTCAACGAGGTCCGCATCGGCTGGCGTTCCAGTTGGCGAAAGGCAATGACGCCTTCAATGCCCAGGAACGGACGCAGCAGACGCGCGGTGAGTGGCAACAAGGGTCGGATCACCCAGGGCATGAGTAACACACAGCCGCACAGCAACAACGCCATGAAATAAGGCAACAGGCGCGAACTCCAGGCGCTGGACCACCACACCCGGGTGGTCCCGACCACGAAGGCAAAGGTCGCGAGCACCGCGAACAATCCAAGATAACGAGGCCATGACCGAGGCGGGTCCTCGTGCAAGGAACGCTGCTCGGGGAGAATCGCTTCAAGGGGAGAGCGCCGCCCGGCCTGCCGAGCCGGGATCCAGGTGGAGGCAAGTGCCATCATTGGCCCAAGAAACAGAGCAAGCAGGAATGGTTCGACCGTGGGACGGACGGACGGCATCGCGATCCCCACCATCTGGCGCTGCACCAGAACGAGAAGGTGTGCCAGCCCGAGGCCAACGGGGAAACCAAGGAGCGTGCCAATCACGCCCAGCACAAACGCCTCGCGCAGCAACAGCCGGGTGACCTGCCCCTGGGTTGTCCCAATGGCACGCAGAATGGCCAGTTGTCGGCGTCGCTCGCCGAGATTCATCAGAAACGAATTGAGAATAACAAATGCTCCCCCGACCAGGGCAACCACGCTCAATGCGCCCAATGCCTGCTCGGTGGTCGCCATCCCGTGCTCGACCATCTGGCCGCGCGCAGGGGGTGGCTGCACGCGGAAACCAGGAGTTAGACGATCCTTAATTTCCTTTTCAACCCTCTCCGGGTTCGTCCCCTCCTTGAGCACGATCTGCACGGAATTAATGCGCTCCTTCAGGGCGAAGGCGTTCTGCGCTTCGGGCAACGGCATGATCGCCACTGCTCCGCCATTAAAGAGGGCTGGGCCTTCCCCCTCAAGCAGCCCTACGAGCGGAAGACTCACCTTCCCGGTGATGGTTCGCAGGGACACGGTGGAACCAAGAGAAAACCCCTGGGCACGAGCGAAATTCGCCTCCATCAGCAGGCCGCGCTCTCCTGGAGACAGGCCATGCCCTTCGCGTAGGCGATAGGTGCGCGCCTTGGTGTCCTCGCGTGGGTCAACACCGA
The DNA here is from genome assembly GCA_029777335.1 of Planctomycetota bacterium. Taxonomy (GTDB): domain Bacteria; phylum Planctomycetota; class Planctomycetia; order Gemmatales; family Gemmataceae; genus JAKOSN01. Next base: position 15,123 of record JAKOSN010000069.1, read on the forward strand.
GAACGAGCATCGGGACCACGCCCGCATTGCCGAGCAGACCGGCGGGGATCTGGATTACATTGACGGCAGCCTCGACACCGGGAATGGCCTCCAGCTGGAGTTGCTGGGCCAGGTGGGCCTCAAACCCCCCCTGCCCCTCGGCAACAATCTCCAAAGCAGCACGGCCGCCAACGGCGGCAAACATCTCCTGGCAGGAGCGGCGTGTGGTCTGGACGGTGGCGGGAATGGCCACGACATTCGCCACCCCGACGACGATCCCGAGCAAGGTGAGCAGGGTCCGACCGGGGCGACGCTGCACTTCGCGCAGGGTGTATTTCCACAGCGTGGGTGTGTTCGGCATGGCCTAGAGGAGGTCCTCAAGAAGCCGGGGCATGGAGGCTGCCCGTGGCAGTGGTTGCGATTCCATCACCTTGCCATCACGCAGGCGAACCAGCCGATCCGCCCGCGCCGCCTGGCGCGCATCGTGAGTGACCATTACAATCGTCTGCTGCGCCTGATCGACCAGTTGACGCAGCAAGGCGAGCACCTGATCCGAGGAAGCGCTATCGAGGTTGCCGGTGGGTTCGTCGGCGAGCAGAACCACGGGAGCGGTCACCAGCGCCCGGGCGATGGCGATCCGTTGCTGTTCTCCGCCGGACATCTCGCGCGGCATGTGATTACGGCGATCCTGAACTCCCACCAGTGCCAACGCCTCCAGCGCGCGCCGATGCGCCTCGCTCTCGGGAACCCCATCGACCAGCAGAGGCAAGGCCACATTTTCCTCAGCAGTGAACACATCGACGAGGTTAAACGCCTGAAAAACAAAGCCGATGCGTCGACGGCGTAACAGTGTCAAGGCATCGTCATCCAGCGTGGCAATGTCGGTGCCGTCGAGCAGAACGCTCCCCGAGGTGGGCAGATCGAGTGCGCCCAGCATGTGCAACAAGGTGGACTTCCCCGAGCCACTGGGCCCCATGATGGCGAGAAATTCTCCCCGTTGGACCACCAGATCAACCCCGCGCAATGCCGCCACGAACGTCCTGCCAGTGGTGAAGGTCTTGATCAGGCTGCGCGCTTCGAGGGCTGGTGGCAAATCCGAGGTGCTCACGAGGGTTCTCCCTGAGACAGTAGTTCCTCGCACCGATCAAGCCATTTGAGAAAGGCATCGAGGCGCAAGAGCGCGAGTTCGAGGAGCATCAAGGTTGCGATTTGTGCGCCTTTTTTGGCCGCGAGATCCCGAACCTGGCTCACTTCATGAAGGCGCTGAAAACAGGCACGCCGTTCGATGGCGAGCACCTCAAGCGGATCGGCTTCCTTGACGCGGCGCGCGAGGATCAACTTGAGAAAGGTTTCGTTGCGCAGATCGAGTTCATGCTCGGTCGGGTGGCGCAGCCAGGTGTACAGTTCCGCCCGCCCGGCCTCGGTCAATGTGTACACTGCCTTCTCGGGCCGCCCTTCCTGCGAGACTTTTTCAAGCAAGGCGACGAGCCCATCCCGAGCCAGGCGCTCCAGCGTGCTATAGACCTGGCCGGGGTTGAGTTTTTTCCCTCCGGAAGCGGGGGCAGCAACCTCCTGATCGAAGGTGGTGGCGAGGTCATAGCCGTGCATGGGCCCTTCCGCCAACAACCCCAGAATGGCGTGTTTGATCGACATCCGCACACGAGGGGGTAAAGCGCTCCAGCAGCGAGAGCTAAACCAGGCGTGCACCCGCCGAGAGCGTCCTTTGACCCACGTTCTCCTAGAGCGTTTTGAGATACTCAATAAGGGCGAAGCGCTCCGCCTCGGTCAACGTATCACCAAAGCGATGCCCCCCATTACCGCGCCCGGGCTGGGTCGTGTCATACACGCGGCGCCGGGTGAGCGCCGGAACCTGCGGTCCAGGAGCCTCGGCCAGGAGGTCGATTTTCCACCCCGCGTGGACAGTATCATAATCATCCTTGCCTGTGTGGTAGGAGCGCGTGAAAATCCGGGGCCGTGCCCTGGAGTTCAGCACCTGGTATAGCGTGGGAACCGAGCCGTTATGAAAGTAGGGCGCGGTCGCCCAGATGCCGTCCAGCGGTGGCGCCTGGTAGCCGCCAGTGGAACGAGCCTGGAGCGCTTCGCCCCGGGGGCCTTTTTCCTGGGCAAACCAGGTTGCATTGTAAACCTTCTCCCCATCGGGAAAGCCGTGCAAGAGCGTGGAGTCGGTGCCAATCGTCTCCAGCGGGATGATCTTGTTGGGGTATTTCCCCTCGGCGCCATAGGTGCCATGACAGCGGGCGCAATGTTCCACGAACAGCTGCTTGCCGACCTGCGCCTTCTTCGCGTCGATGGGGAACGGATAGACCGGAGGCGTGAGGGTCAACAGATACGCCTTGATGTCCTGAAAGGTGGATTCACACCCCTTGATGGAATCCGGCCCATTGAGCGGATTGAGCAGGAAGGACATCATCGACCGAACCGCATGCACCGAGTGACTCCCCGTGTGATAGAGAGTCTGCTTCTTCTTCATTAACCACCACGCGGGGACGTCCTCACACGCCTCGCCGGTGAAACGCGATTTCACGGGAGCGCGAAAATTCAGGTCCGCATCACGAAATTGAAAGAGGTAGGCGGCTGATGCCGAGGCCTCGGTGGTGCCGCGAACGTTACTGAGGGAAAACGGCAGGTTCGATCTTAACCCCTGCACGACCGCCATCTCCCCCAGGAGTGCCTCCAGATCCAGCGAGGTGTTGCCCAGTCCGATCACCGACTGACCGGCAATCGAGCTGGCATGACAGAGGAGACAGTCGACGGCCACGCCCTTGCCGACCAGGAGATGACGCGCTTCACGCAGCCCCATCGGGAGACCGTGATTCGGGTAAGGTGCTGGATGCAACCCGTAGCGTTCGCGCAGGCGCGCGTCAAAATCAGCGGGTTTCTCGCGCAGCCCCCAGACCCGCCAGAGGTGTTGAAAATCGCGCTCGCGAACAACGGGTGGAGTGAATGCACGTCCCAGGAGCGCTTCCCGCCCACGTTCGGCCGCGGTGGGTTTCCGAGTCGGTTCGGCACCACAGAGACCAGTCACCCCAAGAAGCAGAAGCGACAGGGAGAAGAAGGTGCGCATGCGACCACCTCGGCACGCAGGTTATATATACTGAGTATATAGTAATGAGCATGCCGAGGAAGTCAAGGAGGAGGGCGAAGAAGGAGGGCGAAGAAAGAGGGCGGGAGCGGAGGAGCAGCTACTCCTCGGCTTCAGCCGCTGGGCTCATCACCGAGGCGAGCAGCAATTCGGGAGGAGCCGGATCGGTTTCATCCACGGGTCGAGGAGTACGCATTCGAGGAGCGGGGGTTTTCCGAGCTGGGGGAGCCAGTTTGGTGCGGATTTGCTCCAGGATCGCCTGCCGTTGTTCCAGGGGTTGTCGCCGTGCTTGCCAGTCGTTGAATTCCAGTTGCCAGGCCTTTTGCATGATCTCTAACATCTGGGTGAGCGCATTCAGTTGCTCGCGCGCTTCTTCCTCACCACGTTGCAGGCGCCGGTTCTCCGCCCGGGCACGTTGCAACGCCTTCTTTTCGCGCGCGATCTCTTCGCGCAACTGCTGGTGCTCGCGGAGCATCTCGTCGGTCGCCACGCGCTGTTCGAGTTCGATCAACTCCGCCGCGCGTCGATCCAGCGCTGCCTCGGCGTTTTCAACATTGCGCACCCGTGCCTCGAATTCTTCCAGATGGGCAGTTAACTGGGCGCGTTCCACCTGGAATGCCGCGCGGGCTTCCTTGAGACGTTTTTCTTCCTCGGCTCGCTGTTCAGCGGCCTGCTGACTTTGGCGCAGCACCTCCTCGGTTTCCTTCTTGAGTTGTGCCAGTCGCTCCTCTTCCTCGGCGATTTCACGGCGATATGCGCTCAGATCCTGACGGATTCGGTTGAGACGTTGCTCCTCAACCGCCAGCCGGGTTTCCTGCTCCACCGCGTCCTTCTCGCGTGCCTCGACCTTGCTCATGCGGGTAGCCACAACCTTCATCTGCCGGTTTAACTCTTGTTGTTTGAGCAAGCAGGTTTCGTTGAGCGCATTCTGGCGCACAATCAGTTCTTCCCGTTGCCGGTTGAGGACCGCCTGCTGCTGACGCAATGCGGCAAATTGCTGGCGCGTAAATTCATGCAGACTCTGGCGTTCTTCCTGAAGCCACTGCTCCTGCACTGGACTACTCGGACCTTCTGGGGGAGCCGGGGTCTGTTCCGGAGGGAGCGATACCGCCGGGTCGGAGGCAACCGCGGAAATCCCGGGCGTCACGCCTCCCGTGCCACGCGGCAGCCGGACAAAGACAGCATCGAGTGCACTGCTCACTTTACTCGGGCTGGTCTGGGGACTGGACATTGGAGTCGTCTCCCTCATTCGCGCTGGCAAGACTCGATGCCGGACTGGTTCCTCGAACGTGTCGACGGGCGAGGAAGTCTCGCTCTGGACTGGAGCGCGCACAGACCGGATACACAGACCGGGATAGGAACCCCACGAGTTTGCACCCGTGTGGCAAGATATTCAACAAGTAGAACGTAAAGCGAGTTCTGTCAAACGAGCGGGCCCGCCCCCCGACAGGATCCTCGCCACGAATGAAGCTGACAGAACCCCCCGAGGCGCTTTATGATCTGGTCAGCGCGTGTTCAGGAAACCCTTGTGCCAGGAGAGGACCTCCGCACGTGAATGATAGCCGGCTGCTCCTCTTTGGCTGGACTCTGCTGGGGATGGCCACCTTCGCCTTGCTTGGAAGCCTCTTCGGCGGACTGGCCGGCGGATTGAGCTGGTATCACGGGCGGGCCGCAGGGAGCGGATTCGCGGTGCGCATCGCCCGGGCGCTGGCCCGGCTGGGGGAAGGAGAGCTTTCCCCCCTGGCAATGGGCGCGCTGGTCGGCGCGGTCGATGGTGCGGTCTTCCTGGGCCTCCTTGGCGGACTGCTGGGACTGGCGGCCGGGTACACCGAAACCCCACCCGCCGACTGGGTCCTGCGTGGCCTGGCGATCGTGGCAGCCATGCTTGGGGGAGCGATCGTCTTTGGCCTGTTCGCGTATGGCCTGGTGCGCCTGCGCGTGCGCGCCATGCTGGAGGTCTTCCTGGGAGGAATGGCCGGAGCGTTTGCTGCCGTTTCTCTGGCCGGGATTCCTCATATTGTACCGGGAGTGGTGATTGGCATGTTTCTGGGCGCGCTCTGCGGAGCCATCTTACGTCGCCGATGGTGATCTGGAGAAGCAACCAATGTCCGACTTCCCAACTGTCCTCACCCGTCCCAGCAGCGTGGAACAACCCGCTCAGTTCGACACCTGGTTGACCGCATGCGCGGAGCGTCTCCTGAACGGCTGCGATCTGCTCCTCGCCGGAGAAAAACATCGTTTCGCGGAGATCGAGGCGTATTACCACGGCCAGACGCATCGCGATCCGTTTGCTCACTGTGATCCGGTGCAACTCGAGCGCGGACGCTGGTATTTTCATCGCACACGTGGGGTCTATCGAGGCGGGAGTTTCAAGGGGGTCGATCTGGCTTTTGGCGACGGCAGTGCCTTCGGCGGCTTCCTGATTCGCTCGATTGCGCGTGCCGATGGCACTCTGATCGACGGTCCCTCGCTCTGTGTCGATCATTTGCTCACGCAGACGGGAACAAAGATCGTGGGAGTGCTGGATCGCACCATTGGCAGTCGGCTCGCCTGGGACAATAGCTCTCCGCTTCATCTGGAATGGTTAGCCACCCCCAGACAGGCTCCGATTCTGCGCACAGCACGCGTGGGACTCACTCTGAAAAAGGCCAGCGACAACCAGGCCATGCCCTCGTACATTCTGCGGCCCTATCGCTACCTGACCGAACCGCGTCGCATCAGCAAAGGGAAACCGCACATGGTTCTCGCGCTGCATCTGCAAGGGAAGGGAAGCGACCTCATTCACCAGCAAACGGGCTGTCCCAAAGCGAGCATCAACCGTTATCTCGAAGATCTGGAAGCGGGGGGAAAAACCCGCGACTTCACGCCGTATCTTGGCATTGATCTGGGGACAAAAGAACTCTGCCAACTCCATGGAACCTGGCAGGAAGTCTATTGCTCTGCCTCCTCCTGATCGAGCGACCAGTTCCCCTGCTCGGTCAAGAGGGTTGACTCTCACGGCTCACCTGGCAAGGGTTCGCGCGGGGACGGTTCGTGGGAGATTGCTGTTGCGCTGGGCTTCTGCTTGATCGCGGCGTGAGGTTCCTGGACCCCCTCGGGCAGACGGACCCCGACCCAGCGCCGCGCCAGGGGCCCCATGGTCAGCCCCTGAATCAGGACCGAGAACACCACGACCAGGTAGGTCAACACGAGAATCAACTCACGCTCCTGCCAGACGCGGGGGAGAGAAAGCGCCAGCGCCACCGAGATCGCCCCGCGCAGGCCACCCCAGGTCAACAGGCGCACGGTGTAACGCGGAATTACTTGTCGGCGCCGGAGCAGAGCGATGGGCCCTCCGACCGAGATCAGGCGCGCCAGCAGCACCAGGGGAACCACCAGCAAACCCGCCTTCACGTATCCCGAGGTGAAGGGGATCGCCAGGACCTCCAGACCAAGGAGCACGAACAGCACCGCGTTGAGGATCTCATCCACAAGTTCCCAGAACAGATCGAGGTGCTCGACAGTGCGAGCGGACATGGCAAACGCGCGGCCCAGATTGCCGATAAAGAGGCCAGCCACCACCATGGCGATGGGACCAGACAGATGCAAGGCATCGGCCAGGGCATAGCCCCCCGCCACCAGTCCCAGCGACAGGAGGATCTCGACCTGATAGTTATCCACGCTTTTGAGCATGCGATACACCAGGTAGCCGGCAGCCAGCCCCAGAAGCGCCCCTCCAACTGCTTCCTGGAAGAACATCGCCCCGAGATGGCCCGGATCGAACCCATTCCCCTCGCCAATCACCTCGACCAGTCCCAGAAAGAGCACGACCCCCACACCGTCGTTGAAGAGCGATTCTCCAGCGATGGTGACCTCGAGCGACTTGGGGGCGCCAATCCGCTTGAGAATGGCGAAAACAGCGATAGGATCCGTGGGTGAGATCAATGTCCCGAAAAGCAAACAGTAAAGGATGCTCAGGTGCAGACCCAGGAGTGCCAACAGGCACCACGTCAACCCGCCCACGATCAAGGTCGAGAGGACCACTCCCACCGTGGCGAGAATCGCGACGGGCAACCTCTCCCGGGCCAGATCGCCCATGTTGATGTGCAAGGCGCCGGCAAAGAGCAAGAACCCAAGCATCCCGTGGAGGACTGCCCGGTTAAAATCGATTGCCCTGACGAACTCAGCAGCTCGATGTTCCGCGGCGGGAAAAACAAAGCCTGCGCCGATCGCCGCCAGGGAGGCAACCAGGGTGAGAGCCATCAGCCCGATGGTGGTGGGGAGCTTCAGAACCTTGTGATTGATATAGCTGAAGCTCGCAGCCAGCACGAGCAAAATCGCGACAAAGTCAAAAAGATACATTGGCAGGGTCACCCCAGTTGCAAGGGGGCGGTCGAGCAGGACCACACCTGCTCCTCGCCTGGACGGTTGGGTTCAGCCCACCAACTCTCCCTCTCGTGGTGCCTGAAACCTGAACCCACCCGCCACCAGCGAGTTACCATCGGAGGAGTTCCGCCGACCTTAGCGGCACAACGGAATGACGTCAACCACTTTCGCTCGCCTGAGGGTGAGGGTCAGGGCTCAGTACTGGGGATAATTTCGACCACCTCGTCGCTTTTCTGCTAGCGTGGGCAACTCCAGTCCAGTTCAATAGCGACACATCCCTTGTCTCCCTGGAGTGACTTCTCAATGAATGCACGCAAACTCTCCTGGCTTGTGCTCGGCGTGGTCCTGTGGGCGACCGCGTCCTCGGCCTCGGCACAATCGTTCTTTCTGAAGAAAGGCGATGTGGTCGTGGTCATGGGTGATAGCATCACCGAACAACGTCTGTACAGCACCTATCTGGAAATCTGGTCGCAGACACGCTTTCCCTCGTATGGCCTCGTCTTTCACAACGTCGGCATCGGCGGGGATCGTTCCCCGGGCGGCAATGCACGCTTGAAGCGTGATGTGCTCCCCTTCAAACCGACGGTGTTGACGGTCGATTTCGGGATGAACGATGGCGGCTACCGTGGTTTCAACGAACAGGGCTTCAACACCTACCTGAAAGGACTGCAAGGGATCGCCGACCAGGCCAAGGCAGCCAACATTCGGGTTGCCTGGATTAC
>JAKOSN010000010.1 GCA_029777335.1 Planctomycetota bacterium
CCGACGCACCGCGCGCAATCTCCCGGCCGCTCCCGAACCCTTCCGCGATGGACTCGTTGTCAGCTGTGAGTGCAGGCACTGCTGATACGGGCTCGCCGACACCTGCCGCGACGACCACCTCCCTCGGCCTTGCGAGGTGACTGTTGGGTGCGCTTCACCTGCGTCGTTGGCGCTGCGTGGGCCGTGTCTGCCGGGGAAGAGCCAAAGCCCGGGTCGCCGAGGAGCATTCTCCGCCGCCCCTGCGACCCTCGTTCGGAAATCCGGCAAGAAGCCAACGCTGCCGATTGCCGTTCCCGTGGAACATATTGTTACTTGTCACCACGAGCCTTGTGACGCTTCGGCCGTCTGGCCTATGACCGATCCACGTACCGGCACGCGGGGAAGCGGCTGCATCCCAGGAAGAAGCCGGAGATCGACGGATCCCGCGCGGTGCGCCAGACCATCCGGGACTGAACCCCGCGGGCCGCGCACCGCGGGCACACGACCTCGCTGGTTCGCCAGTCCGTGGGGGCTGTCTCCGCGCTCTGCTGGCACCGCACGCACTGGGTCGCCTCCGGGAGTGCTTCCAGCCGCTCCGGTGGGATCGGACGGCCGCACGCGGCACACGGCCGAACCGGGACATCGACCACGTCGCCCGCGCCGGCGTCCTCGTCGCTTTGTTCCGGCGGCAGGACGAAGCCCGAGGCTGCCACAGCGGCCTCGCTCAGACCCGCCGCCGCGGCTGCCTGCTTGAACCGCGCGTAAGCACGCTCGTGGTCCGTTTCAGGGAGCGCACCACCACGGCAGACGGCGATGAAGTGCCGCTGGGCCGCGGTCGTGGGTATCCGGCCGCCGGTGTCCAGCGCCCGGTAGAACTCGTAGTGGGCGATCAACAACCTCCTGTCGTCATCGCCGATGGCTGCTACCGCCGCACCCATCGGAAACCCTCCACCGCCGAAGGAATCGATGCAAGCCGTGGGGGTGTGGTAGTCTGAAAGTTACCACGCACACAAACTTCGCCCCAAGGAGCTTACGCCAGGAACACAACCACCAAGACCGCGTCCACGAACCTCATTTTGGCCATCGCTCTCGGCAAATACAAGTGCGTGACCTGCGTTTACGACCAGGCTAACGGCACAAGTCGCTTCACGACCTTCGCCACCTCGCGCCTCGACCTCGGCGTGCGCTGTCTGGTCGCCAACACCGCCAGCGCGACCTGGAAGTTCAAGCATCTCCAACGCAGGATCGGCAAGGATGACGCCCTCCGCGAGCCATCTTCTCGGTTACCGGGAGATGGACAACGCGGTGTCACTGACTGACCATCCCACCAACAAGGGGTTGACTTCCCCACGGCTTCTTCGTCGACCCCGCTGAGCAGCTGGGCTGGCTGGGTAGACTTCATACCTTGGAACGCTGGTGTGCCGGGCCTGTCCGCTGCACCGGCTGGTTCGGGCCAGAATGACTTCGATTCGACTCACGAAGTCTTTGATCTCCCCTGTCGGGAACATTTTCTTGCGCGAAAGTTTCACGACACCCGATCAAATGCGAGTAGGACATCGAGCCTGGTAAAGGCGACCCCTGCGTCTCCCGGGCCGACCAAGCCGACCTCCCTTTGATCGTTGAGAAAGTATTCCTGCCGCTGGCCATCTTCAAACTCTAACGAGATATTCTGGGCAGGTCCACTGCTGTGCCTCCTGTGGATGCTGATGATAATGGCAGGAATCGCCTGGATTGGGGCATTGGAATGCCGAGCGATCCTACGGATGATGCTGGTGAGCATGGCGATGCCGCCTGCCGTTATCAACGCGGGGATTATGCTAATACATGCGGGGAATGACGAGTTTACGGCTGCCCTGCCCCAGAACATGCCCCCAAAAAAGAAACCTACCGTCATCGTCAAACCAAGAAGGCAAAAGATCGACAGGAATGTGATGACGCACCCCATGCTCGCATACTCACCCGGTGGCGTGCCAATTTTCCGAGATGCTCGATTGGCATAAGTTGCTGAATGCTTGATCCGTCCAAAGATCTGTTGGCGGTCGGTCATCGTTTGCTCGCTTGCTCAGCGCGACTGGTGCAGTTTACCAGATGGATGAAATGGCCAACGATCAAGCTCACCTGCGACTGCCGCTGCTTTGGGCGGCCGTCAGGTGCGGTTCCTGGTTTGGCGTCTGGCGCTGCACGGTGGTACTACTCCGGCTCGGCAGTGACCCGGTGCCCGAATGCCTCCACCAGCGCCCGCATGCAGCCGGTGCCACCATACGGCCAACCGTGCGGGGCGAACGACAGCCGCCCGACCCGCTCCGACACCCGCTCGCACCCCAAGAGATCGTAGTCGCCATTGCGGAAGGCGTCGATCATCGACCCGAAGTCCCAGGGCGTGATGAGCGACGGGTCAGTGAACCGCTGGGGCACCGGGGTGGAGAACCACCGGCGGTTCCAGTCCTCTTGCTCGGCGGGCATCGGCCACCAGAACCGGGACCGTGCTTCGGCGTCGAAGTACCCCAGCCAGTAATCGTCGTCCCGCCACTCGTCTGCGAGCTTCGCGGCGCGGAGGGCGTTGAACACCGCGGCCAGGCAACGGAAGCGGTCCTCGTCGGCGATGTCGAACTCGACGCAGAAACCTGTCACCGCCGGAAGCCCTCCACCGCCGAACGACCAAGCTCCCCTGCCGGCGGGCTGAGTGAGCTTGAAGCTCCAGAAACCTACCGTGCCCCGTCAGTCTGCTCCAGCGGATGGGGCGGCGTCCGCGCCTGCCACTAGGCATTGATCCAGAGCATGAAGACGATGCCCGCAATCACCAAAGCGAGGAGCGACAGGGCCAGCCTGGGATACCGCTTGACGCTCTCGCCGAACAACAGGCTCAATAGCCTGATGAGCATGCTTTCTACCGGCGTTTGCGACCTACGCGGTTGTCCACCAGTGATACCAGACGAGAACCGTCCCCGCCACCACCCCCAACTCCACATCGTCCCAATCATCGGAGAGCACGACCCCCTCACACGCTTCAGCGGCGGGCAGTGCAATCCCCGCCCGCTCGCGGACGGCAGCAGCCACCTCGGCCCATCGAGGCCATCCGGCTGGGAGCGGCCGGCCAACTACCTTAGACGCCCCGCAGATGGCCAGAAATGCCGCCAGCGGCCAGTGCTGCCGGGACGACGACACCGCCAGTTCAAGTGCTTCTTCCGAGGAAGGGTTGTCAAACTCATACTGGTCAAAGGAGAGTCGTCGCACACTTCTCCCTCCTTCCCCAAACGACCAAATCCCGAATTGCGCTCCCCTTCCTTGCCTTCTCTCGTCCACTCAACCATAAACGCGAATCGTGCGGAGCGGATCTCCTGGCTTTTCCCAGTCGAGTGGGTACACACAAATGGTCGCCGGTGATCGAACCCGTTGGCGGCGCAGGAAACCGCGGATGCGGACGGCCCACTGATCTCGGTCTTCTTCCGGGGTGAGTTCCAGTTTCACCGTGAACCCGACCCCATCGCTACTTTCGTTGGTCTGCCACACAATCGTACCCGCTCCGGCGAGGAACCCCCTGAGCGCGCGCACCAGGTCCTTTTGGGTTGGCCCCTTTCCACCACGGAGACAATAGACAGAGATAGCCACGCCCAAGTTGACCCTCCGCCGCCAAACGACCAAGCTCAGCAGCCGCCGCGGTCGGTGAGACGTTGAACTTTGAAAACCCGTCATGCCGCCGCGGTCAGGTGGAAAGGATGGTTCACATCCCTTCCAGGGTTCCCCTGGCCCCCATGGCCAGGAACTTGAAGACAGCGCCACCTCTCTCAACCATAGTATCCCGTGGTGATGTCCGTTCCGTTTCTGGTGCCTGGAGCCTTCGTGCTCTGCCCGTTGGTTCGACTGGGCTGGGGAGCGTTGTCGGTCCGCTCGTTTGGTGACAATCACTTGTCTCTGTTTCTCAGAGCCGTGGTTGATCCCGTTGGGACGGCAGGACATCCAACGGAGGTCGGTGCCCTTGCTGCGCCCTGGCAGACGCATGCCACCACTACCCTTCACTTCCCTGTTGTCCTACCCAAGGGAAGTTTCTGGGGCGGCGTGCCTTACCTCTGAGGATACTTGGCGACGATCGCCCGCGCCCGCTCGTCCTCGGCCCGCAACTGCTCGGGTGTCGCGTCCGCCTTGAAGAGCCCTGGCGGTTCGATCCGACCGCCCACCACCCGCCCCACCTCCGTGCCGGCCATCTCGACCACCCAGGACACCCCATGCACCCGTGACCACTCGGCCAGTGTCAGCAAGATGAACCGGGCATCGTGAAACCCCATGAACTGGTCATCGTCGAACGCCGTCTCGCCGCCACCGGCCTCATCCTCGTCGTCCAGGTCGTCGCCGAGACCGCTGATGAACAGCTTGGTGTCCCCGACCAGGTGCTTGGGCTGCTCCCGGTGCTTGAAGAAGATGAAGTTCTCGCACCACCACGGCCGCTGCTTGTTCAGCCGCTTGGCGTCTGCTTCGATCGCCTTCCGCACGGGAGCGGCGACCGGCTCGGTCGTGATGTACGTCAGCGACACGCCCATCGATGCACCTCCCTCGCCGAACGACCCAGCTGAGCAGCCCCGCCACAGGGAGCTAAACCCTGAAAACAACGCCTGAGGCGGGGTCTAATGCCGCGTCTGGTTGGGCGTGCCCTTACTCGGGCAGTTCTTGGACTGCGACGCCGGCCGGCAGCACCGCGGCCCCGTCCGCCGACCGCCAGCAGTTCGGGTTGAACGGGGATGCCCCCCAACCGCTGCTGCACGGGGCCCAAACCACCTCGGCCGGGGCGTGCTGGCGGAGCAATTCAAACAGCCCCCGCTTCTCAGTCACGCAGAGCACGCCCCCGATCGCGACGCGCCGCTCGCAAGTCGCCACGACCTCTGACAGCCGATACCGCTCGCCCGCCTGGAAGTGGTGCCACGCCATCCGCAACCCCTCCGCCGCTGAACGACCCCGCTCAGCAGCCGAGGTCGCCACAATGACCTATGAAGTCCCAGGAAGCAACAATGCGGCTCCGGTCTGCTGCCGCGTCTGGTTCGGCGCGGCCACCACCGCCTCCCCGAACCAGCTCCCGGCCACCAGCTCTTCCCGCCAGCACGAGTAGTCCACCGCCGGGTGGGCCGCCAGGGCCGCCAAATTGCCCGGCCCGAACCGGATGCTGAACCCATTCTTGACCGCCGGTAGCACGTCCCCGAGCTGACCGGCGCGGAACAAGAACAGGTGGATGGCCGCGTCGTCCGCCAGGCACACGGCCTGGGCCAACAGCGGCTCCATCCCGAACCGCTCGGCGAACACCCCCAGCTTGCGGAGGTGGTCCGTCTCGATGACCGTGACCCGGCTCTCCCGCGACCCCGGGCGGAACAGTCGGGCCTTGACCGACACCGCGTACCGCTGGCCCCGACCGGCGGCGATCAGGTCGGCGCCGATGTCGTCCACGCAGGCGACCTGGAACCCCTTGCGGATCAGGGCGTAGGTAACCAGCCCCTGGCCGAAGTCGCCGATCCGCTTCGCTGCTCGCTGTCCGCCTCGATGGCCCGCCTCCACCGTCGAACGCCAGAGTTCAGCAACCGGCCGCAAGCGCGTGCTCCCCGGTTGGAACTGGAAAATTCCTTCTCACTCTATCTTCCCTCCAACTCCCACGCAATCATTCTCTCCAAAACGCCTTCCTCGCGAAGCGCTCTCCTCCGCATGCTCCGGTCTCTTTTTCGCCAGGGGGCACCGTGTCGCTTCGTTGCTCCCGGCAAAAAAACGAGGGGGACCGCACCACCCTCTGGCATCCACGGGGTTGGATGTATTGACGAATGTTTATTTGATGAAACTTGTTTAATGAAGGCATGTTAGAGCGATTTTCATTTTAATCGCTCCCCCGATTGCGCATCCTTTGAAGGAGACCCCATGCGTTTAAAATCTCTTGTTTCGCGATCTGCTTTCACTCTTATTGAACTGCTGGTGGTGATTGCCATCATCGCCATCCTCATTGGGCTGCTCCTGCCCGCTGTCCAGAAGGTCCGCGAGGCGGCGGCCCGGATGAGCTGTGGCAATAACCTCAAGCAGATGAGCCTGGCGATTCACAACTACGCCAGCACCTATGGTGATCGCCTGCCTCCGGCGTTCATGTATGCGACCGCCTCGACGGCGGGCTACAACATCAACTTCGCCCTGTTGCCCTTCATCGAGCAGGACAACATTTACAGGGCAGGGATCGCGGTCCCCGGAGGCTGGAGCTGGGACGCCCCGCTGCCAGGCACTCCGTCCGGCACCGTGCGCAGCGCCACCATCAAGACCTTCACCTGCCCCTCGGATCCATCCATGAGCGGAGGCTATTCCGCCTATCAGGTGAGCGCCTGGGGCGGATCGTCGTATGCCGCCAACTGGCTCCTTTTTGGCAATGCGCATGTGGGGAACTCCTCCATGAGTTCGTTCACCGTGGCGAGTATCCCCGATGGCACCTCCAACACGGTTTCTTACACCGAGCGTTTTGCCGCCTGTAACGGGGGTGGCAATCTCTGGGCCTGGCCAGGCGGCTACTGGTCCTGGAATCCCGTCGATTGGGGAGTGACCTTCGCCAACGCGCCGGCCGGAGGGAACTGGAACCTCCCACCGCAGACAGGGGTGCCGTATGACTCGGCCAATTGCGATCGTACCCGTGGGCAGTCGGCCCACAGTAGCGGTCCATTGTGTGCCATGGGGGATGGAAGTGTGCGCAGCGTGAGTTCCGCCGTGTCCACGTCCACCTGGCTGCTCGCCATCACCCCGGATGACGGGCTCCCCCTCCCCAACGACTGGTAAGCCCCGGCGCTCGTGGCCTCGTTGCGTTGCTGGATCCCCTGAGTCGCCGGGTGCACGGCGGCTCGGGGAACTCGGAATCTGCGCCCAGGACCTTTCATTCAAGGAATCCGTATCGTGCGTTTCCTCCATCTGCTCCTGATCAGCTTCGTTTTTGCCTGCGTTGCTCCCCTGCTTGGCTGCAGTAGCCAGGAACCAAAGGACAGGGCCAAGGGAACGGCACCCGTGCCCGCGCGCGCCGCTTCCCCTGACGAACTGCTCAAATCGACAAAACGAAAACCGCGCTGACCCCTCTCTCTGAAGGCTCCGCGACCGCTCACGCGGGGATAGATCGCCATCCTCGCGACGAGCGGAGAGCAAGAGTGGTGGCGCACCCCGACGAACTCGTCCAGCCCTTGCCATCTCGTCTGCCGTGCCACCTGTGCGAAACGCTCTCGTCCAGTGGAGGCCGGGATTGCGGTCGCTGCATCTGCGCCAGGCACGGCGGACCACGCCTGTTCAGGTCGTACGTGTCTTGTCCTCGGTGATAAAACTGGAGAGCAGAATAGTTGACTTTTGGCTGCACCCCCTTGATGATGCACTTCTCATCCCACGCTCAAGAAGTGATGGTGCTGGAGAAGCGTCATGGCGCAGCCTCTGACCTGTCCGCATGCCGATTGTGGTCAAGCGATCGATCTGCCCACGGAATGTCCGCATTGCCGGCGGGCGCTGAGTTGTTCCGCCAGCACCCTGGATGCGGGCACGCCGTCGGCGTCGCCATTGCCAGAAACCGTCGATTACCCAAACCCCGACGCCACGCAGACCTACCATCCCCAAAAAACCGGGGAGGACGTTGCACCTCAGGGGGCAAAACCTGCCGCCACCTCGCCCATGCAGCTGGGACGGTTCCAGCTCAAGAATCGCCTTGGCGAGGGCGCCTTCGGGCTGGTGTATCGGGCTTACGATCCGCAACTTGATCGCGAGGTGGCGGTCAAGGTGGCGAAATCCAGTCAACTGGCCACTCCGCATCGGGTGCAGCGCTTTCTGCGCGAGGCCCGGGCGGCTGCCAATCTGCGGCATCCCAACATCGTTCCGGTGCATGACTCGGGGCAAGAAGGCTCCCTGTACTACATCGCCAGTACCTTCATTCCAGGCCACTCGGTGGATCAGCTGCTGGCAGACAAACAGCTGGATCGGCGCCAGGGAGTGCAGATCGTTCGCCAGATCGCCGAGGCGTTGGCCTATGCGCATCGGCACGGGGTGGTTCATCGCGATGTCAAGCCTGCCAATGTGATGCTGGACAGTTCCGGCGAACCGTTGCTCATGGATTTTGGTCTGGCGGCCCGCACCGAGCCAGGCGAGGAGAAACTCACCCAGGACGGGACAATGATGGGCACGCCCGCGTACCTGGCGCCCGAACAGGCGGAGGGAGCGGGGATCGCTGCCAGCGATCAATACAGCCTGGGCTGCATGCTCTACGAGATTCTGACCGGCCGCACCCCCTTTGAGGGTTCGCCCCAGGCGCAGATGCGCTTGCACCGCACCCAGGACCCGCCCTCGCCCCGAACCGTGCAACCCGATGTGCCGCGCGATCTGGAGACAATCTGTCTGAAATGTCTTGAGAAAGACCCGAACCAACGTTATCCCGACTGCCAGGCGCTGGCCGACGATCTGCGCCGCTGGCTGGAAGGCGAGCCCATTCTGGCGCGCCCCCTTGGCGTGGGAGAACGCTTCACTCGGTGGACGCGGCGCAATCCGCTCCCGGCAGCGTTGACCGGAGCGATTTTCCTGGCGCTGGCACTGGGGATGGCGGGTTCGCTCTGGCAGATGGATCGTGCCCACGACGAAGCCTTGCGCGCGGATGCCAAGGCGAAGGAGGCCGACGACAAGGCCACCGCAGCGAGCAAGGCCGAGGAAAAGGCCGCTGCCAACTTGAAGTTGGCCCAGGAGGAATCTGGTCGCGCCAACACCAACGCCACGAAGGCGAACGAGGAAGCGCTCGCGGCTCGCAAGGCCGAACGACTGGCCGACGCCAACCTTCAGCTCGCCCAGGAGCAGCGCACCCGCGCCGAGACGTTCCTCACGCGCGCCGAGGGACTAATCTACGCAGGGAAACTCGTCCTGGCTCAGGAAGCGTTTCAGAATGGCAAGGGCACGACCGCGCTCCGCTACCTGGACGAAACCCAGTGGGATCGACGCGGCTGGGAACATCGCTATCTGCGCTCGCGCCTCCTGGGGGGGCAAACCATCCAGGGATTCGCCGGAGCCGTTTTAGCTGTGAGTTATAGCCCGGACGGCAAACGAATCCTGAGCGTCGGGGCCAGGTTCATGGGGCCGACCGAGTTCAAGGTGTGGGATGCTGCCACTGGGGCGCAACTTCACTCCGTGCAACTGGAGGGCGGCGCGTCGGGATGCATCCGTTTCAGCCCTGATGGACAGCGGATTGTCGCTGGCTGGGGCGAGGACATTGAGGACCCCGGGCAGGTAAAGATGTGGGATGCCGCCACGGGCAAGCTCATACGCTCCTTCAAGGGGCAGGTCGGCTGGGTGCGCAGCGTTGCCTTCAGTCCCGATGGCAAACAGATCGTGTGCGGGGGAGGCGATTTTGTCCCTGGCGGAGACGGCGGCGAAATCCATCTCTGGGAAGCAGATACCGGGAAGCGTCTCCGCTCGTTCAGGGGGCAGAAAAACCTGGTGAGCGCTGTCTCGTTCAGCCCCGATGGCAAACAGATTCTGGCGGCGGGGGGGAACTGGGATGACAGCTTTGGACCGGACCCCGGCGAGGTGAAACTGTGGGACGCCGCCACGGGGAAGCAACTGCTCGCCTGGAATGATCCCCTGGGGAAGGTTCATCGTGCCTGTTTTAGCCCGGATGGCAAGCAGGTCATCACGCTGACTGGCTCCAACACCCAGCCAGGCGAGGTGAAGATCTGGGATGCCACCACCGGGAAGGAGGTCCGTGCCCTCAAGGTGTTCACCGCCGAGGTGGCGTTCAGCCCCGATGGGAAGCGATTGCTGACCCGGAACGGCGAGGCGATGAAGATGTGGGATTTCACGCTGGGCCGGGAGGTTTTTACCCTGACGGGGCAGGCTGGCGGATGCATGGCGTTCAGCCCCGACGGCAGACACCTGGTCAGTGGCGGAAACGATGGCACCCTCAGAATCTGGGATGCATTGCAGGGCCAGGGCACGCCGACCCTCAAGGGGCATCTCCGCGCCACCACATGCCTGGCTTTTAGCCAGGATGGCAAGCGCCTCGTCAGTGGGGGAGATGATTACCTGGTGCGCGTCTGGGATGTGACCACGGGCCAGGAAATCGCGGCTCTCGGCACGATGCGAGGACCCACCACCAGTGTGGCGATCAGCCCCGAGGGCAAACGCGTCTTTAGCCTTGGTGGCGACCGGAACGTCAAGGTGCTGGATGTGGAGACGAAAAAAACGCTCTTCACTCTCGGGAAAGCAGGATCAGTCAGTTGCATGGCGATGAGTCCCGATGGCAAGCTCATCGCCACCGGCGGGGCGGACAAACTGGTCAGCGTGTGGCTCGCCGAGACCGGCCAGATAAAAGAAACAATCACGATCCCCAAAGGAAAAATTACGGCCCTGGCATTCAATCACAATGGCAAACAACTTGTCCTCGGTGCGTACGACGACGGCTTTACCCCGCAGATGCGTGATGATCTGGAGAGGCGGGCCACTACTGGCCCGGTGACCTTGCCTCCGCTCAAACCCAGCCGCATGCTGAAAATCTGGGATCTGGCCACCCACAAGGACGTCCTTGTGCTCGATGAGGTGGAGACCGAAGGTATCTGTTTCAGCCCCGACGGTCGGCGCATGATCACCGGGTATCGCAAGGTGCGCGATACGCAAACGGGGAAGCTGTTGTTCACCCTCAAGGGCAATGGTCAAAGTGGCTACAATAGTGTGTGTTTCAGTCCCGATGGAACGCGTATCATCACCGGCAGCAGCTTCGACAAAACGGTGACAGTGTGGGACGCCGCGCGCGGGGAAGAACTCTTGATTCTCAAGGAGCCAACCAGTGTCAACGCCGTGGCATTTTGCCCCGACGGGCAACGCCTTGCCTGCGCCACGGGGGAGGCGGGGAAGGACCGTAAGAACATCCTGCTGGGGGAGATCAAGCTGTTCGAGGCGAATCAACCGCCTTCCGAATTCCTGACCTTTGAACACCCCTTCCGAGTGCTCGCCCTCGCCTGCAGCCAGGATGGGAGTCGCATCGTCACCAGTGGCGGATACGAGCCCCGCCTGGATGGGGTCAAGGTGTGGGATGCCCGCAAAGGGCTGGAACTGCTCTCACTTGAAAAGCACAAGGGGCCGGTCTGGTGTGTAGCGATCAGCGCCGACGGGAAACGCATTGTGAGTGGGGGAGACGACCGCACGGTCCGCGTGTGGGATGGCGAATCGGGTGACGAGCTTTTCACGCTGGAGCAACACACCTCGCCCATCGCCGGGGTTGCCATCAGCCGAGATGGGACCCGTATCATCAGCGCAAGCAACGACCACACCTTGAAGATCTGGGATGCCCAGACAGGGAAGGAACTGCGCACGTTGAAGGGCCACACGTACTGGGTGCATTGCGTCGCCATCAGCCCGGATGGCAAACGGATTGTCAGCGGCAGCGGTAACTATACCACTCCGGGAGAGGTCAAGGTGTGGGATGTCGAGAGCGGCAAGGAAGTGCGCTCCCTGGGCGGAATCACCGGCTGGGTCAGCAGTGTCGCTCTCAGCTCGGATGGGAAACGGATTCTGGCCTCGGGAGGAGCCCGCAACAAGCCCGGGCAGGTCAAGGTGTGGGATGTGGAGACCGAGGAGGAACTCCTCTCCCTCAAGGGGCTGCCCGGCTGGGTCAGCAGCGTGGCCTTCAGCCTGGATGGCACGCGCATTGTCACCGCCGGAGCAGAGGCAGACTACTCGGGTTCCCTGCGCGTCTGGGATGCGACCACTGGCCAGATGCTGCACTCCGTCGGAGGGCTTGGCAGCGCGCTCACCGGCGTGAGATTCAGCCCGAATGGTCGACGCCTGGTGTTTGCCGGATATCAAGCGAC
>JAKOSN010000338.1 GCA_029777335.1 Planctomycetota bacterium
CTCCAGCCACCGGTCGCCCTTCTTCCAGAAGATGGACAGGATCACGGAATCGCCTTGCAGATAATCCTCCGGCCTGGTGGCAGGAGTAAGCCCGCTCCGTTTTCTCCCCTCGGCCATGCTGTAGTGCACCAGCGAGCGCGCCCCCACATCGGTGAGCCCCCTGGCGACGGTTTCGGTGGGGACATCGACGAGAAAAACGAAATAGCCGGCCATCGTCGCATCGCCGCCCGCCGCCTTGCTGCACCCCACAAAGGCCTGAACGCGCTCCCCATACGCGTCGATGCATGGTTTACCCCGAGGGAACTGGACAACCGCAGGAAGAATCACCTCGCCCCGGTCCTTGTTGGTAACGATCGTTCCCGGTTCGGGGAGTTTGTCCGCGTCTGGAGCGGCGCTGACTTCAGCGGTACACAGCGAGAGGAGCAATCCCGAAACAAGCAGGGCACGCATGAGAATTCCTCGCAGAAAGTGAGACCGCGCTGGCACGCGTCCCCGGATACGCGCCGACGTGAGGAGGACGCACGTCCTCTGCAGGTTCAGGGTAGGCAGCCGGGGAAAGGTCGGCAATCTACCCGTGCGGATCGGCGCTGACCAATTTCCCTATGGTCTCTATTATGCCCTTTTAGCAGCGTGTCCTCGCAAGGGGTTCCATGGTGTCTGTCGCCACCTTTTCACCACCCGCTTCCACCACCCCCGTCCCCCGGCAGGAGTATCTCCGCCGCCTCGAGGACCGTGAGCGGCTGCGCTCCGCCCTGGCCCGGCGCGAACGCTGGCTTGGGTTGGCGCGGCTCGCGGTCTTCTTCGCCGCCCTCGCGCTGCTCTGGATGACCTTTGCGCAACACTGGTTCTCGCCCTGGTGGCTGCTGCTCCCGCTCGCCCTCTTCTCTGGCTTGCTGGTGATCCACGAACGGGTCACACGAGCCTGGCTCAGTGCCGGGCGTGCTGTCGCTTTCTACGAACGGGGGCTGGCGCGGGTGGAAGATCGCTGGACGGGCACAGGACAGAGCGGCGAGCGCTTCATCGACGACACCCATCCGTACAGCTCGGATCTCGATCTCTTTGGCAAGGGCTCGCTCTTTGAGTTGCTCTGTACCGCCCGCACCCGTACCGGCGAGGATACCCTGGCCGCCTGGTTGCGCCATCCGGCGACCACCGAGGAGGTGCGTGCGCGCCAGGCCGCCATCGTCGAGTTACGCGATCTCCTTGATCTCCGTGAGGATCTCGCTCTGCTCGGCGCCCATGTTCCGGTTGGCGTCGATTTCAACGCGGTCATTCACTGGGGAATGCTACCGCCGCTGCTGGTCGCTCCCATGGCGCGCCTCCTGGCTTTTCTGCTGGGCGCGCTGGGGATGCTGTCTCTTCTGGGGTGGCTCCTGAGCGACTGGCCGATTGCGCTTTTGGTGGGGGTGCTCTGGTGCGAAATGGCCCTGGCCCTCGTTCTGCGCCGCCGTGTGCTCGCTGTTGTCAACATCGTTGAGAAAAGTGCGCGCGATCTCGCTCTGCTCGCCGGAGTGCTGGCACGTATTGAACGCGAAACCTTCGCGTCGCCACGCTTGCAGGAACTGCGCCGCGCGCTCGATCAGACCGGCGAGGTTCCCTCGCAACGCATCGCCCAGCTGTGCAACCTGATCGACCTGCTCAATTCACGCCGCAACCAGATGTTCGCGCCGTTCGCCTTGCTGATGATGTGGACCACCCAGATGGCCTTCGCCATCGAGACC
>JAKOSN010000339.1 GCA_029777335.1 Planctomycetota bacterium
CGCCGCGCGATCCAGACCAAGGTGGTCCAGCATCAGCGCCGCCGACAGAATCGCGGCGAGCGGATTCGCAATCCCCTTGCCGGCGATATCAGGCGCCGAGCCATGGACCGGCTCGAACATGCTGGGAAAGGTGCGCTCGGGGTTGATGTTGGCACTGGAGGCCAGCCCCACACTCCCGGTAACCATGGCACTCAGATCGGTAAGGATATCGCCAAAGAGATTGCTGGCGACCACGACGTCGAAGATCTCCGGGCGACGGACAAAATCCATCGCCGCGGCATCGACCAGCAAGGAACTGGCTGCCACATCCGGGTAGTCGCGCCGCACCTCATGGAAGACCTCGTCCCACATGACCATGCCAAATTGCAGGGCATTGGACTTGGTGATGGAGGTGACCTTCTTGCGCCGCTTGCGTGCGCCCTCGAACGCTGCCCGAATGATGCGTGCACAGCCGCGCCGGGTAAAGATCGAGGTTTGAATGGCGATCTCATGGGGCGTGCCGGGATATTGCCGACCGCCACAGGGAGAGTATTCGCCCTCGGTGTTCTCGCGATAGACCACCATGTCGATCGACCCGGGTGACTTGTCGCGCAGCGGACAGGGAACGCCCTCGTACAGGTAGGCGGGGCGCAGGTTGACATATTGATCAAAGCGGCGCCGCATCGGCAGCAACAGGCCATGGATGGTCACATGATCAGGAACGTCGGGGCTGCCAATGGCGCCGAAGAGGATGGCATCGTGCTTCTGGAGTAACTCCCAGCCATCGGGAGGCATGATAGCCCCGGTTTGCTTGTAAAACTGAGTATTCCAGGGCAAATGGTGCCAGTGGAACTCAGGAGCGTCGGGCCCCTGATGACGCAAGGCCGCGTCGGTGACCTGGATCGCCTGGTCGATTACTTCCGGGCCGATGCCGTCGCCGCCAATCACGGCAATACGAAATTCTGACATTGCAACGAATCCTTGGGTCCTGTATGGGAAGCTGGATCTTTGCTCCTCGGGATGGGCGGGCCAGGGGCCACCCCAATGAGCCGCACTGGCTGGTTGTGCCAATCTATGCCCACAGGTCCCTGATTCAAGCACTTCAAAGGAGCAGCCATCAATGAAAGGGGAGTCGATGACTGGCAGGCGGCATGGGGCAGGACACCGCCGCAGGCTGCGTTCCTGGATCTGGACGCTCGGTCTGGTTGGGGTGACGCTGCTGGGTTGCAAGAGCGGCGGCTCCAAACCGGCTCCGATCGATCCCTTGCTGGGTCCGCCCCGCGGGGGTCCGTTGGGACGCGGCGGCAATGCGCAGGCTCCGCTCCCGGAGATGCCTGCCCCCACCTCGGCAACAAGTGTGGCGGCCCTGGCTCCTGGAACCATGCCTCAACTGGACACCGGCTCCGATCTCCGCATTGCGAGCAACAATGCCCTGGTAAGCAACAATCGCAATGCCCCGGGCTGGCATGAACCGACCAGTGGCGTGAGCCTGAGCCGTCCCGAACCCCTCCGGGAAGGGGGGGCCGCAGCCAGCGCAGGGATTACCCCAGGCATCACCCTGACCGGCGGAGCCATGCCTCGGTTGCAGACGCTCGAACAGGGGCTCGCCTGGCTGGAAGCACGCGGAGTGCGTGGCGCGCGCCTGGAATATGTGCGCGCCAGCGGGGAGTGGCGGTTTACGTGCTCGCTCCCCAACAAGACAAATCCAGAGTTGCGTCGCACGCATGAGACGCAGGCGCGTGATCCCTTGACCGCCGTGCAGGCCGTGATTGAACGCATTGAGAGCGAACAGTAAGAAGGGCACGCCGTGGAGCGTTGCTTTTCACGGCGTGCCTGGCTCAGTGCGAGGTGGAATTGGTTGAGGTTTGCACCTCGATAAACGATCCCCCATTCTCAAAGAGATCTTCAGCGACCGCACACGTCCAGAGAATCCGAACCAGGAACGACCACTCCGGCACCATGTCGGCAGGAGTTTCGCTGCTTCCTGGTTTGGGCACTTCCACCCATACCTTCTGCCCCAGCAAGCTGCGGGTGCCAATCAGGCGAATTCCCGTGGCAGATAGATCGCGGCTCAGGACGATGTGCTCTCGTCCATGTTCGGTGCGAACGCGAACCGGCTGAATGAAATCCATACGATTTTGCTCCCGGCGTTCAATCCGTTTTGCGACCGAGCGATACTCGCGCATCAACTGCCGGACGGCCTTGTGAATGTCGCGCTGGTGATCCTGCTCTTTCCGAATGGGATCGCTGACGGTGGCCTCGTAATGATAGCGCCCGCTGCGCAGACGGAGCGTGGGGCGGGCCAGCGCGACCACGTCTTTCCACTGGGTTTCATCGAGACCGTCGGCGAGCAACTGGGCGCGAATCTCGCTGGCCACCACGTAGCCGCGTTGCTGAGCACGGCGCACCATGGTATCAGCCACGCGCTGCAAGTCGTTACGGGTCATGGCAACGTTCCTGGAGGAAGCAAGGTCCTGAGTGGTTGTTGTGTCCTGGGGATGGACTGCTTTCGCCATCGCCAAGAAATTGTAGCTCAATGCACACGACCGCAGGGGAACCTTGCCAGGATATTCCCCTGCGGTCCAGATACACGGGTTGGAGGTAGGGCTTAGCGTTGCTGGGCGACCCAGCGCTCAGCCTCCGCCAGCGCCAGGCGCACCGCCTCGGCCTCGGTTCGCCCTTCCGCCTCGATGCGGTGACTCTGACCCGGCTGGCGCGTGGGCAAATTCATCCGAAACGACCAGCCCCTGCGTTGTTCGAGCACCTGAAACGAGGTCGCCCCCAGGTCACGCAGCCGACGGCGCGTGGCCTCCCAGTTGCACAACTCGGGAGCGGACGGAGACGGGGTGCCACTGACCCCGAGCGTTTCCGGCGAGGGAATGCTCAGAGGCTCGGGACGTCGGGGTGGCGGAGGCGGTTCCTCGGGGGCGACCCCGCGCACGATCGGTCGGGGTACAGGTGTGCTCGCCGCGGTGGTGGGGCGCGGAGGCACTGGCAGACGCGGCGGAAGCGGCGCTTGCCTCGACGGGTTATACGGCATGGGCGCTTGCGGTTGATACGGTGCCGGCGCAGGATAGCTCTGAAACTGTCCCGGAGGAGCAATCATGATTGGCGAACCGCCAATCGGCAGGGGACACGGCCCCCCGGGCGCTCAGCCGGCGCCACAACGCCCAGGCACGATCAGGAGACCACCCAACCCCAGCACAAGTATACCCATCAGGAAGATCGCGTCCTTGCGCATGCGCATCCCTCATTCTCCCGATCGCACCGGATTTCGTGGGTGGTCCACGTCGCCGCCCTTCCTGGGCTGGCTGGGCGGAGTGATACCGAACCTTACGCCACAAATAAATACCAACTGGCAAGGCAGGAAGAAAGCACAATTTACAACGACAATGGCAATTCTTACAACACTTCTGTGCGCGGAGGAGATGAATCCTCTGGCGACGGTGCATCCATCGGGAGACGGGAGCGGATCATGTCGCGCGACTTGCTAGCGCTCAAGGAGTACGACGCGCTTGTTATCGGCTCGGGACCAAACGGACTGGCCGCCGCGATCACCCTGGCGCAGGCAGGGCGCAGCGTGGCTGTCCTGGAGGCCCAGGCGACGTTTGGCGGAGGCGCCCGAACCCTGGAGTTGACCCTCCCCGGTTATCGCCATGACATCTGCTCCGCCATCCATCCGCTCGGGGTCGCCTCGCCCTTTTTCCGCGGCATCAATCTCCAGCCGTACGGCCTGGAGTGGATTCATCCCCCGGCCCCGCTGGCGCACCCCTTCGACGATGGCACCGCCGCAGTTCTGGAGCGTTCGCTCGAAGCCACCGGGCTCACGCTTGGTGCGGATGCGCGCGCCTACCTCCAGCTGATGGAACCGCTCGTCCGCCGCGCCGATGGCCTGCTCGCTGAGGTCCTCGGCCCGCCTCGTCTTCCCCGTTCTCCGGTGGCGATGGCCCTGTTTGGTCTGCGCGCCATTCGCTCGGCCGAGGGGTTGATCGATTCCTGGTTCAAGGGCCGTGCCGCCCGTGGACTGTTCGCCGGGATGGCGGCCCATTCCATCTTGCCGCTCGAACAACTGATGACGGCCGCGGTGGGACTGCTCCTGGGCATCACCGGCCACGCTGTGGGCTGGCCCTTACCGCGCGGCGGTTCGCAGGCGATTACCGACGCCCTGATCGCCTATCTCCGTTCGCGCGGAGGTGAGGTCCTTGCCAACTGGCGCGTGGAGTCGCTGGACGAACTTCCCCCCGCCCGCGCCATCCTCTTTGATCTGGTGCCGCGACACGTGGCGCGCATCTGCGCGGGCCATTTGCCCGCCAGCTATCGGCGAACGCTGGAACGCTTCCGCCACGGCCCGGGAGTCTTCAAACTCGACTGGGCGCTCGACGGACCCATCCCGTGGAAAGCCGAGGCATGCCGACGAGCCGCCACGGTTCACCTCGGCTCCACCTTCGAGGAAATCGCTTTTGGCGAACGCGTCATCTGGAAGGGCGAACATCCGCTGCGCCCCTATGTCCTGGTCGCCCAGCAGAGCCTCTTTGATCCCACCCGCGCCCCGGAAGGCAAGCACACCGGCTGGGCCTACTGCCACGTCCCCCACGGCTCGACGGTGAGCATGGTGGACGCCATCGAGGGACAGATGGAACGGTTCGCTCCGGGGTTTCGCGAACTGATCAAGGCCCGCTCGATTCTCCGCCCTGCGGATTTCGAGCGCCACAACGCCAACTACATCGGCGGAGATATCACCGGTGGGGTGATGGATCTGTGGCAAGCCTTTACCCGCCCCGCCGTGCGCCTTGTTCCCTACACCACTCCCAATCCCCGACTGTACCTCTGCTCCTCCTCCACTCCTCCCGGCGCAGGGGTTCACGGCATGTGTGGATACCACGCCGCCCAGGCAGTCCTGCGTCACCTTGGCTGACACCCTCTGGACAGACAGGCACCTGTCCGTGCGATTATTCGCTCAGTTCCGGAGGCAAGGCGAGGGCGGCGACGACAAACGGACGCAGGGGCGGCATCGTTGGCAGGGCTCTCCCGGTGCGCAGGTCGAGCGTGTTCCCCCTGGAGTTGTAGATGCGCACCACCGCTCCTGGATGCAACGGATCCTCGGCGATCGTTTGCTCGCCCTGTTGCAGCCGCTCTTGCCAGGACTGACGGGCCTGCCACTGTTCGCGCAGGACTTCGCTGGCACTCCGCCCCGGAGTGAGCGGCCAGGCGAACACCTGCACCGGAATCAACCCCTCATGCTCCGGACAGAACAGATGCGTCCCCACCTCGTTCTGCAGGACCGGCCAGACCGCCAGGCCGCGCACATGAAGCGCATAGCCCGGAATTCCCAGCGTTTCCGGATCCCAGAACTGTTCGACCACCTCCAGTCCCAGGCTGCTTTCCCCACGCGCGCCACAGAAATTGCGATAGCCCATGGCCAGGTGCAGGGTGTGGTCGGTGCGGGAGGCGAGCGGACTCCACACCAGAAGGACCGCCTCCTCGGGAGATCCGGTCTGCACACACTGCGTTTGCAGATGAGTCAGGGCGAGCCTGTCCAGCAAGCGGTCCAAGGCGCTCTCGGCGCTGGCGAGTGCGCCGGTACTGCGCACCACCTCTTCGAGATACTCCGCCAGATCCTGGGCCGCCGCCAACTCGCGCATGATGCGGCTCAGCGCCTTCTCGGGAACGGCCCCCGGGATGCGCGTGCTGCTGCTCGCGCGGCTGCGCAACTGGGGGCCCAGCGGCAACGTCGGAAGCGCCTGGGTTGGCAAACGGCTCTCTTCCAGGCGATCGTCCCATTCGCGCAGCGCTCCGCGAATCGCATTGAGCGCATCACGGATCTGAAAATACCGATAATGTTCGCCCGCCAATGTTCCCGAGCTGATTTCTCCCTCCGGCCGAAGCGGCGCGATCGCGCTCTCCATCCGCCACAGGGCGCGCTTGCACCGCTCCAGCACCTCGGCGGTTTCACTGAGCCCCGCCCGCAGCGCCACCGCCGGACTCACGGGCACTTGCTCCAGGCCGGCAACCTCCACCTGCAAGGCCCCGCGCACCGAGTAGACCTGGAGCAAGGTCAACGCTTCGGGGAGCCCTTGCACCAGTCGCGTGGCGATGGGATGCGTCAGGTGCCGTTCCAGGGTGCGCTTCAGGGCCCGCGCGCCCAGGATCGGATCAAATCCCTGATCGACAATGCGCTCCATCGCGCTGTCCTGCACCAGCAAGATGCTCTTGCGCCGGACCAACCCTTCGCGTTGCAACAGGTCCCGCAGCAGCATTCGCGCGATGCGCCCCACCTCCTCGCGCCCCAGCGTGTTGAAAGGAACGATCCGATCCAGGCGATTGAAGAACTCCGGGCGAAAGTAGCGTTCGGCAGCCTGAATAAAGCTCTCGGTGCCCGCCTGGGGATCACTGCGATAGCCGAGCTGACTTTGGGCCTCGCGCACCCCGAGGTTCGAGGTCAGGATCAGGATGGTGCTGGTAAAATCGACCGTTCGTCCCAGGGCATCGGTCAGGCGCCCCTCCCCCAGCACCTGCAAGAGCAGATCGAGCACCTCGGGGTGCGCTTTCTCGATCTCGTCGAAAAGAACCACGGCGAAGGGGCGCCGCCGGACCGCCGCGGTTAATAGCCCTTCGGGTTGAAAGAAGGTGCCAACCAGCCGTGCCGCCGACCCGGCCTCCAGAAACTCATTCATGTCGAAACGCAGCAGACGCCCGGGGTCATTCTCGCGTCCCCCCTCGTCCTCGCCTGCGCCAAAGAGATAATCCGCCAGCGCCTTGGCACACTGCGTTTTCCCCACTCCCGTCGGCCCCAGAAACAGGAACGACGCGAGCGGACGGTCGGGATCATTCAGTCGGGCCTTGGTGATGCTGACCACATCGGCGGCCGCGTTCAGGGCGCCGGGCTGCCCGAGGACCTGTTTTTCCAGGGCAGCGACCACCTCCTGGCGCTCCAGCTTGGTGCGGGGATCGAGGAACGTGAGCGCCAATCCGCTCTGGCGTTGAAACTCACGCAGAACCTCCTCGCGACTGATGGTCGCCTTGCGATGCTTGACCGCTAACCGACGCAGAAAGAGAGCCGCCTTACCAGGGAAGGACAGGTGCCTGACATAGCGTCGTTGCAGATCGAGCACGGTGGGCAAGACGTCAAGCGCGAACTGGCAGCGATGCTGTCCCTCCAGCTGACGCAGCACCGCGATCAGGATGCGCAGCGTTTCGGATTCACTCGGTTCGTGCAGGGGTAACAGATGAAAGAGATCGGCAAAGCCGCGATCTCGTTCGCGCAGGACCCGGAAGGCCTCGGGAGTCATCTCGCACACCAGGCGGATCTCGCGACGCTCCACATAAGGCTTGAGCACGTGAGCAACACTCAGATCGGACTGGCTGGTTCTTCCCGCATAATAGAGACCGAGAAAGTCGTCGAAATACAGAATGTGGTTATGCTTGCGCGCCACCTTGAGAATGGCGAGCAACCGTTGTTCCCACTGGCCGACATACGACATCCCGGAGATCAATCGTTGTGGTGCCAGCAGCCAGACATTGTTCTTTTGCCGGTGTGGATCCTTGCGCGCGGCCACGCTACGGTAGACATACTCGTGAAGCAGGGCCGTCTTGCCGACGAGGGGCGGACCCAGGAGCAACACGGGCCGACGATCTGCGGAGCGTAGCCAGCGCGTGAGTTCCTCCACCTGGCGATCACGGAGCAATACGCGGTCCAGATCCTCGGGGTAGAGTTGATCGAGACAGCGACCAACGCGATACAGTTCGCGCTCGCCGTCGGCAACGTCTTCCGGGCTCAGGGCTGCCCGTCGCAGCACGTTCCCCGCCTCGAGTTCCTGGCTGGGGTAGATATCCAGATCGAGCGTGGTGATCCACGCGGTCCCCTGCAGAGCGACCGATTCCGGAGTGGTGAAGTTCTCAGCGTCTTCCTTTTCCAGCGCCCGGAAGTGATGAGTGAGTACCTCCGTGGCCCGCGCGGTGAGCGACTCGCCGCGCTGCACCTCAAACCAGAGTTCGGGCACCGCGGGAGTGAACGCCAGACGCCGTCCCAGCGCCTCAAAGAGGACGAAGAAGAACCGCCCTCGTG
This sequence comes from Planctomycetota bacterium, assembly GCA_029777335.1. GTDB lineage: Bacteria > Planctomycetota > Planctomycetia > Gemmatales > Gemmataceae > JAKOSN01. Next base: position 8,045 of record JAKOSN010000339.1, read on the forward strand.
CGACCCGACGGCGCAATTCCAGGGCAAGATCGATGCGACGATATTCAAGATCCGGACAGAAGGAATACCGCGCCAGCTCCTCATGGCGCAGCGCCTTGCCCAGGGCGTTCAACTGGGCGCGCAGCGTGCGCGCCAGTTGGAAGAGGACGCGTTCCAGCTTGCCGTGGCGTTCGACCACGGTCGGCGCAAACAGAGGCCAGACCGTGAACAGGTCTTCGTGCAGATGGACATAGATCGGCAAGATGAGGAGCATGGCGGCCTGTGCAGAAAGAGCGAGGGGGCCTAGCTGTGCAGGAGCGTGCGTGCTTCCGCCAGCAACCGTTGGTCCATCATCCGGGCGAGCGCCTGAGTCAATTCCCCCCGATCCCAGGTGAACTTGCGATTCAACCACAAATCCTGCGCTTCCTGGGCATCGAGCAGATAGGTCCGCCGTTTCCCCTGGCTCCCAATCGCCCCGCGGCGCTCGATCCCCGCCGGCGGTTGATAGAAACTCCCGTCGGTGTGACCGATCATCGGCAGGGTACTGCTCTCCACCAGGCAGCGCCCCGGACTTTTGCTACTGGTGAAGAGGTGCAAGCCGTTTTCCATGGCGAAGAAAGGATAGCCTGCCGGTGCGGCAATCGCCAGCACCAGCCCAATCACCCCGTCGCGCGGCGGGACGGTGAGTGACCGCGGAGCCCAGCTGCGGCGTTCGAGATCCCAGGAGCGAACACGTACGGTTTCCAACTGGGCAAAGGCCTCCCGCGCCTCCAGCACCATGCGCCGTTCCGGGGCAGCATTCCTGTCGCGCCCGCTGCTGGGTGGGAGAATGTGCCAGACTTCGACCTGTCCGCCTCGGTCGCGCGCAATCTCAAAGTAACTCTGCGCCAGGGCAAACAACCGCTCCTGCTGTTCGCTGTAGATGGCCAGCGTGACCGCGTCCGGTTTGTCAAAGCGGCGCAGATAGAGCGTGAGCAACAAACGCTCAAAGCGCGCCCGACACTCGGTCAGCCGGGGCGCATACTCCTCCGGCGCGAGCGGGCCTTGCTCGTACAGTGGCACCAGCCCTTCCTCTTCCAGGTGGAAGACGGTCCTGCTCACGGCCTCGAGTTCCTCGCGCAGCAGGCGCAGCCGCGGGAGATCCTTCAACCCCTCGGTGTTCTCGTAATGAACAAAGCGATCCTTCTGCTTCAGCCTTTTTTCCAGCCGTTCCAGACGAAAAATCTCATTGATCAGTTCCAGGACCGGGGAGCAACGGTGCAGGCGCTGCAGATCGCGGCGCAACTCCACGCAGCGGGCAACCAGTTCCACAACCTCGCCCTGCGCTCCCTGCGCTCCCAGCGGCCGGCCTGCTTCATCGGTGCGGGCGCGAACCTGCACGGTCAGCGTGTCGTCGCTCAGCCCCACAACGGCACGCAACGGCATCTCGGCGGTGTATTGATTCATCTCCGTCGCCAGCGGAGCGAGCAACTCGCGTTCCATCGCACGCTTGAGCGGACGAGCGCCATAGCGCACATCGTACCCCTTGCGTGCCAGATGCGCGGCCACCTCCGGCGCCACCTCCAGCGTCACCCCGCGGTAGCGGATGCCATCGCGATGGTTGATCAACGCCAGCTGCCGTTCAGCGATCTGTAATATTCTTTTTTCATCCAGCGGCGCAAAGGGAACGATGCGATCGATGCGGTTGAAAAACTCGGGGCGAACGAAGGATTGCACCTCGTGGACAAAGTGTTCGCGCGCCTGTTCGCGACGCTGGCGTTGCTCGGGACTTTCCTCCTCGCCGTCGCTCCCCGCCGGGGGAATGCTGCGGAAACCGAGTCCGCCCTGGCGATAACTGGCCGCCCCCAGGTTGCTCGTCATGATCACCACGCTGTTGCAGAAATCGGCCAGGCGCCCGCTGGCGTCGGTCAGGCGGCCTTCACCCAGCACCTGCAACAGGAGATCAAAGAGGGCGGGGTGGGCCTTCTCGAACTCATCGAGAAGGATCACGCTGAAGGGCTGTTCGCGCACCTTCGCCGTCAGCACCCCCTCCGCCAGCCCGCCTCCGCCAATCAGCCGTTGCACCGCTAGCGGATCGGCAAACTCGCTCATATCGAACCGGGTCAGCCGTTCCTTGCTGCCAAAGAGATACTCGGCGAGTGCCTTGGCCATCTCGGTCTTGCCCACGCCCGTGGGACCGATAAACAGCAGCGAGGCGATCGGCCGGCGCGGGCGCGTCAACCGCGACTTGACAGTCGCCAGCAAGTCGACGACCAGTTCGACCGCCTCGCGCTGGCCGATCACACGCTGAGCAAACCACTGGCGTGCGCTGTCCACGTCGAAGCGCACGCTGTCCTCAAGCAAAAAGAGCGGAAGCCCCGTCTCGCGGGAGAAGGCGCGGGTGACATCGCGGCGGTTGAGAGGACGTGCTTCGCTCCGATCGGCGAAGAGGTGCCGCAAAAAACGCAGCGGACGCCCGGGATAGGCGGAGTAGGTCGCATAGCGGCGATGCAGGGTGTCGAGCAGTTCGAGGGCATCGGCTTCGATCGGCATTTCTCCGCTCTGTGGCCGATGCAGGGCGAGTGCCAGCGCCTGACTGGCAAGAATCGCCTGGCCGCGCCCCCGCGCGGGCTCTTCCACGCGCAGGGTGGCAAAGATCTGCAGCAACTGCGGTTCCTGCCGTTCGATCAGCGGCAATTGCTCAGGCGTGCATTCCACCAGGGCGAGGATCTCTCCACGCGCCAGCGCTGGTCGTAAAAACGAGGCGATTCCCTGGTTCTGGCAGACACTCTTCCCGACCTCCATCAATTCGATGAGGTTGCCCAGGTGAACGAGGGCCTTCGCCTTGCTCGCCTCGCGAATCAAGGTTTGACAGCGCTGCTGCCACATGCCAAAGCCGGACATCCCCGCCACCAGACGCGACCCGGTGGTGGCCCAGAAGGGGGTGCGTCCCAGCCCGAGTCCCTCGCGCCGGCGCACCAGTTCATGAACGAGGGCGGTCTTGCCGACGCCAGAAGGTCCCACCAGGAGCACACTGCGTGGTTGCCGGCCCGTGAGCAACTCGACCAGGCGCTGCAGTTCAGACTCGACCTCGTACGCCTCGGGGAGCCGTTCGCGGGTCAGATCGAGGCCAATCTCCTTGATGATCGGTTCCTGGCGATCGTGCTCTTCCAGGGCATCGATTGCTTTCTGCTTGAGAGTGGGGAGCGTGACGGTGAGCGCAAGGGTTTCGAGGTCCAGGCGCGTGCACCGCTGCAAAAAGACAAGATGATCGAGCCGCAGCAATTTGCAGCGCATCAGGGTTTCGCGCACCTGCTGAGGAAGGAGGCGGTCCATTTCCTCGGCGCTGGATGCCAGTACCTCGATACCCAGGGCGGGCAAATAGGCGCGGTGAGCCTCCTCGCCGTGGGGCCATTGCACCAGGGAAAAGGTCACGTCAAGCGGACGCAGCCAGGACGGATGGCGCCCCGGCGGATCGAGCGTGAGAGGGAGCGAGCGCACCTGTGGCGTGCCCCGCCAGCGTCGCCGATGGATCTGCAAGGGGTCCATGTGGCGCAGCAGATGGCGGGCTCCGCGTTCGAGCGCATGGCGCAGCGCGTAGCGATTGCTGTGGAGCACCGAGATTTCGTTGAACAACAGCGCTTCGGCGAGGAGCAACTTCTCGTCGAGCGATTGAAACAACGCCACCAGATGAAAGTCATGTTCGGGCATGAGTGGATCGATCCCGGGTGCAAGGTCCCCACGGCGCGGGGTTCACGCTACCACGCGACAGGAGCGTTGACAATTGCCATTCTGCCCAGGTTCAGCGTGGGTCTTATTCGCCTTCCAGATCGCTGTCGCGCAGATCGGTCACAAACATGTGGCCGGGTTTGTGCGTGATCAGCAAAGGGGGTTTGACCTCCATCGCGACTGCCTGGGGGGTGACGCCACAGGCCCAGAAAACCGGCACCTCCTGAGGCCGAATCTGCACCGGATCGCCAAAATCGGGACAATCGAGGTTGCGAATGCCGATGGCCCCGGGATCGCCGAAGTGAACCGGCACCCCATGGGCGCGCGGGTAGCGCGCACAGACCTGGGTGGCGCGAATGGTTTGTGCCGGCGTGAGCGGGCGCATCGACACCACCATCGTGCCATGAAAATAGCCCGCGGGACGGCAGGGGATGTTGGTGCGATACATCGGCACATTGCACCGCTGATCAATGTGGCGCACCGGGACGCCGGCCTGCAGAAGTGCACTCTCGAAGGTGAACGAGCACCCCAGCAGAAAGGCAACCAGGTCATCGCTCCACCACTGGTGCAGATCGGTCGGCTCCTCGATCAACTCGCCGCGTTTCCACACACGATAACCGGGCAAATCGGTGCGCAGGTCGGCGCCGGTGGCGATCTGCCGCGGTTCGGGATTACCCGGCGAGGTGACATCGAGCAGCGGGCAGGGCTTGGGATTGCGCTGGCAAAAGAGGAGAAAATCGAAGGAGAGTTCGCGCGGCACCACGACCAGATTCGCCTGCACATAGCCCAGCGCCAGACCAGGGGTGGGAGTGGTGAGGTCGCCGCGGCGGGCCCGTTCGCGGATCTCGGCTCCGGTGGCGGTCTGCAAGGTGCTCATCCGGGTTCTCCATGCGTGCAGCGGGGGTGTGTCTGTTCCTACAATACGGGAGGGATGGTCCGCAGCCCAGCAGGAGAGAGACGCATGACGACCCACGACCTGACCGGGTTGACCTCCGCCGAGGTGGCCGAGCGAACCCGTCAAGGGCTGGTCAACCGTGTGAAACGCTCCGATGCCGCCGAATATCGCGCGATCGTGGTGCGCAATGTCTTCACCCTCTTCAATGCCCTGGTGATCCCGGCGGCCATTGCTCTGCTGGCGCTGGGGGAATACCGCGGCGGCTGGGCAGTCTCAGCGATGGCGATCATCAATACCCTTCTCGGCCTGGCCCAGGAGGTGCGCGCCAAATGGCATCTGGATCGACTTGCCATCCTCACCGAAACCAGGGCCGGTGTGATTCGCGACGGCCAGATGCTGGAAATCCCGGCCAGTGCCGTGGTGCGCGACGATCTGCTCTGTCTGAAGACCGGCGAACCGGTGGTGGCGGATGGCGTGGTGATACAGGCGGCCTTTCTCGAGGTGGACGAGGCGTTGCTCACCGGCGAATCTGATCCGGTCGCCCGCCACGCCGGCGAGCGGCTGCTCTCGGGGAGTTACTGCGTTGCCGGAAGCGGGGTGTATCGGGCCGATCAGGTCGGCGCCGCCTCGTTCGCCCAGAGCACCGCCAGCGCGGCGCGCGCCTACCGCTACCTCACCAGCCCGATCCAGACCTCGATCAATCAACTGTTGCGCATCCTGACTGCCGTCGCGGTGTCGCTGTGTGCCCTCTATGTGGTCCTCTCCTTCATCCGCCCCACCATCGATCGAACCGAGTTGATCCAGATGGTGGCCGCC
>JAKOSN010000340.1 GCA_029777335.1 Planctomycetota bacterium
ACGAACCTGGAGTTGACCCTCGGAGGTGACCACTGCACGTGTGCCCAGCGAGGGATGATTGCGTTGCAGCCACACGGTCTGCGTCGTGCCTCCAACCGTAAGGGCAACCTCAGCTGCTGCCTCCGGTTTCTCGTTCTGGTTGGGGTCGACCTCGACCGGTTGGAAGACAATCCTCGCGCGGGCGTGTGGCAAATGGTCGGCAACAGTAAGCTGAAACTTCCCAGCCAGCTGAATCGTGCTCCCCGGTTTTGTCTTTTCGCTGGAGACAAGCCGACCATCGGCGAAAATCCGCCAGTAAAGAGCGTCGTCGCTCCCTTGCATGAAATCGACGGCGTTGGGCGGTTTAATCGCTGGATGCAAATAGCAACACTTCACTGGACAAACGCGTTCATAAACTGGATCCAGATTGAGCAAGGGGCTCTTGGCGAACGCCATCTGGCGCACGGGGTCCTTCTGTCCCGGAATGGTCAGACGCATCTCCACCACCGGATTGCGCGGATGGTCACCCATGGATTCAAAGCGCCCGTGGGCATCGGGCCGCGCGTTGGGCATGAATCGAACAATTTGCACCGCCGCGCCAGTATCCCCGATGGGGATCGTCTTACCAATGTTCTCGTGAATGATAATCCGGGCGACCTGATCCTTGTAATACGCGAGAAGCAGGCCTTTTTCCCCGAGATTCTCTGTTGGCGGAGTGAGAAAATCCTTGATCATCACCTCGGAGATCGCTCGCTGTAATTGCGTTCGAATGGGACCGATGAACACCTCATCACCGTAATCCTGATCAGCAAGCGTTTGCTCCATGCTGTCGGTGCCATGGGGGCCTGCCACCTTGAGTTTGACCACCGGGCCCCCCGCCTCGGTGCGGTCGGGGACCCACTCTTCCACCGCGGTGGCATGATTGTAGTAACGGAGAACGCGGGCGCTGATCCCATCGATCTCGCCGATGTGCAACGTTTTCCCTTCGCACCAGTCACTTGGACCGGGCTCGAAGGCAAACTCATAAGGCGGCTCCCCGGGGCGATTCACCCAGGTGGCGGTGACCTGGCACTGCTGTGGCATGATCATTCGTGAAGTGGTTTCTCCCTCACGGAGAGAAACCTGCCCTTCAATCCCCCCGACAAAGCTGTAGATGGCTCCGCCCAGGAGAACCAGGAGGCCGGCATGGGTGACCACAAAACCGGTCTGATGGCGTTTCCATGGGAAGCGGGCCAGAGCGGCGCAGAGAATGTTCATCCCAAGGAGGGCCAGGAGGGCTATGAACCAGCCACTGTGGTAGACGTACCACTGCGCATAGAGACGGCCGTGATTGGCCTCTAGAATCGTCGCCGCCGCGATCACCGCAGCGAGGGTACCGAGCAACACCACGGCCAGTTTGAGAGAACCGAGCAGTTGAAGCGCTCCGCGCAGGGCGCGCTTCCAGCTCGGCTGTTTGGCTTTCTCTTGCTTGGTCCAGTACATCCGCACCTGGCTCCACAGAGTGAGGTTTGAACCACCTGCACCATTGAGGTAATTCGGCAAAGCAACTTTGCAGCTCGTCGTGATTACACACAGAGATCGAGTCAACACGGGCAAATCCGCGGGACCTGTGGCTATAGCAAGCCCGGGGTTCGCAGAGCAATATCAGTTCGTGTGGAGATCGCTGTTGTCCGTGAAAACCCGGTGCGGACGTTTGAGCAGACGGGTACTACTCCATCCGCTTGACCGATTTGATGAAGGTATAAATCTTCTCCTTATTCGCTTCGATCGTTTTCTGTGGTCCGACTGCCTTGATGAAATGAAGTTCCCCCTCGACAGGGATGATGGCGGCGATCATTCGATAGCCAGATCGCTTGACGGCTGGCGCGAACGGCCCACGCTGATCGTTGAATTCGCCTGCCAGATCCACGAGGGTCACTTTGAGCCCACCTGCGTCGAGCTGTTCCTGCTTCGGAGCACCCGGTGCTCCACTGAATTGCGATTTCCAGCGCTCGATATTGGCCTCGATCGACCCGCCGGCCTGGCTGAGCGTGAGTCGTCCATCCGCATCATCGCCGCTGCTGCGCGGCAGAGCAAATTCCGCCTGAGTAAAGGACGATTGCGGAGCCTTGCGTTCCCATCCTTGCGGGATAGTCAACAGGAGTCCACCGAGGCGCACCTTGCCGTCGGGATCCTTCTGACCAACCGGATCGTGGGTCTGAACTTCCTCGTCGCCGTGGCCGCGCATGGCGTCGCGCACGGATTTGGTAGGTCCGCGACTTACCTTGGGTTCATTGCCACTGCATCCGAGCAAAAAGAGCGTCGCGATCCCACCAAGGTACAAACTGTAGCGCATGTCGTTCTCCACCTTCGCTGATGCCAGGGAAACAGTGTGCCGGGCGAAACGTTGCCAGCAGCCGCATCACGATCGAGGATTCGCAGAAACCCCTGGCGTGATTGGTTTGTAGAGGGAATCCCTGATGGGAGCCCTCCATTTCACGAGGAATGATACCGGGGAGGCTGCGCAAATGGCAAGCCAGATCCACAAACGGCGCTACCTCGCGTGTACACCGCGGATAAGTGCGGGGCGCTCACGGTTGTGATGGATTCAGGTCCTGGGAAACGGCCCGGAGAGAAATCACGCCCGTGGCTCCGCGTTGGAGGAGACCGCTCAACGAACGCGCGCGTGCTTCTTTCTTCGAGGGGTGATGGGTGAACGATTCCTGGCGCGAACGAGCCAGGTGCCAAGCGCCGGGGATGTTCGCCGCCGTTTCGCCAGGATGGCGGTGCCCACGATCAAGGCGGCAAGTATCCCAAGGGCACCCCAGCGTGCGTGCACAATCCACGGAGTGGGCATCTTTCCAAGTTCCAGCGTCAGGCGATGCCCCGCGGGCAACATCTCAGTCGCAGCATGAAACACGAAAGCGCCGTCCTTCCCCTCAGCAACCGAGGGGAGATTGGACACGACCTGGCCAGAGACCGCGCCGTGAACCCGAAGGGTGAGGGACCGGGTGGGAAGATCAAGGGTTCGCTCGAAAAGCTGATGAGAACTTTCCACGGGCAAGGCATAGGTGAATTTCAATTCACGCTTTCCCGGTGTCCAGGGAAGATCGGTCACCAGACGGTTCTCGGCAACCTTGAAGTGTCGTCCATGAAATTCACTCGTGAAGGTGACTCGTTCAAATCCTGAAGGGATGGACAGAGACAAGGTTGTTGGCGGACCGTCTGCTCCTGGAGTTCCAACATAGGTGGCAGTGGTAGGATTGTTGATAACGAGTGTTTCCGTAATTTCCATCACGCCAGTCTTGACCAGAACATCCAGTTCATGCCGATCAGCAATCAGGGGATCAGGAGCGGTAGAAGTGTCGGAAACCGAGAGCACCGCACGAGTAAATCCAGCGGATGACGGAATGCGCGAACCGGGGTAGTGGATTCCTTGATGGTTCGCCCCAGGAAGGTAACTCAAACCGGGTTCCACAGGGAGATCGACGAAAGCAAAATGGCCGGTGGAATCGGAGACGGTCCGAGCAACCAGCGCGAGCGCACCATCTTGCCCGGCGCGCAAAATCACCTCCGCACCCGCAACGGGGATTCCGCCCTGGGTCTGGTTGACCACAAGACCTTCAATCCGCTGTGTGGGGTCGACGGCCAGGGGTGCAGAAAGGCTCAGTGCAAGACCGATAAACAGTGGACCGATCATACCATACTCCCCTACGGGGATCCCTGGCCCATTCCCATTCCCACCGCTCAGGCAGCTCTGGATTCCCAGGAAGAAGTGCGCTCCTGACTGCTCACGAGGGATTCCAGTTCTTGCAAGCGCTGGGCAAGCCGAAACTGGAGAACGCCCATCCATCCGAGGTAGAGAACGACTGCACCCCAACCAATTACAAAGACCGTGGCTAGCGTTTCCATCGGGATCTCATTTCCAATCGGAGAAAGGGTTGAACCGATTGCTCCCGGTTACAGCTTTCAAAAGGGATCCAGGCGTGCAGAGAGGTCAGCGAGGCGTTCAGTTAACGCAAGTTGTTGGCGACGTTGATAGATACAGGAGGCAAAGAAGGCGGTGAAGCTCAAAGCTGCGACCAGGAGTGTGAGATGCATTCGCTCATCCATCCGCGGCGCGACCGGGTGGACTCCACGAAACCAACGTGTGGCCATCACGATCAAAGGAATATCCACCACTGCCAAAATCGCCAGGATGGAACCACTCCGCGCACGCTGATGAACATCGTCGATCCCGCCACGAGTGAGGAAGATTCCGGCATAAAGAAGCCAGAGGAC
>JAKOSN010000341.1 GCA_029777335.1 Planctomycetota bacterium
ATGCTTGAATCCCCCTTCCTTGCCCGTTACAATCTGACTTGATTTGTCCTATCCGGTCCGCCGTCCCTGGGGACTTCGGAGTTTGATCTTTCTGCCTGTGCACGGGTGAGCCGATGTCGTCGCTCCACATACTCAACGGGGTCAATCGGGGAGCCACCATCCCTCTGGACACCGACAGGGTTGTGCTCGGTCGCAATCCCGAGTGTGGCATCGTGATTCCCATTACCTCGGTCAGTCGCGAACATGCCCAGATTGTGCGGGTCCAGGGACGCTTCTACATCGAGGACATGAAGAGTCGCAATGGCACCTTCGTGAACAACCAGCAAATTTCGATGCGGACCCTGCTGAAGAACAACGATAGCATCCGCATTTGTGACTTCCAGGCCACGTACCTCGAACCGCCTGCTGACTCAAACGACGACGACGAGGGTTCGGAAGGCGCCCTTGGATCGAGCACGATCGAGGCCACCCTCTCCCAGAACAGCAGCCTGACCCTGGAAACCCAACCAGCCGAGAAACTCCGCGGTCTGCTGGAGATCAGCGCCAACCTGAGCAAAACCCTCGAACTCGACACGCTCCTGCCGCGCATTGTCGATAACCTCTTTCAGCTGTACCGCCAGGCGGATCGGGGCTTCATCATCCTCGCCGATGAAGAGGCCAAGAAGCTCATGCCCAAGGTGGTCAAAACCCGCCGCGCTGTCGATGAGGCCAACGCCCGTTTCAGTCGCAGCATTGTGAAAATGTGCCTGGAAACCGGCGAGGCCTTTCTGACCGACGATGCTGCCCACGACAACCGCGTCGTCCTGAGTCAAAGCGTGGTCGACTTCCGCATTCGCTCCGTGATGTGTGTTCCCCTGTGCAGCACCGAAGGAAAGCCGTTTGGGGTCATTCAGCTGGATACCCAGGATCGCAGCAAAAAATTCACCCGGCCGGATCTGGAATTGTTGATGGGAGTCTCGCAGCAGGCCTCCATCGCCCTGGAAAATGCACGGTTGTATCAGGAAGCGGTGGCGCGCGAGCGGATGAATCGCGACCTCCAGCTGGCGCGCCGGGTGCAACGCTCCTTCCTCCCGGACAAGTTCCCGGAACTCCCCGGTTACGAGTTCTATGCCACGTACGAATCCGCCTACCAGGTGGGAGGCGACTACTACGATTTCATCCCTCTCAATGATCGCCGTCTGGGCGTGGCGCTGGGAGACGTCGCCGGCAAGGGAGTGGCGGCCTCGCTGCTGATGGCGAAGGTTTCCTCCGACGCCCGCTTCTGCTTCCTGACCAACTCCGAGTTGTCGCGCACCATCACCCATCTGAACGAGTTGCTCACGCCACAATGCACCAAGATGGACCGCTTTGTGACGCTGGCCGCCGTGATTCTCAATCCAGTCACGCACGTTTGCACCCTCGTGAATGCCGGCCACATGTCGCCCTTGCATTATCAGCACAACACCCGGACCTGGGTCCAGTGTGTCCCGCGCCGCATGGCTGGCTACCCTCTGGGGATGATGGAAGGAGCCGTCTATGACTCCTGCGAGATCACGCTGGAGCCGGGCGACACGGTCCTTCTGTTCTCCGATGGCGTGACCGACGCGCAGAATATTCGCGGCGAGAGTTTTGGGATCGAGGGGTTGCAAGAAGCACTGGCGAGTGTGCCCGTGCCTTCGCCCCGCGCGCAGCTGGAGCGCGTCCTCAAGGCGATCAGGCTCTTCACCGCGGGGGTGGAGCAACAATACGACGACATGACGCAGGTTGGTTTCGGGCGAACCTTGCTCGCCGATCCCACCTCGTAATCTTTGATCCCTTTTTTGACACCGGAGTTCGCGACTGGGAGCCACCATGAGCGAGACCATTACTTTACCCGAAGTGGCGCGCCCCAAGCCGAAAGAACAAACGCGGCGTCAGCCACCGTACAACGTGATTCTGCTCGATGACGACTACCACACCTATGAGTATGTCATCGGCATGTTGATGCAGCTTTTTGGTCACTCGCGCGAAAAAGCTTTCCAGATGGCCAAGGAGGTCGACACCACGGGGCGCGTGATTGTGCTCACCACCACCCGCGAACACGCCGAACTCAAACGCGATCAAATCCATGCCTTCGGTCCCGATTTGTTCAGCAGCCGCAAATGTGAAGGATCGATGTCGGCCGTCATCGAACCCGCGTCCTAAAGTACAATAACCCCGCGTGCTCGCCCTCCCCCCAACGGAGAGGAGCGAGCGCCAGCGGAACTTCCTGGTGGCCGACCTCTCCCTGGCCCGTGGCCCTGCCCGGGCTGCTCGACTCCGGTGACCCGACCATGCCTGTGACCAACTTGCAGTTACGGGATCTTCCCGAGGCACACCGGCGACAGCTGGAAGCATGGCTGGACGAGTTCGAACGCTCGTGGTACGACGGTCTGCTTCCGGGCTATCTGGAGGTGCTCCGCGACAATCCGCTACGCCAGCCGCTGACCCTCGAACTTGTCAAACGCGACCTGTTGCATCAATGGACAACCGGCAAACCGCTCACCGTCGAGGACTA
>JAKOSN010000342.1 GCA_029777335.1 Planctomycetota bacterium
CGCGCCTTTTCGTCGGTGCGGATCTTCTGCATATTCTCGGGATAAATGCCGTCGAGCATCACATTGGCGATCGTGGGCCCCTCGGCCTTCATGGTGATCCAGGCGAAGTGGTCGAATTCCCCATAGCGCTCCCCGCGGAGTTTGCTCCCACCGCCCGTGGTCGCCAGTTGATAGTAATTCATCCCATTACGGATAAATTTCTGGAACCGATGGACGTGCCCGGCGAAGACCGAGTACTTGCGTCCCCCCTCCGCGAGCGATTTCTCCACGTCCAGCCATCCCGATTTCTCGGTCTCGGGGAGCGCCCAGAGCGGTTTGTGAATGAAAACCATCGTCCAGCGCACATTGGGATAGTCTTGCAGGGTCTTCTTCACGTAGTCGCGCTGCTTCTGGCTGATGTAACTTCCCACCTTGGGAGACTTCTTCTTGTCATCCTTGGCATCGCCCGCTGCCGGGATTTCATCCTCGGACGAGAGAGCCAGGAAAAGAACGTCGCGATAAACGAAGTGATAATACGTCTGACCGTATCGTTCCTTCCACACCTTGTGCTCGAAGACATTGCTCAGGTCGTGGTTGCCCGGCACGTAGAAGAAGGGCATTTGTAGCTGACGGACATACCCATCGAACTCGCGCCATTCCTCGGCCAGGCGCTCCCGGTCTGTCTCCTTCTTTTCGTCGGCGTACCCCTCAACCAGATCCCCCACGGAGATGACAAATTCGGGCTGCATCAGATTGAGTTGTTTAACCGCGCGGGAAAAGATCTCTGCACGATGACCGCCGGTCCGATCCGAAACCACGACAAAACGGAACTCGTTGGGATTATTGTTTAACTTCAAATTAGTCCAGGGATTACGCTCATCGACACTCACCTGGAGGGGGTTGCTACCCCCTTCACCCTTGGGGGATTCATTGCGGGAAAGCGCCACGGCGGTGATCAGCGCCGTCATCGCCAGACCGAGCATCAAAAGTCGTCGCATGGCCTTGTCTCCTGTCGGGGGGACGAATCTGGGGAAGAAGGTAAAACATGACAGGCCACGATGCGAGAAGAATGTTGCCGAGAAGTGAAAATCATGAAGAATCGGCAGACGGAAGGGATGGCTGGCCTCGGGTCGACATTTTTTGCGAAGGCGTTGACAAGGAAAGTAGTGTCCTCTAAGATCAAATTACCATCTGGGGCTGTGGCGCAGCTGGGAGCGCGTCTGAATGGCATTCAGAAGGTCAGGGGTTCGAATCCCCTCAGCTCCATTCCCAAGAAAGCCTGTTGTAACACCTGTTACAGCAGGCTTTTGCGTTTCCTGAACAACCTTCGCCCGGGTGAGGAACGTCATGGACCAGGAAGAAACCTTCCTGCAGGCGATCGTGAATGATCCCGATGACGCGGCCACCCGACTCATCTTCGCCGACTGGCTCGAAGAACAGGGGAACCCGCGCGCCCAGTTGATCCGTGTCCAGAGCGATCTCGACGACCTTCCTCTCGACGATCCCCGCGTTCCCGAGCGCAAACGGTACGAGCGCCAGCTCCTGGCGGCGCACGAAAAGGAATGGCTCGGCCCTCTGGCCTCGCTCCTCTTCGACTGGAACTTTCGGCGAGGCTTCCTCGACTCCGTTCAGATCGATGCCCGCCTGCTGGTGCAGGATGGTGCCGGTTTGCTGCACAAGGAGCCGATTCGCTCGCTGCGCCTGAGCAGCGCTGGCCTGCTTTGTACGGAGGAACTCAGAACCCTGGCCGCCAGTCCTCTGCTGCCACGCCTCCAGAGCCTGACCCTGAGCGATCAATTTGTCTGGGACGACTCCCAAATCGATCTCTTCGCCCACTCCTTTCCGCGCCTGCACACCTTGCAGATGGACGGAACCCGTCGGCAACTGGTCGTGCAATTCCTGGCGCGGGTGGAATTGCCGCGTCTGACCGCCCTGTCGCTCTTTGGCTGTCAGCTGGGGGCCACGGGGGTGGAGGAACTAACCAACAACCCCCGCCTGGGTTCGCTTACCAACCTGCGCCTGGGGAATAACGATCTCAGCGACGCCGCCTTGCAAATCCTGACAACCTGTCGTCACTGGAATCACCTGGAGCGCCTCGATCTTTCGTCCAATCGGTTCACGCGCAATGGGCTGCGCACCCTGGCCGCGTGCAAGTGGCTTGGCCACCTGCGCGAACTCGATCTGGGGTTCATGGACATTGGCAGCGCCGGGATGGAGTTACTGGTGCGCTCAGGGGCCCTGCGTCAGGTGACGCATCTGCGCCTGACCAACACGCGCCTGGGAGCCGCGGGGGCGCGCGTTCTGGCCAGCGGAGGAGCCTTCCGAGCGTTAACCGCGCTCTACCTGGCCGGGAACAACATCGGTCCAGGAGGCGCGGTCGCCCTGGCCAAGCATTCCCGCTGGGGAGACTTGCAGGAGCTCTACCTGGGGGGCAACGAGATTGGCGACGAGGGCGCCCACGCGCTCGGCCAGGAAGAAACCTTCACCGCCCTGCGCTCCCTGCACCTGTCCGCCAACGGGATTCGGGTCTTTGGCGTCAAGGGGTTGGTGGAAACCCCACGGATGAGCGACCTGCGCGAACTCGATCTGGCGGGCAATCGCATCGGCGGAATGGGGTTGCAGATCCTGGCGCGCTGTCCCTATCTGAGTAAAGTGCACACGCTCGATCTCCGGGACAACCGGATCGATGGGGAGGGCATTCATGACCTGGCCACCCAGGGACACCTGGTCAATTTGCGCCATCTGAATCTCTCCGCCAATGAACTCGAAGATCACCAGGGGATCGCCCTGCTGTCCTCTGCGCCGGCGCAGCGCCTGGTGAGCCTCGATCTGGCACGCAATAACCTGACCGCTGCGTGTCTCCCCGCCCTGCGTGACCTCGCCACCTCGCCGGTTCTGCAAACCCTCAATCTCAGCCAGAACGATTTCGATCCGGGGTCCCGCGAAACGATTCTGGGGTTGTTCGGCTCACGCGTGTGCATCTGAAAGCCAGCGAATAATCGTTGCAGCCACCTCTGCGCACGGGTAGAACGAAGCCATTCACTCGGCGCTTCTCACCCGCTGGTGCTACCTGGAGTCCCTCTCATGACCTCCTTTTTCACTCCCGATCGGCGTCAATTTCTGCACGGGGCCAGTTCGGTTGTGGTCGGCGCCGCCCTCGGAGGCGCAACCGCGGGAGCTGCCCCGGCAGAGCAACCCGCCGACCGCGGTCCGCCCACGAAGTTTCTCCTCGCCTGCATGACGCTCCCCTACAGCGCCTTTCCGCTCCAGCGCGCCCTCACCGGGATCAAGGGAGCGGGCTACCACCATGTCGCCTGGGGAACCACGCATCGCGAAGAGGGCGGAAAGTCCGTTCCGGTGCTGGCTGCCGATGCCCCGCCAGAAAAAGCCAGGGACCTGGGCAAACGCTGCCGCGATCTGGGACTTGAACCCGTGATGATGTTTTCCGGGATCTATCCCGAGGCCAAGAACGGGTTGGAAGTCCTGCAGCAGCGTCTCAAACAGGCGAGTGCCGCCCGTGTTCCACAGGTGCTCACCTTTGGCCACACCCGGGGAGGCAACCGGAAACTCTGGGTGGAACGCTTCCGCAAACTGGGGCCGATGGCGCGTGACCTGGGCGTCCTTCTGGTGGTGAAGCAACACGGCGGGGAAACCGGGACGGGCGAGGCCTGTGCCGAGATCACCCGCGAGGTCAACGATGCGGGGGTGAAGGTTAACTACGACGCTGGGAACGTCATGGATTATCTCCATCTCGATCCCCTTCCCGATATCAAGAAGTGTGCCAGCGAGGTCCGCAGTTTCTGTATCAAGGATCATCGCCGCTTCCCCAAAGATGGCGACTGCGGCCCGGGCCTGGGCGAGATTGACCACTACCAATTGCTGGCCCCCGTGGCCTTCACCGGGTTGACGATGCCGCTGTGTTGCGAAAACATCTTTGCCCCGGTGCTGCCACGGCCAACAAAACCCGAAGGGGTGGACGCGCTCGCGCGGCGCGCCCGGGAATTTCTGGAGATCGTCACACAGGGGTTGCAAATGGCCTAAGAAGCAGCCCGCACCGCCGAATTACCCTGGAGTCCTGCCGGCCCACAACAACAAAGGAGGTGATGACTGATGCTCTTTGGCGCGACGCTGCCTGCCCTTCATCCAGAAACGGTGATTCCTCTCGATATTCCCCAGGTGCTTGGGACACTGGCGCTCATGTTGCTGGTGGCAAAGGTGATGGGGGGGCTCGCGCAGAAGATCGGCCAACCGGCTGTTCTGGGAGAGTTGCTCGGCGGAGTTCTCCTCAGCGCGTCGGTCCTTGGCGTGGTGGATCTCCGGCCCAATCTTGAGCACAAGGTGATCGATCTCAACCTGGAAGTGGTGCACCTGCTGGCCGAGGTGGGCGTGGTGGTGCTTCTCTTCGAGATCGGCCTGGAAACGGATCTCAAAAAGCTCCTCAAGGTTGGCGGAGCCTCAACATGTGTAGCGCTGGTCGGCGTGGTGCTCCCCTTTGTGTTCGGTTATGCCGCCTGTCGACTTCTAGGGTTGGCTAACCTGGTCGCGATTGTCGCCGGCGCCTCGTTGACCGCCACCAGCGTGGGGATCACGGCGCGGGTGCTCTCGGACCTGGGCCGCTCCCAGGAACCCGAGAGCCAGATTATCCTGGGTGCCGCCGTTCTGGATGACATCCTCGGACTGATCATTCTGGGCGTGGTGATTGATCTGACCAACGGTTCCGAACCTTCGCTGGCCAGTGTGGCGTTGATCACCGCGCGCGCTTTTGGGTTTCTGATCGTCACCCTGCTGGTGGGGAGTTTCCTGGTGCCGTACCTTGCTCGCTGGGTGCGCAACTGGGACATCCCTCGGACGGTGACGATGCTGGCCGTCATGCTTGCTCTGGGGCTGGCATGGTTGGCGAACAATCTTGGCTCGGCGATGATCATCGGAGCGTTCGCCTCGGGGTTATTGCTGGCGCGCACTCCGCAGGCGCACGGCATCGCGCGCGGGGTGGCGCAACTGGGACATTTCTTTGTGCCGCTCTTTTTCATGGGGGTCGGCGCGGCGGTGGATGTGCGCGTCTTCAATCCACTGAATCCCGACAATCATCGCACCTTGATGATCGGTGCTCTGCTCATCATCCTGGCAGTGCTGGGGAAATTCCTGGCGGGGTACGCTCCCTTCTGGTTCAAGGGGAAAAAGCATGTGATTGGCGTGGGGATGGTGCCTCGGGGCGAGGTTGGGCTTATCTTTGCCGCGATGGGGCTCACCAGCCATGTGCTCGATCCACGGATGTTCGGAGCACTGACGCTGATGGTTCTGGTGACGACTTTCATGGTCCCCCCCTTGTTGACCCTGACTTTCCCGCGAATACCCGTACCGTCTCCAGCGGCCCCAGCAGAGGGTATCGAGGAACTCGTGACGGAGGCTTGAGAGACGTTGCTCGGGCGAGTAAACTGGAGGCGGCAGATCCCGAACTTTTCTCCGCAGCGGAAGGATATTTCCATGAGCACCGAAGGCCCCGATCGTCAGCAGCAGCGAGTTGCCGAGTTCATGAAATTGTTGCCCTTGACCCTGGCGCTGGCAGGGCTGCCTCAGGCCGAGACCGGGCGCCACTACAACGATGACCAGCTGGGCGTTCGCGCGGATACGCTGCGCCGAGCGTACAAGGCGGCGCGACAGCTCGTTCTGGAGATTGCCAAGTAAAGTGCCTTCCCCTTTGCTCCACGCCTCCTCCCCCTGGTATCGGCATACCGCGGGGAGGACATTCTCCCTCCCTGGGTTTCCTCCTTGCACAGGATCGCAGTATGAACTCTCCACTCTGTCGTACTTTGCTGACAGTGCTCTGTCTCACTTCGTCCGCACAGGCTATTGCGCCAGGATCGTATCGGCAGGATCTTCCCGTAAAGCCGCTCAACGACACCACGATTCTGTGCGAGGCCGAGGAATTCCAGCCCGTTGGGAAGGATGGCTGGCAGGCGCGGCCCTGGGGAGAGAATTACTACGTGGCCACCTTTGCCAACTCTTTTCTGAGCCGCAAGGGGTTCCTGGGCGCTCCTGAACAATGCGCGCACGCACTGGCGACGCTGGAGATCGAGGTGCCCAGGGCGGGGCGTTATCTGGCGCTGGTGCGCTATGAGGCGTGCTATCGCTTCGAGACCCAGTTTACCTTGCGCGTCGAGCAGAACGGGGTGAAGAAACTCGATCGGCGTTATGGCGGGACCGAGAACGTCAAGATCTGGGCGTTCAAGGAGAAGCTGAAAAAACAGGTTGCCTGGAGCTGGGGCCCGGGTGAAAACCTGGTCTGGGAAGGGCACGATGCGTTCGTGTCCCTGGAGGCGGGCAAGGCCAAACTCACTCTTCTTGCCGAGCGTCAGAAGGGACTCGCCGCCCGACGCAACGTCGATCTGGTGTTGTTGACCCGGGCCGTGGAAGATGTGACAAACCGGATCGAAAAAGAGAACTATTTGCCGCTCGACGGCTTGCTCACTCAGGCGGGCGATGTTTACTTCAAGCTGCACAACCACAAGAACGGCGCGGCGATGAATCTGGTGGTTCCGCCGGGGACCGAGCACTCGCCCTACTGGGTTCACCTGCGCACCTGGAAGCCGCTCACGCTGAGCGCTGCCCCGGGAACCTCCACCGACTGGGTGGAGGTGGGAAGCTTGCTCGACACCCTGAACGACGGCCAGTGGCAACTGACCGCTCAGGGGAGCGAGAAACAGAAGAAGCCGCTGCATTACAGCCTGGAAGTGGGGGTGCGTGCCGCCGACGGCAAGATCACCTCGATCGCCCATTTCAAGGATCTTCAAGGCGATCTTTCACTCGCCTATGATGCCGACACCCGCTATTCGCAGCGCATCCGGACCACCGACTCGATTCTCTACGATCTGGTAGACTATCTGAAAAAACAGCCCATTCGTGGCACGGCTCCCAAACAAACGCTGATCTACGGCTACACCTTCACCCCTCGCCCAGGCCATCCTCGGTACAACCAGGCGCTCCAGGAGTTCCAGACTCTGATCGGCGCCACCGCGCTCAATCGCACGGACGAGGCAACCATCGGTGGGGCAGAGCCGTTGCGCAAGGGCTACCTCGACGTGCGCAGTCTGAGTCCAGCGAAGCTGGAGGAATACTGCCAGAGGCTGAAAAAAGAGGGGAAGGCCGAGCGCATTGCCTGTGTGAGCCTGGGCGACGAAATTGGCCTCGCCGCCCCACCGGCCAACGATCACAAGGGGTTTCGCTCGTGGCTCCAGCGGGAGAAACGCACGCCCGCCGAGGTCGATCCCTCCGCCACCACCTGGGAACAGGTGCTGTACAGCCCCGCGAAGGCAACCGCGACAACCAAACCCTCGCTCTACTATTACTCGCAGCGCTACGCGTATTATCACGGCATTCAGGTGCAGAAGCAGCTCACCGACGTGCTGCGCCGGTATCTCCCACATGCGGGAATCGGAGCGAACTTCTCCCCCCATCACAAGCACATGTACATGGGCGATACCCACCAGTGGATCTCGCTCTTTCGCGCCGAGGGGATGACGATGCCCTGGGGCGAGGACTACATCTGGCAAGTCCCCGTCGGCACCCAGCAGATGAACTTTCTGATGCTCGACATGTTCCGTTGTGGCATCAAGGGCAAGCCCACCAGCAAGATTCACTACTATGTGATGCCGCACACGCCGGGGAACACGACCGCGAGCTGGCGCCGACAGTTCTACGGCGACCTGGCTCATGGGGCGAAGATCTTCAATCTCTTTGAATTTCGCCCGGTGCAGGCGGCCTACACAGAGAACCACTGCAGCGATCCGGCGATGTTCCAGGAGGTTCGTCGGTCCTTGCATGAACTGGGGCAGTTCGAGGATATTCTCCAGCAGGGAGAAGTGCGCCCCGGACTGGCGGGGCTGTGGTTTAGCGAGGCGGCCGACATCTGGGACGATTATGCTCATCCCCTGGGAGCCGGCAAACGCAGCCTGTACATCGGCATTCGGCATCAGCAACTTCCCCTTGATGGCATCCTGGATGGAGACGATCTAGGTGGTTACAAGATCATCTATCTCGCTGATGCCCATGTCAGCCGGGCGGGAACGAAAGCGTTGGCGGCATGGGTGCAGGCCGGCGGACAGCTGGTGGCGACGGCCGGGGCAGGGATGTTTGATGAGTTCAATCAACCAAACAAGGCGATGCAGGAGTTGCTGGCGGTTTCTGCCCCAAAAATGGAGAAGGATCAACAGGAAACCATCATTCGCGAGAAGGAGAATCTTCCCTTCGCCAAGGCGCTCGACGTGGTGACAGTGAAGACGGGAGCCACTCCCACAACCGTTCCCGTGTTTGGTGCCCTGACGCGAGTGACCGCGACCAGGGAGGCAACCGTTCTGGGTACTTTCAAGGACGCCTCGCCCGCGCTCGTGATGCATCAGGTGGGGAAGGGGCGCACCCTGTACTGCGGCTTTCTCCCTGGTCTGAGCTATTTCAAACCGGCGATGCCGCTTCGCCCTGTGGATCGCGGGGCCAGCGAGGATACGCTCGGTCATCTGATTCCGACCGGGTTTGACAGGGTGGCGGCACAGGTAATTGGCTGGCTGGCGCAGGACCTTCCGCGACCGGTGAGTTGTTCGGAGCCGCTGGTGGAAACCACGGTGATCCAGGCCAACCAGGGAACGCTCATTCCGCTAATCAACTGGAGCGGGGGCCCTGTGAAGGGACTAAAGGTGCGGGCGACGATTGAACTCCCCAGCAGCAAGGCGACTCTGGCCAGTGGCAAGCCGGTGACAGTGGCCCGTCACGGGAAGGAAGTGGTCTTCACGCTGGACCTGGACGCCGCCGACGCACTCATTCTTCGATAACCCAGTGGGGAGCGGTCGCGGAGAGCCGCTGGTCTTTCCGCGTCGCTCACCCGGCGCGACGAGCAGGTTCCAGGGGAACGACGGACCGGGGAAGCACTGGTGTGGGCTGTTCGCCGCTCACTTCGCGATACACACGCAGGGTATCTCTGGCACATTGTTCCCAGGTGTAGGGGCGGGCAAACTCAATGACGCCCTGGCGGAGTGACAGCCACCAGTCATCCTCGGTGAGCACACGGATCATGGCCGCCCGCCAGCCATCCACATCGAGCGGATCGACAATGTGCGCTTTCGGACCGACCGTCTCCACCAGCGAGCCCGCAGTGGAGGCGATGACCGCTCCGCCACAGGCCATCATCTCCATCGGCGGCATCCCAAAACCCTCGTAGAAGGAGGGAAAGACGAGGGCGCGGGCACCGTTGTACAGCACCGCCATCTGATCCTCGGGGACATAGCCCAGGTGCAGGACCCCGCGGTGGCGTGCCTCCACATCCAGGTATTCCGCGATTGCGCCCGTTTTCCAGCCCCAGGTGCCGACGAGCAACAACGGCCAGCGCGCCCGCAAACTGTCCGGCAAGGAGCAGTACGCGTGCATCAACATCAGCACATTCTTGCGCGGCTCCAGGGTGCCCAGATAAAGGAGATACTGCGGAGGCAATCCCAGACGTTTGAGACTGGCCTGGACCTGCTCCTGCGGCAGAGGGGCCAGGCCAGGACGCACGCCC
>JAKOSN010000343.1 GCA_029777335.1 Planctomycetota bacterium
ATGATCGTTGTTCGCCCCTCGTCGTGTGTACACCAGAAAAAGCCCGTCTCCGTGCGCCAGCCAGTGCTGCTGGGTGTTGTAACTCCCCAGATCCTTGCCGTCGTCGAATGTCCAGGGTTTGATCGGGGCAAACGTCAGTCCATCCGCACTGCTGGTCACATAGCCTCGTTCGTCGTTGCGGATCGTCAGGTAATAGCGCCCGTGGAAAAACACCAGCGAGGGTTCCACCAGTCCCCGCACCACCGGCAAGGACAGTTCTGTGCCGTGGCGCACATACTTCAATTCCTTGCCATCGAAGGCGCACTCGACCACCGTCACCCCATGCGGCCGAGTGGCGCTCGGGCCATGGTAGAAGGGAAGCAACACCGTGCCATCGGGGCGCACCACCCACTGGGCACAGGCACTGCGGGCGAAGTCGAACTTCTTGTCGGCGGGCATCTCCAGCCGTTTCCAGCTACTCCATTTCCCCGTTTTGGGATCTAAAATTGCGTAAGCTGTCTGGTTGGAGCGCGGCTGATCCTCCAGTTGCTTGCCCCCTTTGCTGTAGCGCACCTGGGCCCCCACGGCGAGCACCACCCCCGTATGGGGATGCCAACCGGGTGTCACATCGGCGACCGCCACGTCGACCTGCTCCGACTCCTTGCGCCAGTCGAGTTCAGGGACCGCCTCCGGTTTGGTCCAGGTTGCGCCCCGATCCTCGCTCCGCATCACGAACAACCCGGAGTAGTGATCCGAGACGCCCAGGTGTTTCTGCAAGGTCATGTACAGCCGTGGCTGACCGTTGCGCCCCAGCCCGGGGACGGCTGCCACGCGCGGATGATACCAGAGCCATTTGCCATCATCGTGTTTCAGAACCGTGTCTACCTGGGTCTGGTAGCTGAGCGGACGACGGGCTTCCTCGATCACGCTGGCCAGGGTCACCGGAGCGCCTCCCTTGCGCTTGCTGGCATCGGCCGCCTCGATGAAGGCCATCAACTCAATCGTTTCGTCCGGACTGATCGGGGGTTTGCCGGTGCGAAAGAACTGCACGATCTCCTTGACGAGCGGGCGATAATCCGCCCCGCTACTGATTTGCTGAATGCTCCTGGTGCCAAAGACCGTCGCGCCGTATCCGCTCCGGTGGGTGCCATCACGAATGCCCCGATACGTGCCCACACGGCCATCCTTCCACGTCCCCACCACCAGTTCCGTGTACGGGGTCTGCACTCGGGTGACCGATTGACACCCCGTCCCCATCAACGTGTACAGGGTTTCGATGCCATGGATGCCGTAGAAGGCCAGGTCCGCGTGTCCCACCCCCAGCTGCGATGGTCCAAATGTCTCCGCTCCAATAATCTTCCCCACTTCGGGATTGTTCAGCATCGCCTGGAATTTGGGCTGGTAACGCAGCGAGGACGACGAAAACCAGGGCGTTTTGTACTTGCGCCCCAGCTCGCGGATGACCAGCGCATCGGCGAGTGACCCGGCGAGCGGTTTATCGATGAACACCGGTTTGCCGGCCTTGAACACCGGCTCCACCTGTTCCAGATGCTGGGTGCCATCGACACTCTCCAGGAGCACCACGTCGACCTTTTTCAGCAGATCGTCGATCGAGCCGACCATCTCGATCTGCATCTCACTCAGCTGTTTGGTGTAGTTGGCCACGCGGGTACGGCTGGACGGGAAGTTGGGATTCCCTCCGGGAAAGGCGGCGACGATCCTGGCCCCGGCGAAGTCCGCGGGCGCCCTGGGGTCGTTGAGGATCTTGGCAAAGGCGACGACGTGGGAGGTGTCCAGCCCAATCATCCCCACCCGCACACTCCTTGGTTTGTCCTCGGCGCGAACGAGCGTTGTGCCCAGCAACACCAGCACCACCCCAATGATCCTGCACCCGCTCATGATCTCCCCTTGTGGCTCGACAGTCCGATTCGCTCTCGTTGCGTCCCTTCTACGTCAAGCCAGAGCGGATTACAAGCATCTCTTTTGCTTCGCACCCAGGTGTGAGACTCCCCAACCGCCGTCTGTTCTCCTTTGAACTCGCTCAGGGAGAGAATTGGCAAAAAGGGGGTTCCGTCGGCCCCTCCGCTCCGTTACCCTTTTCAGGATCGCGAGAAGGCGCATCCCAGAAAAACGAAAAACTGCTTCAAGAGTGTAACACTTTCGTTGCCCTTCACGCCCATCAAGAGGGAAGGACCAATGCACACTGCCAGTGCATTCCCCGCCGCCCTGCTCGCTCAGGCTCGCCAGGGGGAGGGAGAAGCGCGCGGACGACTTCTGGAACTGTATCGCAATTATCTGCGCCTCCAGGCGCGCTCGTTGATCAACCCAGGTTTGCGGGTACGACTCGATCCCTCCGACCTGGTGCAGGAAACCTATCTGGAAGCGCACCGCGATTTCGGGGCCTTCACCGGGACCTGTGAAGCTGAACTGCTCGCCTGGTTGCGGCGCGTGCTGGTACGCAACCTCGCCGACCAGGTGCGCAAACACCAGGCCCAGGCCCGAGACTATCGCCGCGAGGTGACGATGGAGGAGGAACTCTACCGCGCCAGTCAGGCCATCGATGCCGCGCTCGTCACCGGGCTGACCTCCCCGAGCGTTCTGGCCGCGCGCCGAGAACTGGGAGTCGTGCTGGCCGATGCCCTGGAACGGTTGCGCCCCGCTGATCGCGAGGTGCTGTTGCTGCGTCATCTGGAAGGGCTGAAATTCGAGGAAATCGCTGCACGAATGGACCGCTCGCCCGGAGCCGTTCGCATTCTCTGGACCCGGGCGCTGGAACGGCTGCACCGCGAACTGGGGGAAGTGTCATGAAGTTGCATTCCGAATCACCCACGAACGACACCCTCCTGGCCGAGGATCGGGAACTGGCATCGGCGCTGGAACGCTACCAGAGCGCCCGGATCGGCGGACAACCGCTCTCTCTGGAAGCGTTGATCGCCGAGCGTCCCCACCTCGGCGAGCGCCTGCGTGCCTGTGTCGCCTCGCTCCAAGCGGTGGAGCACATCGCAGGACCTTTCCGTCCCGAGCAGAGCGAACATCCCACTCCGCGGGAACTCGGCGATTTTCGCCTTCTGCGTGAGGTGGGCCGGGGCGGGATGGGCGTGGTCTATGAGGCGGAGCAACTCTCGCTGGGACGCCGGGTGGCGTTGAAGGTGCTGCCGTTCGCGGCGATGATGGATCCGCGTCATCTGCAGCGTTTTCAGAACGAGGCACGGGCGGCGGCCAGTCTGGAGCATCCCCATATTGTGCCCGTGTATGGCGTCGGTTGTGAACGGGGAGTGCACTATTACGCGATGAAGTTCGTCGACGGCCAGACGCTGGGCCAGGTGATCGCTCGCCTTGGTTCCTCCGGTTCGGCCGAGCCCACCACCCCCTACACGACACCACCGGGCGAGACCGCCGCCGTGGCAAAGGCGGTCACGCAACAACAACCTCGTGACAGCGCCTATTTTCGCCAGGTGGCAGAGTGGGGGATCGCCGCCGCCGAGGCGCTGGAACACGCGCACAGCCTGGGTATCGTCCATCGCGACATTAAGCCCGGCAACCTGATGCTCGATGTGCAGGGCAAACTGTGGGTAACCGATTTTGGCCTGGCACGCACGGGGAGTGACAGCGGGCTGACCATGACCGGCGATGTGCTGGGCACCCTGCGTTACATGAGCCCCGAACAGGCGTTGGCGAAGCACGGCCTGGTCGATCATCGCACTGATGTCTACGCCCTGGGCGCCACCCTCTATGAATTGCTGACCTTGCGCCCTGCCGTCCCCGGAGAAGATCGCGAGGAGATCCTGCGCAAGATCACGTTTGACGATCCGAAAAATCCACGTTCTCTGGATCGAGCCATCCCGCTGGACCTGGAAACCATCGTCCTCAAGGCGCTGGCCAAGGAGCCAAACGAAAGGTATCTCTCCGCCAGAGA
>JAKOSN010000344.1 GCA_029777335.1 Planctomycetota bacterium
AACCCTCACTCCCGATCGCAGCGACGTGGTGCTCATTTCTTCAACTTCTCGTCCAGAAAATCGACCATCTCCTTGAGGCTGCCCAGCAGTTTGTCCCCCTTCCAGCCATGCCCTTCGCCTTCCACGACGTGAAGCGTCGCCGCTACTCCGGCCGCCTGGAGTTTTTCCACCAGCAGTTTGGATTGGTCCAGGGGGACAATCGTATCCTTGTCGCCATGGAAGACCAGGAAGGGCGGAGCGCCCTTGTGGATGTACGTGACCGGGGAGGCCTTCTGGTAGAGTTCCTTCTTCTCGCTCAGACTACCGCCGAGCAAGGGAGTCAGATTGTTCTTCACCACCACCGGGGACCAGTTCTCGCGCGTCAGATCGGTCGGGCCGAAGAAACTGACCACCGCCTGCACCTGGCTCGATTGCTCAGGATTTCCGCCCTTTCCTTCCAGACCATCCTTCTTCTCGGTCAATCCCAGCAGACACGCCAGGTGGGCACCGGCGGAAGAACCCACCACGCCAATGCGATCCGGGTTGAGGTGATATTTCTTCGCATGGGCGCGGAGCCAGCGAACGGCCGCCTTGCAGTCCTCGATTTGCGCGGGAAAGCGATCCTTGGGGGCAAAGCGATAGCTGATGGTGGCCGCCACATAGCCGCGCCCCGCCATCGTTTCGATGGACTTCTCCATCGATTGGCGATTGCCGCCGACCCACCCACCTCCGTGGATAAAGACCATTCCCGGAAATGGACCTTCTCCCTGCCTGGGATAGGCGAGATCGAGTTTCAACTCGGTCTCGCCGCCCTTGCCGAAGACAACGTCTCTGTCGAGTTGAATGCGGGGATTGTCCTGGCCCTGCACAAAGGAGGTGCAAATGGTCAGGCCGAGAGTGGCGAAGAAGGTGACGGTGGCGCGTGGCATGGGGCCTCCCAGGTAGGGGATTCTGTTCCCAGTGTGCGAACAGACTCTCTTTCGGTCACCAGACCATGAAGGTACAATACGGTAGTGAGCGCGCCCCGGCATCCCGGGCTCACCCCACACCCCGGAGAAGGACAGGCTGATGCATTCCGCGACCGCACTCCTTGACCGTCTCTGCCGTCCGCAACGAATCGGCATTCTGGGTCATCGCGGCGTGGGCAAAACCACCCTGCTGACCATGCTTTACCGAGAAGCGGTCGGAGGCCGTTTGCCCCACCTGCGCCTGGCCGCTGGCGACGCGACCACTGCCAATTATCTGGCCGACAAGATCTTGCAACTCGAGGCCGGTCAGGTTCTCCCTGCCACCCTCGCTGAGACGGAGTTGCGCTTTCAGCTCTATCAGCACGGAACCCGCATCGAGATCCTCCTCCGCGATTACCAGGGCGAGCATGTTCAGGTCGGTAGCCAGGAGGCGATCCGCTCCTTTCTGCGCGACTGCGATGCCATCCTGGTCTGTCTGGATCCCGTCCTGCTCGCCGATGCGGCCCAGGCCCTGCAAGCGCAGCAAGAAGTGGAACAGGTCATCGAGGATTACCTCGCGCTCGAACCGCTGGGTGGGCACAATCGCCCCATGGCTCTGGTTCTGACCAAGGCCGATCTGTTACCTCCCCCGCAGGGCGAGGCCTCTCCCACCGAGTGGCTGCGCACACTGGTTGAAACCCGCCTGGGGATGACCCTCCACGCCCTGCGCCAGCACTTTCCGCACAACGACCTCTTCGCCGTCAGCAGCCTGGGGTCATCCACACCGCGCGAGAACCCCCACCCCGATCATCTGGAGGAACCCCTGCACTGGCTGGTGCGGGCGCTCCAGCTGCAGGACGAGGAACGGCTCGATCTGCTTTTCAAGGAAGCGGCCGGGGATCTCTCCCTTCTGCACAAAGGAGTCGCTTGCTTTGGCCATCGCTATCCCCAGTCATTGATGACGCCCATTTTCCAGCGCCGGCTGCGCGAAAGGCGCACTCAGCGCCGTCGCCGTCGTCTGTTCGCTGGACTCGCCGCGGGGGCTCTGGGGTTCCTCGGACTCTGGGCTTACGATCGCCTGGGACAGCAACGACTGGAACAATTTGAGTGCGACCACCAGGACCCGGTTGCGCGCCAGGATCAATGGCAGGAATTCCAGCGCTGGCATCCCACGCGTTTCTGGCTCACCTCACTCACCCCGCACCAGGAGGCCGACCAGCTCCGCCGGCTTGACGAGGCAGTCAAGGAACAACGGGCGCTGGCCCGACTCACCGAGTTACAGCGACTTGCCTCCGCCCCCGAGGCCAATGTCGAGGAGGTGTGGACGCAGTTTCTTCAATTCCACAAGGAGTATCCGCAATATCCTCTAAATGGAGACGAGGAACGGCTCCGCGACGCCGTCCGCAAACGCCGCGATGAGGCCGTCGCCCGCCGCGCCCAGATCGCTTACGAGGCCCTGCTGGCGACCGAGCAACATCTCGCCGGGGAAAGCCCTCCGGTGCGGCGCAAACGCCTGGAACTCCTCGTCACCCAGGCCGACAGCTTCCT
>JAKOSN010000345.1 GCA_029777335.1 Planctomycetota bacterium
AGTCTCACTCGCTTCGATGAGGCCATCAAGGGCTTCAAGGTCCAGGCACTCGCCGCGAGTGCTCCGATCATGACGCCGATTAGTGACGCTCTCACCGGCTTCGCCATCAAAGGCATCGCCGCCTTCAAGCAGCTCATTGCCACCATTGAACCCATCGCTACGAAGATTGGAGCGACCCTTGGACCCACGCTCTTGGAGGGAGCCAACTGGGTCTGGGACAAGTTCTCAGGGCTGGTGGACGGGGCGTTCAAGGTGATCAACGAGGTGGCACCGATTGCTGTTGCCTGGTTCGGGGCAGCCGCTGCGCAGGTGCGTTTGATCGGGAGTTTCCTCGGCCAGGCCGTGGACTGGGTGGCGAACCTGGTAGGTAGCTCGGTTAACCTCGGCGGGATCTGGGATACGATCAAGATGGCCCTGCTCCGCTACTACATCGGCGTTGAGTTTGTTGCGAACAACTTCAAGAAGATCTGGAGTGTGGCGATCAACAATGTCCAGTTTTCCTTCCATTTCCTGTGGGAGGAAATCAAGTTCGCTGCGACTGTCACCATCCCCGCCGTTATCAAGTACCTTGGCGAAAACTTCTCCAAGATCCTTACCTCGGCGTTCACCGTGGTTCTCGACAACTTCAAGACCATGACCGAGGCAATCCAGAACAGTGGCAAGAGCCTGGCGGAGTGGATGGCTGGCGGGTTCCAGGGCACCCCTGATTTTGGAGTAGGTGCCGCGCTGGACAAGATCAAGGCCAACTTCGCAGCGTTTGAACTCCCCGCCTTCAAGATCCCGCACCGGGTAATCACCGACAAGGAGCGCAAGTGGGCTGCCGAGATCATGGCCGGCTGGACTGGCTTGTGGAACGACCTTGATGTCTTCACCCAGAAGCGGCTCAAGGAGATTTTGGGCAACGCTCCCGACCTGGCAGCGACAGCGCTCAAGAAGAAGATCGCCCTTCCGACGACACAGGTTGAGCTGCCACAGACTCAGGACAAGTTCGCGGCAGCGGTGCTCAAGGGCAGTTCAGAGGCGATCTCAGCGATCAACAAGTACCAGTTCAACCTTGGCCAGGAGGGGAATCTCCCAGCAAGGCAACTGGCCGAGGCCCAGAAGGCAACAGAGCAACTCCGCCAGGCGAACGGCGCCCTTGACGCGATCAGGAAAGCGGTGGGCGTGGAGGTGGATCTGTGAGCGTGATCAGCGTGCGGGCACTAACCGAGGGCCGATCGGGCAGCCAAACCAACGACAAGGGCATCCGCACCTCGGTGCGCAAGTTCGGGGTGCGCACCAACTCACTGGCTGACGATGACACGGTCGTGCGATACGCGGTCGGTGTCCCGCGCCTCTACGACGTCCATCCCAATGATCCAGGGATGAACGTTGAGTCTGTGCAGTGTTCCCAGGACTCCTTCAGTGGCGTCTACTGGGAGGTGGTCGTCAACTACTCGTCCAAGACGCCGGACGAGCAGCAGCAGGCCGAGAATCCGCTGGAGCGGCGCTCCAAGGTCGAGTGGGGAAAGGTCGATTACCAGGAAGCGTATCAGCAGGACCAGGATGGTCAGGCCATGGTGAACAGTGCGCAAGAGCCGTTTGATCCGCCGCGTCAACGGGATGCCAAGCGGATCACGCTCAAGATCACGCGCAATGAACCCTCCTTCAACCCGGCCCTGGCTCTGGCCTACCAGGATCATGTGAATGCTGACGTCTTCTTTGGCGCTGATCCAGGTCT
Organism: Planctomycetota bacterium; assembly: GCA_029777335.1. Lineage (GTDB taxonomy): Bacteria > Planctomycetota > Planctomycetia > Gemmatales > Gemmataceae > JAKOSN01. The sequence continues at coordinate 1,721 of JAKOSN010000345.1, forward strand.
GTGCAAATGCCAGGGGATCACGGGGAGCGAAGATTACCAGAACAACATCACCTTCTGGTCCGTGGTGTATGAGTTCGAGTTCAGGAAGGAGGGCTTCGACGAGTACATCCTGGATCAGGGATTCTCGACGCTGGCCAATGGCGTGCGGACCCTGATCCGTGACCAGCACGGGACGCCGGTGACCCAGCCCGTGCTGCTCAACGGGGCCGGTGGTTTGCTCTCCGCGGGGCGAACGACGCTTTCTGATGCCATTGGCGCCGGAACCAATTTCTTCACGGTCCCAAGCTCGACAGGGTTCCCGACGACGTTTCCGTTCAAGGTGCGGATTGACAACGAAATCCTGAGTGTGACCAACAACGTCGCCAATCTGTGGAGTGTGGATCGCGGCCAGGATGGTACGACGGCAGCAGGGCACGCCATGGGCGCGGCGATCGTCCTGGAGCCTGTGTATCTCCTGCGCAAGCCGTATGCTCGCGCCGTGTTCAGCGATCTCAACCTACCATAAGGAGTCCTTCCGTGGCGCAACCAAGCCAGGTGAATTCTGATCTCTACATCAATGGTGCGCTCGGAGCCAAGACCTTCACCCCGCCGGCAGGGTGCATCACCGATGCCTCGGTGAAGGCCCTGGCTGG
>JAKOSN010000070.1 GCA_029777335.1 Planctomycetota bacterium
CGCGACGCCAGGTCGTAGGTGTAGGTCGTTTGGATCAGCGTGGTGCCACTGCCATCCTTGTGCGTGATCTGCGTCGTTCGTCCCGCGTCGTCGTAGGTGGTATCCGTCTCCCCGACCTTCGTGGTCCCGGCCAGGTCTCTATAACGCGTCACGGTGGCCAGTTGGTTGCGTACCGTGTAGGTCAGGTCCAAACGCAACGGGGTCTGACCCACGCCGCCAAAATCCCGCTCAGTCAGCAGATTGAGCGCATTGTAAACCGACGTGGTGACACCCCCCTGGGAATCGTCGACACGGGTCGTATTCCCCACGGCATCGAGGGTGTAGGTGAGCACCTGGCCAAAGAGCCCCTGCTCGCTGGTCACCCGCGACAGCCCATCATAGACCCACGTCAACGTCCCATTCTGATCGGCCAAACTGGTAGTGTTCCCCAGCGCATCACACACATGGGTGATGGTGTTGACTGTGCTCCCACCGCTATCCTTCCACACCTCGGTGAGCACGCGGTTATCGTTGTCGTAGGTAAACTCCTGTCGTTGCCCCAACCGATCGGTCTTGCCGCTCAATCTTCCCGCGCCGTCATAGGCCATGGTCAGGCTGTGTCCAAGCGGATCGATGACCTCCGTTTGCCGATTGAGCGCATCGTAAACCATGGTGGTGCGATTCCCCATCGCATCGACACGTACGGTATTGTTACCCACGCCGTCATAGACCAGCGTGGTGGTCCCCGTCAGGGCATCAACCACCTGCGTTTGGTGGTTGAGGTTGTCGTAGACGTAACTGGTCACATGCCCCAGCGGATCGCTTGTTTGGACCACATTGCCCACGGCGTCGTAAACGGTGCTGCTCACCGCTCCCACGGGGCTTTGTTCACTGGTACGCCGATTGAGGGCATCATAGGTGTACGACGTGATCTTCCCCAACGCATCGACCTGCTGCGCTACCTGGCCCACTGCGTTGTAGACGACGGTGCTGGTGTGGTTGAGTGCATCGGTGACCGCCACCGCCCGATTGAGGGCATCATACGTCGACGTGGTGCGATACCCACGGGCATCGACCTGGGCCACGGGATTGCCGACGACGTCGTAGACGACGGTGCTCACATTGCCCAGCGCATCGAGGACTTCCACCTGGCGATTGAGGCTATCGTAACTGACCGTGGTGCGGTGCCCCAAGGCATCGATCTTCGCCGTCACATTGCCCACGGCGTCGTAGACGATGCTGCTGACCTGACCCAGCGCATCCTCCAGGTGAGGAGTCCCGGGTCTGGCAGGAGTCCCGCCAGACTTTTGCTCAAGTCGATTTCGAGGAATGGCACCTGGTCGCCCAGCTTCTCCAACTCGCAGAAGCCAGCTGGCGTGACCTACAAGGACGTGCTGAACCATGGCGGCAGATCGTTCCCACCATGCTCCCAATCTGTTGAGAGGGTCGGACAGATCGTTGGATGTATGTATGCCTTACGCCGACCAGGCCATCCGGTACATCTACTCCTTTCCCAAGATCAGGTCCACGACCCAGCAGCCTCGAACGTGCGGTCCCTCGCCCAGGCAGTGGCTCAGTATCTCCTTGCTGTCGCACCCGGCCACTTCAAGCGCAGCATGAAGGATGGGCAATCGGTCGAATGCTTTTTCTTGATAGATACCTTCAGCCAGTTCAACGACATCCGAGGTTAACCAAGCTGGCTCGCAGATCACGGAGCGGAAAATCAGAGGCCCAACTACATCGTGGAGCAATCGACGACGAACAGCCATTTCGGCAGATAGCATGCTACTTACCGTGGTACTCGTTACCGACTGACTGGTCATTTGCAGGGCTGGCCAGGTCACTGCGTCCGCGGATTCCCGCATCGCTGATTTAGCTGCCCACAAGGCGTCAGCATCCGCTGCGGTACCACCAAACACAGGATGGTAGCGTTGACCGCGGATAATTTCGACATGCTGCTCCCCGGTTCCTGCTAAGAAAGTCTCCCGCATGGCTTGTAGGTCAAGGATGCTTGCATTCCCATCGGCATATCTCTCGGCGAGTTCAACGGCCTTCTTGCCTTCCGCTGGTAGGTGCGACCAAACACGACACCAACAAGCGACAGCAAACAGCCGCAACTTACGTTCACTAACCTTTCCCGCGAGATATGTAAACATATCTCGCCAGTCTCGACACTCCAACCACTCCTGCTCAGTCATCTACTTGTCCTCGTAGACTTCGAGTCTCGGACAAACCTCAGCAACTACCTGAACAACGACATGTCAGACAGATTGTGTCCGAGCCTCGAAGTTGCGTCATGGAACAATCTCAGGGCGATTCGTCATCAAGACCGCGATAGCCGCAGCGGTCAGCCAGGCCTGTTGGTCAGGTCGCCCTCTCAGGTTCCACGCACTGGCCCCGTTTTGCGTAACCGCCCCTGTGTTCGTCAGGTACAGCCCCCTCACCATATCAAATCGCAGAGGATCCGTATCGAGGATCCCATTCCGCCCTTTCCAGACAGTAGTTTGCCAAGCAACGGTGACGGTTAGCCCGAAGTCTTCCACCTTGAGGGCCGCAAGGGCGGCATCAGGCACATCAAAGCGAACGACTACCTCACCCCAAGCTTCTGCCTGTGCTTCGCTCGTCGTGGTATAGAAGCCTCTCCCGAAGTCGAGGTTGGCCTCTGACGCGGCGAGATTAGGGCCACGAGCGAGGATGGCAGCTGCTTTTACCGCACTTGTGCCATGAAAAAAGCACGCATTGTGCGCCCAGACGCTGAAGCCCCACGTCTCCGGATTACCGACGAAGTAGGTGTGGTTCTCCGCGACACGGACATTATACACCGTTGCCACGCGGCGCGTATCCGGCAATGCATCGAGGGCGATCCACCGCCCATCATGGCTGAGGAGCAGATCGCCGACTTCGAGGAACGCAGCCTTGACCCAGCCCTTATCGCGCACGTAGAAGGGATGTTCCTCGGTGGTGCGGATCTCGCCTCCAGCAACGCACAGAGTGCGGAGCAGGGCGACTTGAACGAACACCTCCTCGACCTGTCTGGCTTCGATCGGGGCATTCTCGTCGAACTCGGATCGGGACAGCACCAAATCGCCAGGGCGGAGTTCCTCGACCGCTTTGGAACCTGTGGGAGTAAGGAGCGGAGTTCCTGCCGCGAAACAATTTGGACCGGCAGGTTTCACGGCATGCCACGACAAAACTGGCACAACTCATCGCGGGGCCATTAGCAGACCAAACCCAATCCTGCGGGTTGTTCTGCCGAGGGCGTGGACCCAGCGCAAGCCATCGGGAGCATCCACGTCGACTGGGTTGTCCGGATGGTGCAACGCCCATTCACTGTTACCGACCACGATGCTCCCGGCACTGGATTATTCGCGCAAAAGATTGCCTCAACCCCGCACGCGTCAGATGACTTCCCCGACGAGGGCCGGCATCCACTCGCTGCGTGTCATGATCTTGTAGTAGTGCGTCGCTGGCTCCACGAGAGCGTAAACCACGGGGCGACCATACTCGTCCCGTACCACTACACCTCGGATTCCCTCACGCACCCGGAACCACACCCCCCGGTCCAACCCCAGCGTCGTCGGTATGACAACCGGTATCGGCTCGTAGGCGGCCCATCCCCCGCCCTCCAGCGTCTCCATCCGGCTCCAGGCCGTGCAGGGTAGCCACCGGCTTTGGCCTCGTCGCGTGCCCCAGCGGATAATCTGCAGTCGGCCATCCAACCACACCGGGAGAACGCGCTCGCGGTCGGGCAACAAGAACTGTACCTCCAGTTCCCCGCCACGCTCGCAAATCCGCCGTCGCAGGCACTCTCCCTCCAGCAGTTCTAGCGGCACTTCGCTCAAGGCCAGAGCCACGCCCCTGAGCATGATTCACACCCTCAAAAACACGTCTTCCCGTGGACGTCGCAGATTTCGTAGCCGTGCCCGGCGCTATCGCGGTACACCTCCAGCAGTGGCAGCGTCGCACCGCTCCGCAAACAGAATCGCCCCAAAGCTGCGTTTACTTCACGCTTGAGACTGGCCACGTCCGCTTCCCGAGGATCTTCCGGCGGCTCAAACAAACTCCGCTGGACGAAGCCGGGACGCTGCAACCGGGAGGCGGTCACGTGTAACCGTTGGATGGCGGACCCAGCAGAGACGAGGCGATCCAGGCATTGATGCCCCGCTTTCATGAGCGCGGCGTAGCGATCCGTCGGCGAATCCAGGGGTACACGCGCCAGCCCTTCTCGGCCGTCTTTATACACGAGGTACACGGACAACGTACCGGCTACCACTCCGTGATACTCCAACTCTTCAACGAGTCGTTCCGTGTGTCGCGCCAGCCAGGCATCGATAATGAGCGGATCCGACGCTGCCACGCCGAGGCTGCCCCCGCGCGACAACATCTTGTGCGGCGGGCGAGTGACGTGCAGGGGGAGGACGGGGTCGCCCTGGAGCTCCCACCAGATGGCCTCTCCACTGCGCGTGATGAGCGAACGGACCAACTTACGGTCGGCGAAGATCAGATCCAGGCAGGTGTGGATGCCGTGGGGTTCCAGACGCGCCGCCCGGCGCAGACCGATTCCGCTGACCGCCGTCACGGGACTCTGCTCCAGGAGCGATCTTTCGGCGTCGCGGTCCAGCAAGGCAATGGCGCCGAACGGCTTGGCCGTGTCGCTTACCAGCTTCGCCAGTGTCTTGGTCCTGGCGATGCCCACGGTGACCGGGATGCACAGTTCACGGAAGATGCGGTCGCGCAACGCTTCAGCCATCGCTTGCAAGGATGTGCTCGGTGTGACCCGGAAGAAGAACTCGTCGATGGAGTAATACTCGACGGCCGCACAACAATCGCGCACGAGGTCGAGCATGCACCGTGAAAGCACCTCGTACCAGCGAAAGTCGCGTTTGAGGTAGACCCCCTGCGGACACAGGCGCACTGCGTCCCAGATGGGTGTCCCTGTTTTCACACCTGCCTTCTTCATCTCGTAACTCTTGGCGATGACGCACGCACCCTGGTTACCGAGGATGCCCACAGGCTTGCCGATCAGGAAGGAGTCGCGCACACGCTCGGCAGAAGCGTAGAAGCAATCCGCATCCAGATGGCCGAATGCCTGTTGAGTTCCCATGGTATCCCCCCATCATAATCATATCTGAATTTATGTTCAGTATCAAGGGTTTAACGGGAAGAATAGGGAATCGCCGCGCTTTGCCGACCGCTGAGCGAGGCAACCGAGGTGGAATCCGAACAGCGGTTATGTGACAATGCGGGTGGGAAAGGAGGGCGCAGAACAATGTGCGGACGCTTCACAATGCGGGTGCCCCCAAACACCCTCTCCACCCTGTTCAACGTATCTATCGCGGACAATCTTACCCCGCGATACAACATCGCACCGACGCAGCCGATTACCTGCGTGCGCCAGCAGGCAGGAACTCCGGGACGCGAATTGGTGCTATTGCGCTGGGGGTTGGTGCCATCATGGACACGGCCAAAGGAGGTACGTGTTGGTGGCATCATCAATGCCAAGGCGGAGACGGTGGCGACCAAACCGGCGTTCAGAGAGTCGTTTCGGCAGAGGCGTTGTCTGGTGCCCGCAGATGCTTTCTACGAATGGGAGCAGGGGAGAAAGAAGAAGCCGTGGGCTTTCCAGATGAAGGATGGCAGGCCGTTCGCCTTCGCGGGTTTGTGGGATCGCTGGGAAAGTGCAGGCTTGCAGCTGGAAACGGTGGCGATTCTGACAACCACCACCAACGAGGTGTTGCGTCCGGTGCATGACCGCATGCCGGTGATCTTGCCGCCGAAGGACTACAGCGCCTGGTTGGATCAGGATCTGCAAGATACGGCGACATTGCAGCAGTTGCTGCGCCCGTACCCTGCGGCGGAGATGCAGGGTTTTCCAGTGGGCAGTTGGGTGAACAATGCTCAACACGAAGGGGCGCGTTGCCTGGAGCCAGCAACGGACGAACAGCCATTGCTTTTCTGATGAGGCCGCTGAGGACAGATTCCGGGTGCCAATGCATACCAGGTGTGTAGCCATCGGCGTGAATCTTCAGAGGAAGAGGAAATCGCCGGAATCATTTCACAATCAGGTATGAAGACCACCTGCCGCAGCGTGGGAAAAAGTCAGGGGCAAACCCATTCCCATCCCCTCCAACGCAAACGAGGTTACAGGCCGGGATGCATCGGTGAACGGTGTGGTCACAGCTGCCCCCTTCTGTCTCGCGCGAACCAGAGAGTCGAGACGACCAGGAGGAGTCGCCGTTAAATCCCCGCGGTGTGCCTCGGCCGCGGCGCGATGCAGGGCATGGATCCAGTCGTCTGCGTCGTTCGGCCCGCATCGTCGTAGGTGGTATCCGTCTCCCCCACCTTGGTCGTCCCGGCCAGATCGCTATACCGATCCAGCTGGGAGACCTGGTTGCGCACCGTGTAGGTCAGGTCCATGCGCAAGGGTGTCTGGCCCACTCCCCCAAAATCGCGCTCGGTGAGGAGATTGATCGCATTGTAGACAGACGTGGTGACACCGCCCTGGGAATCGTCGACATGGGTGGTATTCCCCAGTGCATCGAGGGTGTAGGTGAGCACCTGGCCAAAGAGACCCTGCTCACTGGTCACACGCGACAGCCCATCATAGACCCACGTCAGGGTGCCATTCTGATCGGCGAGCGTGGTGGTGTTCCCCAGCGCATCATAGCTGTGGGTGATGGTGTTAACCGTGCTGCCACCGCTATCCTTCCACACTTCGGTGAGCACGCGGTTATCGTTGTCGTAGGTGAATTCCTGCCGTTGCCCCAGGCGATCGGTCTTGCCACTGACCCTGCCCGCACCATCGTAAGCCATCGTCAGGCTGTGTCCCAGAGGATCGACGACATCCGTTTGCCGATTGAGCGCATCGTAGACCATGGTGGTGCGATTCCCCACCGCATCGACACGCACCGTATTATTGCCCACGCCGTCATACACCAGCGTGGTGGTTCCGGTGAGCGCATCAACCTCCTGCGTTTGGCGGTTAAGGTTGTCATAGACGTAACTGGTCACATGCCCCAACGGATCGCTCGTTTGGACCACGTTGCCCACGGCGTCATAGACCGTGCTGCTCAACGCTCCCACGGGACTTTGGACACTGACCTGGCGATTGAGGGCATCATAGGTAAAGGAAGTGATTTTCCCCAGCGCATCGACCTTCTGGGTCACGTTACCCACGCCATCGTAGACGACGGTGCTGGTGTGGTTGAGCGCATCGGTGACCGCCACCGCACGGTTGAGCGCATCATACGTCGACGTGGTGCGATACCCACGGGCATCGACCTGGGCCACGGCATTGCCCACGACATCATAGACCGTGGTACTGCGGTTGCCCAGCGCATCGAGGACTTCCACCTGGCGATTAAGGCTGTCGTAACTGACCGTGGTGCGGTGCCCCAGGGCATCGATCTTGGCCGTCACATTGCCCACGGCATCGTAAACGGTGCTGCTGACCTGCCCCAGCGCATCGGTGACCGCGGTCTGGCGATTGAGGGCGTCGTAGCTGTAACTGGTGCGGTGCCCCAGCGGATCGACCTGCGCCAGCGTATTGCCCACAGCATCATAGACCACGCTGCTGACATTCCCCAGCGCATCCAGCGTCTCGGTGCGTCGGTCCAAACTGTCGTAGGTATAACTAGTGCGGTAGCCGCGCGCATTGACGCTGGCGACCACATTCCCCACGGCGTTGTACACCGTGGTCCCCACATTCCCCAGCGCGTCCTTGACCTCGGTCTGGCGATTGAGGCTGTCGTAGGTGACCGTGGTCCGCCGGCCCAGCGCATCGACCTGGACTGTGGCATTCCCCACCGCATCATAGACCGTGGAGGTGACGTGCCCCAGCGCATCCACCACTTCCGTTTGGCGATTGAGACTGTCGTAGCTGTAACTGGTGCGGTGCCCCAACGGGTCGACCTGCGCCAGCATCTTGCCCACAGCATCGTAGACCACGCTGCTGACATTCAGGAAGTTGGGGTGGGCCAGCGAGGGTTGTAGAATTGGAAATCGAACAACTCCGAAGCAAAAGCTCTGCTGACACCACTGGAGGCCACGCCCCACAGACTGATGGTCTGTTGGCTTTTCTCCCATCAAATATCGACGATCTTGTATTTATCGATGCTTCCATCCCATTGCTCATCACCGAAGGTGAAGAATTCTAAGAAATTGATTCTGCCCGCAGTTACATCAAGGGCAAAACCTAATCCCGATGGAGGAGAATCCGTCTCCGCCATCTTGTTGGAAGTAATTATTTGTTCGGAAGACGAGTCAGTTTTCGGGGGGATAGTGGTTGGGTCAAAACTGAAATAGGTATAGCCTCCAACGCCGGTCAACTCTCTTTTCGTGACGATCAGGTGAGGAATTTGTGCGTAGAGCAAGGGATATTTCAACCGTTGGGGTTCGAGTATTGCGTGCAGAACATCGAGTTCAAATGAAGACGGTTTCATCATAATCCTTTGCGACTGAAGGATGAGATTTGCACAGACCCATCCTGGACACGACCACCAATCAGTCGAACAGGAACGCCCTCGACATCAATGATGATGCCAGCATCTCCGACAGGTAACACCCCGTTTCTCCCAGGGGTCAGTTTTCCCTCAGCAAGAGCTTTGTTTGCCGCATTCTGAACTGCTTCAAACGCTTTCTCTTGAGAACCGTACTTCGTTACCAAGCTATCGAGAGCATGTTCCGCCTTGCCAAAAATGTGTTTGAGGCGGTTCGGCTCGATTTTTGGAGCAGCAGGTTTTGTCCCTCTGATCCAATCCCAGAGGTTCTGTGCAGAAGTCTTGCTCCACTTCCACCAGCTATTGTTGTGAACAAGAACCCCGTTCTCCCCAACCGCGTAACAGTGCAGTTCCTCTACCTGGAAATTGTACATCCAGCCCTGGTAGGGGCGATACTGAACTGCTTCCACCGGAACAATGCGTCCGTCACGCAACTGAAGCTCATCGCCAGCCCGCACATCTCCTGCGTCGACCCAGCGACCTGGAATTTTCGCGTCCGCGGGCACCTCGGGAATGTGTTCCAGACAGGTGCGTTCCGCTAGTTCCTCCCCACTAACCACCCAGTACGGATGGTGGTAGGTCGATTCGATCGTCTCCCCCGCCACCGTGAGCAAGACCGAATCGTCCTCGTAGAACGAGGCGAACGTCTGGAGCACTCGGCACAGGCGCCACTGACAACTCACCACGTCAAACGCCCACACCCGCTGATGCGCCTGTATTTCCGCAATTGGCCGTCGTCCCTGCTCGGTCGCCACCAGGGTATGCGCGGGGAAGCAGTTGCTCGCTTGTCCTGCCGTGGCTGGCGCCGTGACCGGACGAATTACCATCTCGCGAATGAAAACCGCCGTGAGCGCCTCCTGGAGGAACTTGACCTGGTATTCTGTTTCCGTGAGTGGGTTGCCGAACCCTTCCGGATGAAGGATCACACCGCTCAACAATTCGCCGGTGTTTAACAGGAGATCACCTGCCGGAGTCCCCTTGCTCAATACGGCCAGGGCAAGACTTTGGAGTTCGGTCCCTCCCGCGGCTTTGTACTTCTGGGCTTCATCCCAGATGTCAATCGCAATCCCTGGATATCTAACACGGCTGTCAGCACCTCAGCAAGTGTGCCCAGCGGATCTACGGGGAAGATACGAAGGAAGCCAAGGCGGCCTACCGACACAGCCGCAGCTTGCTTAGAAGCCAGGGCTGGAAAGGGGTTTGTCACTGGGTGGGGAAGTTGCTGGGGGAAGAAGAGGGAGCGTGAGCGAAGACAAAAGGCAATGGACAAACTGATGGGCTCCTTCGCCAAGCACGCCAACAGGCTGAACTACGCGGAGAGGTTGAAGGCAGGCCGGGCAATAGGGAGCGGCAGGTGGAAGGGAAGGCGAAAACGCTGGGCTTGCGGCTAACAGCACGCGGGCCCGCTGGAAGAGCAAGAACGTGCAAGCGATGGCAAGGTTGGTGTGTCCAGCATGGCTTCCAGAGGAACTCCTCCTGGGCCTGCTTAAACAATTGGTCGCGCCCAGAGAATCTCGTTACACCCGACGCCCATGAGCAGCACGTGCGTGCCCATCTGCTGGTGTTGCTGGCCGAGGGCTGGAACTGGACGGTCATCCCGTCGGTGTTGTTCACGAGCAGCAGCCCCATCAATCGTTGGTGACCGCGCTTCCTGGAAGGAGGCTTGGCGGACGCCGGGCGGTCGGCGTGCGTCGCGTTTCAGCATGCTCTGGATTGGTCTGTATGCCGCGGGGTCTGCGTTGTCACCCCGCTCGTTTTTGGCTTTGTCCGCACCCGCTGGACCTGCAGCAGGGTCGTCCTGCTGCTCAAGCAGGATCATGGAGTCAAGGTAGGCCGTGAGACGGTTCGACGCGGGGTGCACCAGAAGGATCTGGTCTGCCGTCGGCGGCGACCGGTGCTGAGGCTGATAAGATCCCAAGCGACCATACACACTGCGGAAAATCCGGGCTGTGCTGCGGCATCTACCTGCCAACGCGATCGTGGTCTTCCAGGACGAAGGGGACGTGAACACCAATCCGAAAAGCGGTTCGATGTGGATGCCGCGTGGCCAACTCCCCCAGGGGGAAACGCCGGGGACCAACAGGAAATGCTACCAGGTTGGCTCTCGCAACTGGCGGATGGGCGAGCTGAGTCTGACCGAAGGGAGCACGCGTAATGTAGATGTGTTTCTGGCCCACCTGGATTACCTGCATGCGGCACTATCGGCGATATCGCGTCATGCAGGTGATCTGTGCCAATGGCTCGTTTCATCGGTCTGACCGCTGTCGCAAGGTGCAGGATTACCTGGCAAAATGGGAGTACCGGATCAAGCTCCCATTTCTGCCGAGCTACGCACCAGAGACGAATCCCAACGACGCGTGTGGAGGCAGTTCCATGAAGGAATCACACGCAACCACCGCTGCATGGAGATCGAGGACTTGCTCGACCGGTTCTTCGACGGGCTTGATGCCGGATCATCCTTCCAAATCGAGACTTCCATTTACGACTCCACCAGAGCCGCACAATCGCTCTCGCTTGGGCGGGGAGCGAGTAAGGTTACACGGATAGCTTTGTCCCTGGACATTTGGCTGATGGCGTTGGATAATGATATTATGAGAGTTTTGTGGCAACTCATTGGGACCTCAAGTGTATGGCTGACAGCACTCGGGATACTGTTGGCGGGAATTCCGCGCACTTACCGCTGGTGTCCCCACACAAATCTGAAAAGCAGTTCCACGATCCTGATCCGCACCAAGACCGATTCGATTTGCTGCTGCACTGGAATCCAGACAAGCTTCACCTCCGAAGAACCTGTTTCGGAAACTGCCTCTGATGAGGCAACCAACAAGTCGCCATGCTGTTCCCACACCCAGCTCCGCAATCTACGGCGTGACACTGCTCATGTTGAACAGAAGACTTCGTGCTGTCTGCATTCACTTGAACAATCCGGGATTCAGGGGCTGAGCCCTGTTGAGCAAGAAGGGGGGCTCTTTTCGAAGCTCCCTTTCATCAGCGCCCTACCCTTGATCTCCTGTTCCCTTCTCTCCTCTGGTTCCGCCGATCCAACGAACGCACTCCCTCCGACTTGCCTTTCAGTACCACCAACGGATCTGGTGACCGTATTGCTACGGCTTCTTATTTGACACTTTTTCTATCTTTTTAATACGTTCATCTCCCGGCCTCTGGTCGGCCTTTGCCATTTTCTTCTTTACCGGAATGTCTACTCGGTCTCGGAGCCGACGTTTAGCCAGGGTACTCACCTGGTCCACGCGCAGCGGCACTCCGCATTCGCAAAGTTCCGGTTAATGGTACATGCATCGAAGGAGAAGGTACGGATGGCTGATACATCGCAGTTGCCCCAACTCGACACACGCGACGGTCTGTTCCATCTGGATGTGCAGGAGCGCGGTTTGCGTCCTCCGCCAGGGTATGGCTTCTGGCGCAGGATGTGGTGGTGGTTCGATTTTCTCATCCTGGTGAAGCTGGCGCGCCTGCGTTTTATTGCTGTGCTGGTGGCTGTGGGCGCTGTGATTGCCTACTGGGATAGGTTCGTGGTCTATTACGAGAAGTGGACGCGCCCCGCGACCGAGGAGGTCGCTGCCGAGCCAGATACTGAATTCTGGTGTCCAATGCATCCCACGATCGTGCGCGCCCATCCTGATAAATGCCCCATCTGTGGCATGCCTCTCTCCAAACACAAAAAAGGTGAGAAGACCGCGGAGGCTCTTCCCCCGGGAGTGGTGAGCCGAGTTCAGCTTACTCCCTATCGCGTGATCCTGGCTGGGGTTCAAACCACTCAGGTTGAGGCCCAACTTTTGCATCGTCATCTCAGCGCCGTTGGGTTCGTGGAGTATGATGAGCGGAGATTGGCACGGATTACTGCTCGGGTGAGTGGAAAGAGCCGCATCGACAAACTGTATGCCGACGTCACCGGCCAGTTCGTAAAGAAGGGCGACCCCCTGGTGGAGCTGTACAGTCCGGACCTGGTCGTGACGGTGCAGAACCTGCTCGACGCGCGTAACCTCGCCAACCCGGAACTGGAAACACTCGCCAGAAAGCGCCTGGAGCTGTGGGGAATTGACGCTGCCCAGATCCAGGAAATCCTCCGGACCAGAAAGCCAATTACTCACCTGACCATTCGCTCGCCCATGAGCGGCTACGTCCTCAGAAAGTACCAGGTCGAAGGCGAATACATCGAGGAAGGATCGCGGTTGTATGACGTTGCTGATCTTTCCAGTGTGTGGGTCGAGGCACAGATCTATGAGGACGAGGTCGCCTCCGTCAAGCAAGGGATGGAAGTGGAGGTCACCACCCGCGCGTTCCCCAACCGCATCTTCAGGGGACGGGTCAATTTTATCTACCCCTTCCTGGATATCACCACACGCACGTTGAAGGTCCGCTTCGATGTGGATAACGCCGATCTTGCCCTTCGCCGCGGAATGTACGCAACCGTCACCGTCAAGATCCCGGTCACGCGCCGTGGGTTGCTTGCTGCCCAGGGGGAAACTGCGCGAGGGGCCGCGGCGACGGTGGCACTGGCTGCCCACGTCCCGTTCGCACTCTCTCCTGCTCGCCTGGACGCCGACCTGGCGACAATCGTGCAGACCGCGCTCGAGATCGTGCAGGACAGCGCGAGTTCCATTCTCACTGTGCCGGAACAGTCCGTGATCGACACAGGGAACCGAACCCTCGTTTACCGAGAAGTATCCCCCGATATCTACGATGCGGTGGAGGTCCGACTTGGACCTCGCTGCGGAGCGTACTATCCAGTGCTGGAAGGATTGGAGGCTGGTGATCACGTGGTCACGACGGGGTCCTTCCTGCTCGATGCCGAGACTCGACTGACAGCCGGGGCGGGTTCGACCTACTTTGGTGCTTCGAGTGGACCGCAGGGAGACCGACCCTCCACCGTGACTTCCGCACATCCCTCGAGGAAGCCCGATCAGACGACTACCGTTGCCAATTCACTCGCCAGGCTCAGCGCCGAGGATCGCCGACTGGCGGTGGAGCAAGGGGTGTGTCCGGTGCTTGGTACGCCCCTGGGAAAGATGGGTGTCCCGGTCAAGGTGATGATCAAGGGCGAGCCGGTCCTGCTCTGCTGTAGCGGGTGTCGTCCCAGGGCCCTGGAGCATGCGGAGCAGACATTGGCGAAGGCAAAGGAACTGAAATCCAGGAACAAGGGGAGTTCACAGCAAACAGAGAAGAGCACTACTCCAGGCGAGATCCAGGATCCGGTGGTGCTCAAGAACATGGCTCTGCTTTCCCCGGCAGATCGGAAGGCGGCCGAGGAACAGCGCTACTGTGCCGCCTTTCAAGACAAACTACTTGGCACGATGGGACCTCCCGTGAAGGTAATGGTGAAGGGGAAGGCAGTCTTCACCTGCTGCGAGGGATGTGAGAGCGCCCTGCGAGAAGATCCGGAGTCCACGTTGAAAATCGTGGAGCAACTCAAGGCGAAGACAGCAGCGGAGAGGGTGAAGAAAGGGGGGCGGCGATGATCGAGAAAATCATCGAATACTCCATCCGCAACCGTTTCCTGGTGCTGATCGCAGCGGGGATTCTCTGCGTTTGGGCGATCTACGCTGTGCTCGACACACCTGTGGATGCCATCCCTGATCTGAGCGAAAACCAGGTGATCGTGTTCACGGATTGGATGGGCCGAAGCCCTCGTGAAATTGAAGATCAGATCACCTATCCACTTTCTCTCAAGCTCCAGGGACTCGCGGGAGTGAAAACGATCCGATCCTCGTCGGAATTCAACTTCTCGATGATCACCATCATCTTCGAGGAGAAGGTGGATTTTTACTTTGCGCGGCAGCGGGTACTCGAACGACTCACACTGGCGAGTACCTTCCTTCCCGAAGGCGTGGTGCCGTACCTCGCTCCCGATGCCACGGCGCTCGGACAGATCTTCTGGTACACCCTGGATGGGGGAACGCTCGATCCAGGCCGGCGCTGGGCGTTGCAAAAATACTTTGTTGGACCGGAGATCAACTCGGTCCCTGGGGTCGCCGAGGTGGGAACCGTGGGGGGAACGCCAAAGGAGTATCAGATCGATGTGGATCCCAACGCCCTTCGTGCCTACGGCATCACCCTGGGGGAGTTGTATGAGGCAGTAGCGCGGAGCAACGCAGCAGTGGGTGGACGCGTGGTACAGAAAAACAATGCCGAGTACCTCGTTCGGTCCGTGGGGTGGATCGCCGACACGCGCGACATCGAGGATACCGTCATCACGGAACGGCAAGGGATACCGATCTATGTAAAAAATGTGGCAAAGGTCCAAATTGGGACGCAGTTTCGCCGGAGTGTGTTCGAGAAGGACGGCAACGAGGCGGTTGGTGGGGCAGTGATCATGCGCCACGGTGAAAATCCACTCGCGGTTACCCGGCGCATCAAGGCGAAGATTCAGGAACTTCAATCGGCTCTTCCGGAAGGGGTGCGGGTGGTGCCCGCCTACGACCGGACACGGTTGATCACTGGGGCGGTCCACACACTCACCGAGGTGATGTGGCATGAGATGTTGATCGCGGCCATCGCGATTCTCCTCATTCTGCTGCATTTTCGCAGTGTGTTCGTCATCTGTATCACTCTGCCGTTGTCCGTCCTCTTCTCCTTCCTGATGATGTGGATCCTGAGAAAACTCAACATTCTTGAGATCCAGGCGAACATCATGTCGCTGGCTGGAATCACCATCTCGATCGGGATTCTGGTCGATCAGGCCATTGTGATGGTCGAGAACTCCACTCATCATTTGAAAGAGCACTTTGGAGACAGGAAAGTGACAGGCGACACACGGGAGATCATCATTCGTGCCTGTCGTACCGTCGGGCGGCCCATCTTCTTCTCGGTGCTGATCATCCTGATCTCGTTTATCCCGGTGTTCGCCATGAGCGGCCGAGAGGGGAAATACTTCCATCCCATGGCGGTTACCAAGAGCCTGGCGATGGTGGGGGTGGCTCTGATCTCGGTGACCGTGGTCCCCGCTTTGATCCCGACCTTCATTCGCGGGAAACTACGCTCAGAGGAAGAGAACTGGATCGTGCGCAGTTTCATCCACATTTACAAGCCGCTTCTGACGTGGGCGCTCCCCAGGCGCAATCTGGTAATGTGGTCCTTTGCCGTGCTCCTCATCCTTGCCGCCGGGATGTTTCCGCTCCAGGCAGTGCTTGGCATGGGCGCAGCGCGCCACGACTGGGAGGTGTGTTACCTCGTCGTCCTCTTTGTCGTGATCTTCCTCACAGTGGTTTTTCTCAAGGGATGGTACTGGCAACTGTTGGGTTTTCTCACTCTGGTACTGCTGGGGTTGTGGGGGTGGCACTTCCCCAAGATTGGTGTGGAGTTCATGCCGCCGTTGAACGAGGGGACAGTGATGGATATGCCAATCACCGTCCCACGGGTTGGGGTCACCCAGGCGGCCGACGATCTCAAACATCGCGACGGCCTGCTACGTCAATTTCCCGAGGTGGAGTCGGTAATTGGGAAAGCCGGGCGAGCGGATACTCCCACCGATCCAGCGCCTCTGGATATGGTGGAGACCTTCGTCAACTTCCGGCCCAGGGAGTTGTGGCCTCGTCGTGCCATCACGTTCGCTGATGCCACTCAGGAGGTGCGGTTACTCCTCGGAACTCTGGAACAGCGGGGTTACGTCCAGAAATCCGCCAGTGCTGAGGATCGGGATGCCCTGATCAACGACGCCACCATGGGAGCCATGACCAGGTTCGACGAGACGATGCGCGCTCTGGCCCTAACGCGTTACCGTGAATTCGAGATTGAATTAGGCCCTGTCCTCACGCGGTTCGCTCTCCAGGAAACTCTCCACCACCTGGACCAGAGTGGCGCCATCGCGTGGCCCTCAAGAACCAGAGCAGAAACCACGATCGACCAACTCGCGGCGGAATTGACCCCCCAGGTCGGGCAATGGCTGGCCAAACGACCGGCATTGGAGGATGTGGAACTGGTCGTGAGGAAACTGATCGCTCGTCTGGAACAGCTCGGTACTCTGAAAACCTCGCCGGCCGAGGCGATTACCTTGCCGGAGACTCCTCTGCGCAAGGTGACGCGAATGGCGGCAGAGACACTTGGACTTGAACCAAGGACATTATCCAAAGACGTTCTCCAGGCTGTGGAGCAGCAAAGGACCAAACAGTGGATTGAACACATTCACAACAAGATCAACTGGGAACTCTTTGACCGTGGCGTGCAGGCGTTTACCTGGGCCGGGCTGGAAGAGCTCGCCACGGCTGCCAGGGGACGTGACCTTCTCTCGAAAGCAGAACACGGAAAGGAGTTCGCTCGTTTTGCAGAGGAAGCAGCTCGCGCCAACAACAACAAGGCGCACGACAGCGCTGTCCTCGCTCCGTTTGTCGCGTTGCGTGGCGAGTTGGAAAAGCCCCTTGCCAACAGACTGCTTCTCTGGCGGAGACAGCCGGGACCAAAGGGAGATCTGTTGCAGGAGATGGATACGGTGCTCCAGGTTCCCGGTTGGAGTAATATCTGGACACAGCCGATTGCCAATCGCATCGACATGCTCTCGACCGGGGTGAGAACCCAGGTGGGAGTGAAAGTTTTTGGTCCGGACCTGGACACCATCAATCAGGTGTGCAAGGAGATTGAGCAGGCATTGAAACCCGTGCGCGGTGCTCAGGATGTGATTGCCGAACCGATCATGGGGAAAGGTTATCTGGAGATCACCATTGATCGCCAAAAAGCAGCACGCTATGGCGTGCGCGTCGGTGACATTCAGGACACCATCGAGGTTGCTCTGGGCGGTAAGATCATCACACAAACAGTGGAGGGTCGCGATCGATTTCCAGTGCGCGTTCGCTATGGGAGAGCATTTCGCCAGGATGAACAGACAGTGAAGCGGCTATTGGTGAGCCGGCGCAGCATGAACGCACGGCCTGACGCACCTCTCCTGCCAGGGCAGGCCCCGGGCAAGGAATTGCAACCTTTGGACCGTGCTCCACTGCAGATTCCTTTGGCCGAGGTTGCCGATGTTCGGATTGTGGAAGGGCCCGCTGTGATCAAGAGTGAGAATGGCCGCCTGCGCAACTATGTCACCCTGAACGTGCGGGGAGATCGCGACGTGGTCAGTTTCGTGGAAGAAGCACAACGGGTGGTCGCTGAAAAGGTCAAGCTCCCCGAAGGTGTGCACGTCGAGTGGTCCGGAGAGTTTGAACACCAGGTGCGCGCCGCAAAGACTCTTCGTGGCATCTTCCCTGCTGTGGTTCTGCTAATCTTCCTGATCCTCTACCTGACCTACAAGGATGTTACCGATGCTGGGTTGATGATGCTGGCAGTTCCTGAAGCGCTGGCAGGGGGTGTCTTCTTCCAGTTCCTCTTTCCCAAAATCGTTCATGGGTGGAATGCTCCGCCGATGGAGTTCAGCGTGGCTATCTGGGTTGGCTACATCGCCGCCTTTGGAATGGCGACAGAGACTGGGATTATCATGCTCGTCTACCTGCGGGAAGCAATCGACAAGCGCGGCGGACTGGAGAATATCAAGTCCCTGGAGGAACTCAGGCAAGCGGTCATCGAGGGAGCAGTGCATCGTCTGCGTCCCAAGTTGCTAACGGAAGGAGTCGCCATCGTTGCTCTCGCCCCAATGTTGTTCGCCAGTGGAGTTGGTGGGGAAATTCTCTCGGCGATGACCCTCCCTGTTCTTGGAGGGCTGCTGATCGCCGATGAGGTGGTGGACATCTTTCTTCCGGTGCGTTTCTACTGGGTGCGACGCGCTCGCTGGATCAAGCTCCAGAAAGCGCGCCAGATCGCCGAGGCGCAAACGCCGACCCAAAGCCGCGGAGAACTGGACGGAGAGGTGGCGGTTACTCCTCACCCCGTTGTCCAAGGGTTGAAGAGCTGACCAGGGCAAGTTCAGGGGAGGTGTGCACCATTTGCCGCTTCCTGCCCTACTGGACACCTGTTTGGAACCTGCTGAGGTCCGGACGGAGGTGGATCATGATAGATTTGAGCGAGTTCGATCAAAAAATCCGTGAGCGGCTTTCTCTCAACGAGACGGCCAAACGTGCGGAACAGGAGAAACTCCAACGTAGCATGAGTGAGTTCGACAGGCGACACCTCCACTACACGATGGTGGCGGATCGCTTGATGCGTGAAGTGATCAAGCCTTGCATGGAACGACTTCCAGCCTATTTCGACAAAGCCCATGAGGCGGAACCCCTCCAAGGCCGACACACGTGTGTCTACGAATTTCAACGTACCGTTCGCTTCCCTGGCACTGCCACGCTGGAGGTATCGATCACGCGGGACAGTCTCGTGCAGACGATCCAGGTTTGCTGCGAGATGAAAATCGTGCCCGTATTCACGACCATTCCCGAACCAGACTCTCTCACGATGGCTCTGCACGACGTGGACGAAGCCAAGGTCCTGACATGGGTTGAGGAGAAGATTCTTGGCTTCGTTGATACCTACCTGCGCCTGGAGACCACGCCCTCCTACCAGGCTGAAAATACAACGACCGATCCAGTTTGCGGGATGACGGTCAACAAAGCCACTGCGCCTGCCCGATGGGAGCATGCCGGTCAGACGTTCTACTTCTGCACCGAGGCGTGCCGGATCAGGTTTGTTGAGCAAACCACACGGGAGGTGGAACCAGGAGGAGGTTGAACAGGTCCTGGTTCTGGACTTCCTTCCCGTGGCTTGGTCCAATTCCAGCGAAAGGAACCGAGCATGACCGATTCAGGAAATGCCAATCGAGCGGTTTCTCCTGTTGCACCAGAGACTCGATGCTGGGCATGGCGTTGGGGTGCACGTTTGCTCATCGGGGGATTGTTCCTCGGAGCCTTGCTGGTCGGGGTTCGCTATGAAGACGCCGTTGTCCGCGCAATTCAGGATCTGATCCCACCTCCTCCCCCTCAGGGACAGGTTCTGTACTGGACTTCGCCTCACGATCCGAGTGTACGCTCTGACCGCCCCGGGAAGGATCCGATGGGAATGGATCTGGTACCCGTCTCTGCGGGGCAGGAGAGACGAGTGCCGGTTACCATTGCTCCCCAGCTTGAAGAACAGGATTACACAAGCGTCCCAGTGACCGAGGGGCCTCTTGCACGAACGATCCAGACGATCAGCACCGTCACCTACGCAGAGCCACTCATCCATGATATTACCCTCAAGGTGGACGCATGGTTGGAGAAGCTTGCAGTCGATTATCAGGGGCAACCTGTGAAGAAGGGCGATCTGCTGGTTGAGGTGTATGCACCGCAACTGGTCGCCAGTCAGCAAGAACTGATCAGTAGCCTGGAAAGCCTGTCGCGAGCGGTTCCCAGTACTCGAGCGGACGCGGAGGAGAACGTCCAACTCGCACGGCAGCGGCTACGTTACTGGGATGTGAGCCCTGATCAAATCGAGGCGATTGAGCGCACCAGGCAGGTGCGGAAACGAATTGCCTTTCGCTCCCCAACCACGGGCATCGTCCTGACTCGCCGGGCCGTCGAGGGAAAGTACGTTGCTGCTGGGGAGATGCTCTATCGCCTCGCCGATCTTTCTCGGGTGTGGGTCTACGCCTATGCCTATCCCGACCAGATCCATTGCGTCTACCTGGGGCAGAAGGCGAGCCTGACCGTGCCTGATCTGCCTGGGCGAACTTTCGCTGGGAAAGTCGTCTACATCTACCCGTACCTGGAACCAACCACCCGGGCGGTCAAGGTGCGCCTCGAATTCACCAATCCCGACCTTCTCCTCAAGCCCGACATGTTTACCAACGTGGCACTGGAGCCGCATCGCATGGGTAACGGATTAAGCCTTCCGCGCCAGGCAGTTCTTGATACGGGGATGCGCGAACTAGTTTATGTCGTTACCTCCACAAGAACCTTCCAACCACGGGAGATCCGGACCGGGATGGAACTGGATGGGAACCGTCTTGAGGTACTCACCGGACTTCGTGCTGGGGAGCGGGTGGTGCTGACACCAGCGTTTCTCCTGGATAGCGAGAGTCGATTACGACTCATCAACTCCAAGTTCCTCCCCGTACCACCAGTGATGAAGATGTCCGCACCAGAACAGAAGCTGCCAGGGATGAAAGGGCACAGGCACCATCATCCCGATTGACTAAAGGATTCTATCCATGTTCACCCATCTCATTCGTGGAATTCGTCTGGTGCTGAAACTCCTGCTGCTGGGAGGCATCGGTGTCGGGATGGGAATGGTGCTGAAGGTGGGGCTCCTCCCCCACCTCCCTCCCTCACTCGCCCATCGACTTGGAATGCACCAGATGGCGCTCGCTCAAGGAACGGAAGGGAACGCCGCTGGCCGACCAGTGGCATTCTGGAAATCGTCGATGATCCCCAACTTCGTCTCTCCACGCCCTGGGCAAGATCCAATGGGGATGGATCTCATCCCGGTGTACAAGGACGAACTGGGAAAGGAGAAGTTGATCACCCTGGATCATCAGACGATGCGTAACATGGGGCTGCGAACTGCTCCCGTGGTCAAGGGAACATCCGAGCGGATGGTTCGCTCCCTCGGCCAGGTGGATTACGCCGAACCATTGCTCCACGATATCACTCTCAAGGTCAGCGGTTGGGTTGAGGAGTTGAAGGTTGACCAGGTTGGGCAGCGGGTCAAGAAAGACGATCCCCTCTTCTCCTTCTACTCCCCTGAACTGGTAAGTGCCCAGGAGGAATACCTCCTCTCTCTCTCCTTGAAAGGTGTGGACATGGGTGCCACGGGCACAAACCCAATCATCCGAGCGGAAGACCGATTGCGCTACTGGGATGTGCCGGCGAACGAGATCGCCGCCATCCGTCGTCAGGGACGTGCCAGGAAGGCGATCAGTTTTGTTTCTCCCGTTGACGGGTGGGTGATAAACAAACCAGTGTTCCAGGGAATGTACATGAAGGCGGGCACTCTCTTCTATCGGCTCGCCGATCTGCGCCGGATGTGGGTCCAGGTCGCCATCTACGAATTCCAGCTTCCGTGGGTCCAGGTCGGCCAGGAGGCACATCTCACCTTGCCTTTCCAACCGGGAAAGCACCTCAACGGCAAGGTGGTTTACATCTATCCCAGTGTCGACCCAAAGACACGACAGATCCTCGTTCGGCTGGAGTTTCCAAACCTGGATCTCAAGCTCAAGCCTGGGATGTATGCCAACGTGGAGATCGCTACTCAGCCAGAAGGGAACCAACTGCTCGTTCCTCTCGACGCGGTCATTTACACAGGGCAGCAGAAGATGATCAACGGCATTTCGCGACGTGTTGGTCGTGCGTTTGCTCTCGTTCGACCTGGTACGTTCGAACCACGGGAAGTGGTCCTTGGAGAAGATGCCGAGGGAGGGCAACTCCAGGTGCTCTCTGGATTGAAGGAACACGAGGAAATTGTCGTCTCTGGCCAGTTTCAACTGGAGAGTGAGCGGAAGGTGAAGGAGGCGAATCTGCGGATGCTGACACTGGGCGCGACAACCGAGCGCTCCGGCAGCACCCCTCCCCAGAGTCATCACCACTGACAGCGACCTTCTCCCACCCGGAGCGTCCCCATGATTGGCCGCATCATCGAGTTCTCGGTGAAGAACCGTTACATGGTCCTTCTTGCCACGCTGGTTTTGCTCGTGGGAGGGCTCTACGCGATCTACACCATCCGACTCGATGCGATCCCGGATCTCTCCGATGTACAGGTGATCGTCTTCACGGAATATCCCGGCCAGGCCCCCCAGGTGGTGGAAGATCAAGTCACCTATCCACTCACCACAACCATGCTCGCAGTTCCACGGGCGAAAGTCGTACGTGGGTACTCTTTCTTTGGCTATTCGTTTGTTTACATCATCTTCGAGGATGGCACCGATATCTACTGGGCGCGAAGCCGGGTGCTGGAGTATCTCAGTTTTGTCGCCAACAAACTCCCCACGGGCGTGGCCCCCCGTCTCGGACCTGATGCTACTGGGGTTGGCTGGGTGTATGAGTATTCCGTTTACAGTGGCTGGTACAGTCCCGACCATCCGACTGGGCTCCTCCATGATGCGCTCAGTGACCGCTGGTATGCGACCTCTCAGGATGCGCCCGCCGACGTGCGTCCACGACTCCAGCGTGTGCGCGTTTTTTCCCAGCCAGGGAACTGTCCCTTGTCGGGCAAGCCACTGGTGCATGCCGCCCAGGATCTCGCCCGTTTGCGCAGCATTCAGGATTGGTATCTGCGCTACGAACTGACCGCCGTCGAGGGTGTTTCCGAGGTGGCGAGCGTTGGCGGCTTTGTCAAGCAGTATCAGGTCGAAGTGGATCCCAACCGGCTGCTCGCGTACAACCGTTCGATTCAGGATGTCCGTCGAGCGATTGGCCGCTCCAATAGCGACGTTGGCGGACGAGTACTGGAGATGTCTGAGAATGAATACATGATCCGGGGACTTGGTTATCTTGGAGGAGGTGGGACTGGGGAGAAAGCAACCGCACAGGCACTGAAAGATCTGGCGAGCGTGTCCCTTGGAACAACTCCCGAGGGTGCGCCCATCCTCCTCCGCGACGTTGCCCGCATCATCCGTGTTGGCCCGGAGATTCGCCGTGGTGTCGTCGAATCCAATGGTGAGGGAGAAGTCGCTGCCGGTGTGGTGGTGATGCGGTTTGGTGAGAACGCCGATCAGGTGATCCGGAAGGTGAAAAAGAAGATCGAGTCACTGCGGTCGGGCCTTCCTCCTGGGGTCGATGTTCGGGCAGAGTACGATCGTTCGGGCCTGATCGAGCGTGCGGTGGACACGCTCAAGCACAAGTTGGTGGAAGAGATGATCGTCGTTGCCCTGATCATCACGGTCTTCCTGCTCCATCTGCGCAGTTCTCTCGTCGCCCTCTTTGTCCTCCCCGCCGGAGTTCTTGCCAGCATTATCCTGATGGACCTTCTCGGGTTGAATGCCAATATCATGTCACTGGGTGGGATCGCCCTCGCCATTGGAGTCATGGTCGATTCGGCAGTCATCATGATCGAAAATGCCCACAAGCACCTGGAGCATGACCCGCAGGGGCGCTCCCACCAGCAGTTGATCATCGAGGCCGCACGTGAGGTCGGCCCGCAGTTATTCTTCTCTCTCCTGGTGATTACGGTCAGCTTTCTTCCCATTTTTAGCCTTGGTGGCCAGTCAGGGCGTCTCTTTCGACCTCTTGCGTTTACGAAAACCTTTGCAATTGGTGCTGCTTCCATCCTCTCAATTACAATTATTCCTGTGTTGATGTATTTCTTCGTGCGTGGGCGGGTGCCTCACGAGGAACGTAATCCTGTCAGTCGGGTGCTGATGCGCCTGTATGAACCTGTCTTCTGGGTCGCGATGCGGGGCAAAGCCTTCACACTCTTGCTGGCGATTGTTGTTTTGCTTATCACCCTGTGGCCCTACTCGCAACTGGGGAGCGAGTTCATGCCCCCACTCGAAGAGGGTGATTTGCTCTACATGCCTACCACGGATCCTTCCATTTCAACCACCAAGGCACGGGAACTCCTCCAGCAGACTGATAAGCTGATCAAGTCGTTCCCTGAAGTAAAGACTGTCTTTGGCAAGGCGGGCCGGGCCGATACACCGACCGATCCAGCGGGCTTGAGCATGTTGGAGACAACGATCTCTCTGCATGCTGATAAGTCCCGGTGGCGGAAGCGGCACATCCCTCGTTGGTTCGCTGGACTGCCCGAATGGAGCAAACCTCCACTCGATTACGTCTGGCCGGAGGCACGTCCCATCACCAGCCAGGAGTTGATCTATGGCTGGAACGAACCAGACGGAACCCACGTGCCAGGCCTGGACGATGTAGTCAAGCTACCCGGTCTCACCAACGCCTGGACAATGCCAATCAAAACCCGTATCGATATGCTCTCCACGGGCATCAAAACGCCTGTTGGTATCAAGGTAGTTGGGAGTGACCTGGGCACCCTGGCGACCCTCGCTGAGAAGATCTCTACACAGTTACGTACCCTCCCTCACACCGTCAGCGTCTACTCAGAGAAAACCGTGGGAGGCTATTACATTGACTTCACGATCAAACGCCCAGAGGCTGCTCGCTACGGCATGACCGTGGAGGATGTGCAGGAAGTGATCCTGACCGCCCTTGGAGGGAGTAATGTCACCCGGACTGTGGAGGGTCTGGAACGCTACCCAGTCAACGTGCGCTACCCTTCCGAACTGCGCGATAATCTGACCAAGTTACGGCGAACGCTGATCGCCACACCTACCGGGGCACAGGTTCCAATCGAACAGGTAGCGGAGCTTTCTGTTCACACGGGACCTCCCGTTATCCGGAGCGAACAGGCCAAGCCCAACGCCTGGATCTATGTCGATGTCTCCACGAGTGATATTGGCGGCTATGTCCAGACAGCACAGGAGCATATCCAGAAAACCATTATCGACCAGCCAGACTTTCCCGCTGGGTACAGCGTGGTTTGGAGTGGCCAGTACGAATATATGCAGGAGGCCAATCAGCGATTGATGCTTGTGGTCCCGGTGACTCTGGTGCTGATCATCTTCCTGTTGTATCTGAGCACGCGCAGTCCGTTCCGCACAGTGGTCATTCTGCTGGCGGTGCCTTTTAGCTTGGTGGGTGCCATCTGGTTTTTGTATTTGCTCGGCTATCACCTCAGCCTCGCGGTTTGGGTCGGCTTGATCGCTCTGGCAGGGCTGGACGCCGAGACCGGGGCAGTCATGCTTCTCTACCTCGACCTCTCCTACCACAAGTTTGAGCGCGAGGGTCGACTCCACACCCTGCATGATCTGGAACTGGCCATCCACGATGGCGCAGTCAAGCGCATTCGTCCCAAGATGATGACGGTCATGGCTGCCATGATGGGCC
The DNA here is from genome assembly GCA_029777335.1 of Planctomycetota bacterium. GTDB lineage: Bacteria > Planctomycetota > Planctomycetia > Gemmatales > Gemmataceae > JAKOSN01. The sequence goes on from JAKOSN010000070.1 coordinate 25,223, forward strand.
TCGTTCCAATCATGATCGGAAGTGAAACCGGTTCTGATACCATGAAACGGATGGCCGCTCCAATGATTGGTGGGCTGCTCACCAGTTTTCTCATGGAGTTGCTGATCTACCCGGTGATCTTTTACTTCTACAAGCGCTGGGAAGTGCGACGGCGAATGAACCAGGAAGCCGCAGTCTCCTCATCGCTACCGCAGGGGTGATCCGCAATGGTGCCGGAGCCAAAACGAGGATCCCAAAAACCCCTGTCACAGTTCGAGACCGCCTCGTGCAGACCCCCTGGTTGTGTCTCACTGCGGGGTGACTGGTCGCTGTCTTCCTTCATGGGACATTGGCGCATTGCCTTTCATGGCACCTTCTGGCCTGGTTTGCTGTACTGGGTCGCTCGTAATCAGCTGCCCCAGAACACGTTCCAAACTGGCCAGCACCTGGCCGAGCGAAGACTCCAACCGTGCGAGCTGGATCTGAAAGCGTAGCAACTGCCCCCAGTTATCCAGAAGCTGGAGAACGCTCACCTTCCCAACGCGGTAATCTGCTGCCGACACCTGCAGGGTCTGCTCTGCCTTGGGGAGAATGTCGTCGCGGAAGAGTTTGATCTGCTCTTCCAGAGCGCGTGCCTGGATGGTTAGTCGGCGCACCTGGCGCATGGTCTCGTCGCGTTCGGAGTCGTACCGCGCAGCGCTGGCAGCTGTTCGCTCTCGTGCTTCCGCCACCCCTGCCTGCAACCGTTCCTTCCAGATGGGCAGGTTTACCGAAACGGTCAACCCCAGGTTATCCTTGCCATCGGCGGTTCGCGCCAGTGACGCCCCGCTGGTCATCACTTGCCAGTTGAACCCCACCATCACGTCTGGGTAGTACTCCAGCTTGGCCAGGTCAACCTTGCGTTCATCTCGGACGATGGCCAGCAGCCGTTCTCGCAACTCCGGTCGCTGGGCGATGGCCAGGTTGTACAGTTGCTCGATTTGCTGAGGTACAGAAGGCAAGTTCAGTGAAGCTCCAGTTTTTAGCTCGATCTCTGGGGAAATCGCTAGCAGTCGAGTGAGATCGGCCTGCGCCACCCCATTCTCGCGTTGGAAGGTGATTAACTGATCGCGAATCCGCCGTTGTTCCACCTGGATACGCAGGACGTCCTGCTGGCTCACCTGCCCCACCTTGTAGCGAGCCTCCGCTACCTTGACATACAGTGTCAGGAGCTTGTCACTCTCCTGGGTGATGCGCAATGCTTTCTGATCAAAGAACATTTCGTAATAAGACTGTTTGACAGCCTCGGCAATGCGCAATTGCACCTGCGCCAACCGCGTGATCGCCATCTGGGTTTCCAGATCGGCGACCTCTCCGCGTAGTTGCAGTTTCCCACACCAGGGAAAGCGCTGAGTCAGGCTCATCGTGTAGGGCATGCGTCCAGAGGCGGTCTGGGGACTGTGATCGGTGATCGGCCACCAGATGTTGCTCAGAACCGGATCGGGAAGGGCGGTAACCTGGGGGATCGTCTGCCCCTCAGCAGCCACCTGGCGAGCGGCGGCACGAATTTCGGGGTGACGTTGCATCGCCAGGGTCACCAACTCCTCGGCAGTGTGGGGACTCTGGAAAAACGAGGAAAGCGCCGTTGCCTCGTCGGTCGAGGAGGTTGCGGCACCGCACAGGGCAATTTGGTTTGTCCCTGCCTGCACCGATCCAGGGGGTTGATTGGCCACGGTTGCGTGCACCAGGGGGTTCCTCTGCTGTGGGAAAGGCTCGGCTGCAAGTGACTGTGCGTGGCGGGTTTCCAGCGAACACCCCGGGTGTGAAGCGGTGAGCAGCACAAGCACACATCCCATTTTCCGTCGCCATGATGGTGCTGATCTGTCTTTCATCTTGCATTCCCACACCACGAAAGAGCCTTTCCGTTGTTTCCTATCGGAGCCACACGGTCCAGATATTCACTACAACCGTACCAATCATGCAACTCGGTGCCCAAGCGGATCTAGTGGACCCCGAAAACTGGACCACTCGGTAAGCTAGCTTGTGGCGCAGGAACTGCGGAGCCGGCGCGCCATTGGAGCGGGGGCCGACGAGACCGACACGGGGCCAGCGCTGCAGACTCCAACCGATGAGTCCCTCCAGCCAGCCGGGGGTGACCACGCAATCGTTGTTGAGCAGCACCAGGAAACGGCCCCGGCAGTGGGCCAGGCCCTGGTTGATCCCCACCGCATACCCACGATTGCTGTCATTGCGCAGCACCACCAAACGGCTGGGTCCTGGCTGCTGGCGCAGTTGTTCCAGGAAGGCGGGGGTCTCATCGTGGGAGCCATTGTCGACGACGATCAATTCATAGGGAGGGCGACTGTGACGGAGGACATTGGCCACACAGGCGCGGGTGTAGTCCAGGGCATTGCAGCAGACGATCACGATCGAAGCGAGTTCCGCGCCCGTGGGAGGGGCGTCGAGGAACCACGCCTCGGGCGGGACCAGCTTTGGGTGGGAGGCCTCCAGCAGCAAGCGGCGGTCACGGGCCAGTTGACGCGCTGGTTAGACCGCGCCGGCCTCGCTCAATGCCTGAAAACAGGCGCGGGCCGCGGCAGCATCGAAGGGATTGGCGGCAACCGCCAGGCGCAGATGGGTGGCGGCCAGATGCGCCTGGCCAGCGCGACCGAGGGCACAACCCAGCTCAGCCTGGGAAGTGGGGAGATCGGGGCGAGCCAGGACCGCTTCATAGGCATGGGGGAGGGAATCCGTGAGACTGGCCAGGGTGGTATGCAAGCGCCAGCGTAACAGTTGGACCTTGGCGTTGCACTCCGCCTGGAGAGCGCCCGGATGGTGCCAGGCAGCCTGTTCCCACTCCACGCGCAAAAAGTCATACCCGGGAGGAAAGAGGGGCGCTGCCAGCACCGCCGCGCTGGGAGTGCGCTGGTCCAGGGCAGCGA
>JAKOSN010000346.1 GCA_029777335.1 Planctomycetota bacterium
CACCGATCCGCGCGACCAGGCGCGCTTTGGAGAGATGATCCCGGTCTCCAACGCCACCACCCTCTTCGCTCCCTCGGGACGCCCTGGCCCGGTTCAGGCGATCAAGCTGGGGGGCGTGGGAGATGTCACCAAAACCCACGTCGTCTGGCAGATCGAGCGCGGCAAGGGACATCGCGATTGCTCCTCGCAGATCCTGTGGAACGATCTCCTCTACGCCGCCGACAACAAGGGCTTTCTCACCTGTTACGACAGCAAAACAGGGAAGGTGGTGTTCAACGAACGACTCGGGAACGCCAAATCGCTCGGCTCGCCCGTTGCGCTTCAGGGCAAACTTCTCTTCTTGATGGACGATGGCGAAACGCTTGTGATCGAACCGGGGCGCAAGCTGAACATTGTGGGGCGAAACAAACTCGACGGCGAGCAAACCGAACTCGATTTTGGCGCCTCGCCCGCCATTGCCGACGGCAAGCTCTATCTGCGCTCGCAGCGCTATCTCTACTGCATCGGCACCCGGGGGAAATAGTGATGGGCAAGCCGTGGTTCGTTCTGTTCGCCTCCCTCGTGGTCGGGCTCTCCGGTGTCAGAAGCACCGCCAGCCGCGCCGCGGATCCACCGTTCTACCCCGACAAGGCACGGCTGCTGGTGGTGCGCGATGCCCAGGGAAAGGAACACCCGGTGCGCTCGGCGGAGGAGTGGAGCAAACGCCGGGCGCACATCCTGGCCAACATGCAGCGCGTGATGGGTCCGCTTCCCGACGCCTCCCACAAGGTGCCGCTCGCTGTCACCATCACCGAAACGGTCGATTGTGGTAGCCATGTGCGGAAAAAGCTCACCTACGCCGTCGCCAGGGGAGAGCGGGTCCCGGCCTATCTGCTCCTCCCCAAAGACCGCAAGGGCAAACGCCCCGCCATCCTCTGCCTGCATCAGACGGTGGGGATTGGCAAGGGCGAGCCCGCGGGGTTGGGCGGACGCGCGAATTTGCATTACGCGGTCCATCTGGTCAATCGCGGCTATGTGACCCTGGCGCCGGATTACCCCAGCTTCGGCGACTATCCCTATGATTTCGCCAGGAGCAGTTTCAAAAGCGGCAGCATGAAGGCAATCTGGAATAACATGCGCGCCGTGGATCTACTCCAGGCACTCCCCGAGGTCGATCCCGAACGCATCGGCTGCATGGGACATTCGCTGGGCGGGCACAACACCCTGTTCACTGCGGCCTTTGATACCCGTCTCCAGGCCTGTGTGTCCAATGCGGGGTTCACCAGTTTTCCTCGCTATTACAACGGGAATCTCAAGGGTTGGACCAGTGCTCGCTACATGCCCTTGATCGCCAGTGTCTATGAGTCCAAACCCGAGAAGATGCCGTTTGATTTTCCCGAGGTCATAGCAGCCCTGGCGCCGCGCGCCTTCCTTGCCAGCGCTCCGCAAGAGGATGACAACTTTGACCTGACCGGAGTGAAGGATTGCATCCGCGCCGCTCAGCCGGTCTACGAATTGCTTGGAGCGAAGGAGAAACTGAGCGCCAACTATCCCAACTGCAAACACGACTTTCCGCCCGGGGCACGCAAGGTCGCTTATGACTGGCTCGACCGCTGGCTGAAGCCGTGATTCATCATCTCCTGTTGTGCGCTGCCCCGCTGCTTGCCCCGTCCCTTCACCTGGAGCAACCAGCAACGACGAGGGAGGAATCCATCATGTCACAGGACCAGCACCCGCCGGAGCAGGAATCGCCTCCACCGCGCCGTTTCCCGGAGGAGTTTCTTCAGGCATTTCGCACCGCAGTCCAGAACCTGGGATGGCACATCGTTGGTTGGCGCACCGAGCGCGTCAACCTGGTTGATAGCGACGGCGAGGAGCAGAGCATTGGCCTGGGCAATCTCTTTCGGCGGGCTCAGCAGGTGGAACCGACTGAATGGGTGGAGTTGATCACCGGGTTTCTTCAGCGTGTGGACGTGCGTCAGTTCGATGATCTCAAGGAGATCGATTTGCTCGATGTCGCCCATCGCTTGCTGGTGCGCATCGGGCAACCGTTTGGCCCCTTACGTCAGGGGCCCTCGGTCTGGTCGGCTCCGCTGGACGAGACAGGGCTCACGATCAACCTGGTGGTCGATTATCCGCAGGCGATGGCATTCGTGAACGTGGACCAGCTTGAAAAATCGGGAGAACCCGGTGAGTTCTGGTTGGAGCAAGCGCTGGACAATCTGGAGGCGCGCTCCGACGCCGAGAATTTTCAGCGCATCAACGACGAGATGGGGATGCTCGTCTACCA
>JAKOSN010000347.1 GCA_029777335.1 Planctomycetota bacterium
ACGCACAGGCGTGGGTGGGTGGTCAGCCCGGGACGATTCCGCGTCGCACCATCGACTTCCTCACGCCGGGGAACTGTCCTGATTGGCGATTGTTTCGCTGGACCACCTTGCAGGACGATGTCCTGTTCTACGGCAAGGACGCTCCCGCCCAGGGGGTGCCCGACACGTCGGCGCTCGGCTCGGTGGAACGCGAAATCAAGTTTTCCTGGGCGTATCTGCTGCGCATGCCGGATAGCTCCACCACCACCAATGTCCCGTTGAAGGTGGTCATCTACCAGGGGCGGACGCTGGTTCCCAACACCGGCGAGAATCTGTACAGCGCCGGCTTCGATCCCGTGTCCAATGTGGTGAGCTTGACGTGGCTGCCCACGCAGGACAAGCCAAACGTCAAGGTGGGGGGGTGGATTCTGGATGTTACCTACATCCCCGATCCGGCCACGCAACACCCGTATGACCGGGGCAACTACTTCTATCGAGTGATCAACATCAACGAAACCAGTGCCACCAGCATGGATGTGGAGGTTCAGGGGCGCCTGACGGGGAAGGGGTACGATCGGCCGGGCACGATCGCGGTGCTGGATAATGTGGTCGAGGTCTATCCCACCGAGAGTTGGTGGAACAACTAACCCACGGCGGAGGGGGACCAGAGATGAACACCGACAGGCGGGAGCGTGGGAGAACGAGCACCATGAACAAACGCCAGGGCTTCACCATCGTGGAACTGCTGGTCGCCATGGCGTTGATCGTGCTGATCATGGCGATCCTCTCCGAAGCCTTTGTGGCCGGCCTGGATGGATTTCGCGCCCTGAAGGCAGTGGGGGATCTGCAGGAGCGGCTACGGGTGGCGGCGGCTCCGTTGCGACGCGATCTGCTGTCGCGCCACTTTGACCAGGATCAGAAGATCAGCGCTCTGAGTACGACCCCGGGAGGCGCCTTCCCCTCCAACATCCAGGGTGGGTTTTTCCGCATCGATCAGGGCAGTGCTCCAGGCGGGGCGAACTATCCGTTTGAAGGGTACGACACCGACGGCCAGATGTGTTTTCGTGCCGTGGATCATCGGCTCTCGTTCACGGTGCGTCCGCTGGCACATGACATTGATCGTGGACGCCGGGAAGACTGGTTAACGGCGCGACTGAATGTGGCCTCTCCCTTGACGTCGCAGGGACCCGTGGCCTACCAGCAAGCCAATCAGGCGATCAGCAACGCCGCCGAGGTCATGTGGTTTCTCTATCCGACGGGGGAAACGGCGGGGACGACGCCGCTTTATTCGCTCCAGCGGCGCCAACGACTCCTCCCCTTTGACAAGGCGGCGTTCAATAACAGTGCCATCCCCGCGACGCAGCTGGGAGCTTACGCCGAGGTCAGTGTCCGGCCGGTCGGGGCAACGCTGGTGGCCAACGATCTGGCCGACGTCGCCGTCCCGGCCAATCGCACCTGTCAGCCGATTCCTCTGGGTTTGGCGGCGGGAGAGGATCCCACGTGGGTGGGCGACGACCTGGTGCTGACCGATGTGGTCTCCTTCGAGGTTCAGGTGCTTCGCCCCGGGCACCCCGATTTTGAGCCGATTTCCGCCTTCGTCCCCTCGGCGACTGTAGCCGGCAACTACGTCTATGACACCACGGATAATTCGATTCTGCGCCCCGCAGCGCCGTACTCTCCGAACATTCAATTGCGTGGGATCAAGGTCACCATTCGCATCTGGGACTTCAAGTCGCAGACGTCGCGGCAGATCACGGTGATCGAGGAACTTTGAGCATCATCCCCCCGCGTCTGGAAATGTCAGGCGTGGGGCTGCTGAATCTACCCGGAATCTCTGACCCCTTGCCGCCCGTCCGGCAGCGAGAACCAATCCGAGCGGCTCGAGGAGTTGCGTTATGATGTACCGACCCCGCCAGATGCCGACGACCACCCGGCCGGCAGTCATCCTGATGGTGGTATTGGCGATGCTAACGCTCTTTGCGATCGTTGGCATCAGCTTTGTGTTCTACGCACAGTCTCAGGCCGTCAGTTCGCGCTTCTGGCGTGAAACCGACTTTGAACGTTTTCGCAACGGTGTTCCTCCCACGCCTCCGGGTGGCGGAGGAGGGGGCTCCGGCCCCGGCGGATACAAACGCCCGGGCGAGGATCCTGGCCTGATGAATGCGTTCGTCAACTGGGCTCTGGGGCAGTTGATTTACGACGCTCCCGACAATTCGACCGGGACGGGATCGGGCGTTCGTGGCCACAGTCTGGCGCGCACCATGTATGGGTTTAACGACATGGTGCTGAACCTCCAACCGTTCAACGGTACGGGGCGGCTGTATCAGCCCAACACGGCGCTGGGGTTGGATAACTACTACATGGTGAATTACACCTACTTCCAGAGCGACGGGTTTGTGCGCGACCCGGAGCATCCCACGGGGGTGCGCGTGGCGGGCGGAGGTGTC
>JAKOSN010000348.1 GCA_029777335.1 Planctomycetota bacterium
CATCGTTGCTGAGCGTCAGGGTGAGCAACTCTCCGGTTTGGGCTGCCTCATCCACGAGCAAGGCAATCCCTGTCGCGGAGATGTTGACGACCTCGGCAGGGTGAGAGCTGATACCAATCTCTTCCGGACGCTGGTAACGTGCATTCACGCGGCAGGTGAAGCGCACCCAGCTCCGCTGTTCCGCGTCGGTGGCACGTTCCTGGCTTGCGCCCAGGGCACGCATCATTCCATCGGTTAATTCTTCAGAGAATGTGCACCCCAGGATCCATTCTCCCTTCCCCTCTGCCTGCGCGTGAACCACACAGGCCAGCACGCTCTCCCTGGCACCGTTGCCGGTCGTGGGGAGATCGATGCTTACCATGTCCCCGGGCACAAAGGGATGCTGAACAACCAGGCTCAGCCCACCCCGGGAAACATTGCGTACCTCGGCCAGGAGCCGTGTATTCACCCCATTGCTCATGGGCTTGAGGGTGGTTTGCATGGCACAGGGATGGCGGACCCACACACGCCGTTCTTCCTCGGCGGTCGGAGCGGGAGTGGAGGTTCCCGGCTTGCCACGAAGGGTTCGCCACAGATCTGCGATGCGTGCAAACATGATTCGGAGGAAACTCCTGGGACGGCCGTGACTAGGCGATCTGTCCACGGTACACTTCCCACAATTATAGTTCGCTTTTCGACAGATGCGGCCTCCTGGGCAGCATCATCCCGTACTTCTTCGTCGAAAACAAGGAGGAATCATGCCTGCTTTCTCGAGTGGATGGTCGCGCCGCCATTTTCTGCATTCCGCCACGTCACTTCTCGTCAGCGCTGCCGGGGGTGCCTCCGCGGGGGACATGCCGCGCAGTCTGCCACCTCCACGCCCCCAGGCACCCCGGAAGAAGCTCGCGCTCGTGACCACCGCCTACTACTACCTCTCCCACGCCTACCACCTCGCAGGTCGCTTTCTGCACGGCTATCTGCGGGAAGGGAAGATGCATTATCCCGACTTTGCCCTGGCGGGGATGTTCGTCGAACAGCACAGGGAAGGAGACCTGAGCAAACTCCACTCTCGCCGCTACGGAGTTCCCCTCTTCTCCACTGTCGACCAGGCACTCACCCTTGGGGGAGATCGGCTGGCTGTCGACGGCGTGCTCCTCATCGGTGAACATGGGGATTACCCCTACAACGAGAAATTGCAAAAGCTCTATCCGCGATACGAATTATTCCAAAAAATTGTGGCTGTCTTTGACAAGTCCAAACGTTCGGTGCCTGTCTTTTGCGACAAGCACCTCTCGTACGATCGCCAGCTCGCGCGAGAGATGGTTGCAACCGCGCGCAAACGCAGCATCCCGCTTTATGCCGGGAGCAGTCTGCCCCTCACCTGGAGACGGCCGGAACTCGAACTCCCCCTTGGCGCAAGGATCACCGAAGCGTTGGTTGTCTCGCGCGGCGAAATCGAGATCTTTGGCATTCACGCCCTGGAAGCGCTGCAATGCATGGTGGAACGCCGCACTCAGAAAGAGCAGGGGGTGAAGGCCGTCACCTGCCTGGAAGGAGAGGCAGTCTGGAAAGCCGCCGACGCGGGAAAGTGGTCATGGGAGTTGCTGGAACACGCGCTGGGGCGCAGTCCCTCGCGCAATGTAGGCAACATCAAGGACAACTGCCGCGATTTCACTCCTCCTCCCGGTCGACCAAGTTTTCTGCGCGGACCGATCGCCTTTCTCCTCGAATATCGCGATGGCCTCCGCGCTACCGTCCTGCTCCTCAATGGCCACGTCGATGACACGACCTTTGCCGCTCGGATCGACGGTCAGAAAAACCCGGTTTCCACGCTCTTTTATCTCCCACCGCCTCCGGGAGCGGCATTTCTGGAGGCGCTGTCCGCTCGCATCGAGGGTTTTCTGGCCACAGGGCAGGCCCCCACACCGGTCGAACGCACCCTCCTCACCGGAAGTATTCTCGAGGTCGCCCTCGAATCGCGGATCAAGAAACAGCAGCGCTTGGAGACCCCTGATATCCAGATTGTCTACGCTCCGCCAAAGGATTCGGGATTCTTCCGCGGCGACTACACCGCTCCGGTGGGGAAATCTGCCCAATGAGCACAGCCGACCTCGACCCTGTCACGCGGGATAGGGTCGAGATCGGCTGTAGTGAAGTGGTGCGCTCTCGTTCAGCCTTGTTGACGGAGCCGCTCCACCATGCGGATCTGACTGCGTGCGCGCTCCTGGGTTTTCTGCAAGGCCTCCTGCTTCTCCGGGGTGATGGCGATCGTGCGAATCGCTGTCAGGAGGGTTTCCTTGGCCGAGGTGATGTCGATTTCCTCCACCTTGATGGCGCGCCCGGTCAAGACGGTGATCACATCGTTGCGGATCTGAACAAATCCGCCATCGATGAAGTAGTGGCTGGTCCGCCCGCCGTAGCGAATGCGCAGTTCTCCATAGCCAAGCTGGCCGACCAGTGGAGCGCGGCCGGGGAGCACGCCCAGTTCGCCATCGTAGAGCGGCAACGCCACGAAATCTGCCTTCTCATCGAGCAAGGCGCGTTCGGGCGTAACCACCACACACTGCAGGCCAAAGACGATCGGATCGGCCATGGCTTACGCCCCTTCCATCTTCTTGGCCTGTTCCGCGGCCTCCTCGATGGCACCCACGTAGAGGAACGCCCCCTCCGGCAGATGATCCCACTTCCCTTCGCACAGTTCTTTGAAACTGCGGATCGTTTCCTTGAGCGGGGTGACCTTTCCGGGGCGGTTGGTGAACGCCTCGGCGACGATGAATGGCTGTGAAAGGAAGCGCTCAATACGCCGGGCGCGTGACACCACCTGCTTGTCTTCCTCGCTCAACTCTTCCACGCCAAGGATGGCAATGATGTCCTGGAGTTCGCGGTAGCGTTGGAGAATCTGTTGCACCCGACGGGCCACCGCGTAGTGCTCCTCCCCCACATATTGCGGATCAAGCACGTTGCTGTAAGAAGCCAACGGATCGACCGCCGGATAGATCCCCTTCTCTGAGATACGCCGTTCCAGGTAGATGAACGCATCCAGGTGCTGGAAGGCATTCGCCGGCGCGGGGTCGGTGGGATCGTCCGCCGGCACGTAGACCGCCTGCACGCTGGTGATGGCACCGCGCGTGGTACTGGTGATGCGTTCCTGCAATTCACCCATCTCCGTGGCCAGCGTGGGCTGATAACCCACAGCGCTGGGCATACGACCGAGCAGAGCGGACACCTCGGAGCCTGCCTGGGAGAATCGGAAAATGTTGTCCACAAAGAGCAGGGTATCGGCACCAGTGCTGTCCCGGAACCATTCGCACATTGTCAACGCGGTCAGGGCCACGCGCAGACGGGCTCCTGGCGGTTCGTTCATCTGGCCGAAGACCATCGCCGTCTGCGTGATGACCGAGCGATCCGATTTGCCGATCTTGGTTTCCTGCATTTCCAGCCAGAGATCATTCCCCTCACGGGTACGTTCCCCGACTCCGGCGAACACCGAAAACCCACCGTGCTGGCTGGCGATACGAGCAATCAACTCGGTGAGGATCACCGTCTTGCCCAGTCCGGCTCCGCCGAACAGTCCAGCCTTGCCGCCACGCACCAGCGGGGTGAGAAGATCGATCACCTTGATGCCGGTCTCGAACACCTCCGTCTTGGGAGACAATTCGGACAGGGCAGGGGGCGCCCGGTGAATCGGGCGAGTTTCCGTGGCACCTACCGGACCGCGTCCATCAATCGGGTCGCCGAGCAGGTTAAAGACACGTCCCAGCGTTTCTTTTCCCACCGGCACCGCCACGGGACGACCCGTGTCAAGCACGGGAGTGCCACGCACCAGCCCGTCCGTGGAACCCAGCGCCACGCAGCGAACACGATTTCCGCCCAGGTGTTGTTGCACCTCGCCGGTAAGTCGCAGTTCGATGCCCTTGGTGCTCGTCTCGATCTTGAGCGCATTGTAGATTTCGGGAAGGTGCCCCTCTTCAAACTCAGCGTCAAAGGTCGAGCCGATGACCTGCACAATGCGACCGATGTGCTGGCCGTTGCTGCTCGCGGAAACCATGGGAACTCTCCACAATCTCGAATCGTGTGCTCGGTTTCGGTCCGTTGTTGCAGGCTCGCCACCGCCAGGTTGGCAATCTTCCCGCCCAGACTCGCTTATTTCAACGCCTCGGCACCACCGATCACCTCGGCGATTTCCTTGGTAATTTGCGCCTGGCGGGCTCGGTTGTATTCCGAGGAGATGGACTTGATCATCTCGTCGGCGTTCTCGGTCGCGGCCTTCATGGTGACGCGCCGAGCAATCTGTTCGCTCACCGCCGAATCAAGAAAACACTTGAAAAACCGCACCTTGAACGACTCAGGCAGGAGTACTTGCAGGATCTCCTGGGGATCCGGGAGAAACTCGTACTCCACGGTCTTCTGGGGTTTGGCCTCGACGATCTTTTTGGTGGGTTCAGGCGCCAGGCTGGCAAGCGGGAGAAGGGTTTCCACCACCGGCGCTTGTCGCGCGACGTTCTGGAACTTCATGTAGGCCACATCGACGCGATCCACCTTCCCGCTGGTGTAAAGCTCAAGATAGCGGTTGGCGATCTCCTCCACGTCGTTGTAGGCCGGCCGATCCTCAAACTTGGTGTAGGTCGCGTCGGGCCTGGCCCCTTGATACCGGAAGTAGGCGATGGCGCGTTTCCCCGAGAGTTCCAGCTTGAGGTTGGTGTGCTCCTGCTTCATCTGTGCGATCCGCTGGGTGGCTTCGCGCAGGATACTGGTGTTGTACCCGCCGCAAAGTCCGCGATTCGAGGAAAGCACCAGCAAAACGGCGTTCTTCACCTCCGCTCGTTTCTCCAGCAACGGATGCTGGATATTGGTCACCGTGGCGCTCAGGTCGGCGGCCAGTTCAGCGATCTTGCGGGTGTAGGCGTCCGCCTGCACGGCACGATCCAGGGCCTTCTTGAAGCGCGCCGCGGCGATCAACTCCATCGTCCGGGTGATCTTGCGGATATTTCGGATCGCTTTCCGGCGCTTAACGATCGCTCTTGTTTTTGCCATGGTGCTCGCCCAACTCGTTCGCTCGGGACCAATCGGACCAATTCTTCGAGCAGGATTACATCCCCGGCTTGAATTGTGGCTGGAACGCCTCGATCGCCGCCTTCAGTTGCGATTCCACCTCTGGGGACAACTTGCGCGACCGAACCAGGGTGTCGCGCACGTCGCTCTTGCGTTCCTTCATGAAGCGCAGGAACTGCGCTTCCCAGGCGGCCACCTGGTTACGCGGCACCTTGTCCAGGTAGCCCTTGGTCCCCGCAAAGATGATCATGACCTGGTCGATCACGTTCATCGGCCTGTACTGCGGTTGTTTGAGGATTTCGACCATGCGATAGCCGCGATCCAGCAACGTCTGCGTCGCCTTGTCCAGTTCGGTTCCCAGCTGAGCGAACGCTTCCAGTTCACGGAAGCTCGCCAGGTCCAGGCGCAGCCCACCGGCGATCGTCTTCATGGCGGGAATCTGTGCCTTGCCACCGACACGCGACACGCTGATACCCACGTCGACCGCGGGACGCACGCCCGCGTAGAACAGGTCGGGCTGCAGATAGATCTGTCCATCCGTGATGGAGATCACGTTGGTGGGAATGTACGCAGATACCTCGCCTTCGAGGGTTTCAATGATCGGCAAGGCGGTCAATGAGCCGCCCGAGGTGGGAATCTTGGCCACCTTGTGACCAGCCCATTTCTTCACATCGTGTTCGGCCTGATGTTTGTCGAGCGGACCCACGTAGACCCGGCATTTTTCGCCTGCCTGGCGCGGCTCGTTCCGGGCGTTGTTCACCCCCCAGTCGTCGGTCACCTTGCTCTCGTCAGCGTCACCCGGGACGATGACATAGCGTTCCGCCGCCTTGGCCGAGCGTTCCAGAAGACGCGAATGCGCGTAGAAGATATCGCCCGGATAGGCTTCGCGTCCTGGCGGGCGTCGCATCAGCAACGAGAGTTGTCGATAGGCAGCGGCCTGTTTGGAGAGATCGTCGTAGACACACAGGGTGTCCTGCCCGCGGTACATGTAATACTCGGCCATGGCGCAGCCGGCGTAGGGTGCCATGTACTGCAATGGCGCCGGATCCGCAGACGATGCCACCACCACGATGGTGTAATCCATGGCACCGTGCGCGCGAAGCTGCTCAATGACCTTGGCGACAGTCGATTCCTTTTGTCCGATCGCCACGTAGACGCAGACGACGTTCTCGCCCTTCTGATTGATGATCGTATCGATCGCGATCGCGGTTTTGCCCGTTTTGCGATCGCCAATGATCAGTTCACGTTGTCCCCGGCCAATCGGGGTCATGGCATCGATGGCCTTGATCCCCGTCTGCAACGGTTGATCGACCGGTTGGCGATCCGCAACCCCCGGGGCGATCGATTCCACTGCCCGATAGTGCTGGGTGACAATCGGGCCCTTGCCATCTCGAGGGTTCCCAAGCGGATCGACGACGCGGCCAATCAACGCTTCGCCGACGGGGACGCTGAGGAGTTGCCCCGTGGAGCGGACCTCGTCGCCCTCGGCGATTTCCAGGTAATCGCCAAGGATAATGACACCCACGGAATTCTCTTCCAGGTTGAACGCCACCCCACGCACGCTGGTACGGGTGAATTCAACCATTTCGCCCGCCATCGCCCCGGACAGCCCGTGCACGCGGGCGATACCGTCGCCGACCTCAAGGACGCGACCCACCTCGCGCGATTCGAGCTTGGTGCGATACTGGTCAATTTCCGTCCTGAGAACTGAAACGATTTCGTCCGCTTTGAATCTCATGACTGCTACTCTCGATTAATTGTTGCTGGAGGTTCTGCAGACGAGTGCGCACACTGGCATCGTAAAGCCAGTCGTCCACCTGAACGACCAGTCCGCCAAGCAACTCAGGATCGATGACGGTATGCAGAACGGGTTCGCGGTTAAAGCCCGCGCGTAATTCACTGCTCAGCCGCTGGGCCTGTTCTTCCGTGAGCGGCCGAGCCACACGCACATGGACGCGCATTCGTCCACGTTGCTCGTCGAGGATATCGCGATACGCTATGCGGATGGGGCGTAAGAGCTCCAACCGCCCATGATCGTTCAGGACCAGCAGGAAGTTGACAAAGACATCCGGCACACGCCCTTCAAAAGCGCCCCGGATCGCCTTGTCCTTCTGCTCACGGGTGATGGCGGCACTGCTCAGAAACGCCTCGAACTCCGCATCGACCCGAAAAACCTCTGTCACCAGGGTGTCGAGGACTTCGAGGATCTCCGCAGATTGCTCGCGGGTACAGGCGAAGAGTGCCTCGGCATAGACCCGCCCCAGGCGCTGTGCCGTCACATCTGCTTCGATGTGCTGTCTTTCTTCCGTGGTGCTCATCTTAGCTCACGCTCGCCATGCTGCGCTGGCGCTCCTGGGCGGCACTCCGCAGTTCGTCCAGCGCCTCGTTGACCAGTTGGCTTTGATCGTCGGGGTTAAGTTGTCGGCGAATTGCCTTGCTGGCGATCAGCGTGGCCAGCTGGGCCGACTGACCCCACAGTTCGTGCAACGCCTGATCCCGGGCCACGTCGATCTCGCGTCGGAGACGATCTCGTTCCGCCTGAATCTCAGCCTTGGCTTGCGTGGTCAGCTCGTCGCGGAGTTTCTGGGCATCGCGCCGCGCCTCTTCCATCAATTCGCGCATCTTGTCCTGGGCCTTGTCCATTTCCTGCTGTAGATGTTCGCGCATGCGCTGCGATTCTTCACGCGCCTTCTTCGCTTCCTCGATGGCGGCGTGAATTTCCTTCTCGCGCTGGTTGAGCCCCTTGATGATAAAGGGCCAGGCGTACTTGCTCAGCACGAACATCAACAGCAGGAAGACCACCGTGGTCCAGATGGCCAGGTCCAGTGCATATTCAAAAATATTCCTGGTGCCGCCTCCTTCTCCACCAGACGCCCAGCAAGGGGTCGGCACAGCGAGGCAGGCCAGCAGGACCAGCAAGAGGATAGCGAGCCACCCAGAACGCATGGACAACCTCACTCGCAGGGTCTTGCAATTTTCCTCAGGACGCCAGGGGAGCGGCGGGGCTCACAGCCCCTGGACCTTCTCCAGCAAGGAGTAGCACACCAGCAGAGCGAAGAAGGTGGCCCCTTCGAGCAGGGCCGCGATGATGATCATTGCGATCTGAACCTTCCCCGCCACCTCAGGCTGACGCGCCATGCTTTCCAGAGCCGCGGCCCCAATCTTGCTGAACCCGTAGCCAGCGCCAATGATCGTGAGCGCCGCACCCAGAGCTGCCCCGAACCCAACCCCCGTCAGCACGAATGTCCCGTGTTTGTCGGCCACCGAGCCAGCCGGAGCATCAGCCGCCAACGCCGGCGCCGCCAGCACACACAGAACCACCAGAACCAGACCGAACAGCTTGAATGCTTTCATAAGCCTCGAACTCCTAGCGAATGCGAACGGTAGTTTTCTCGCACAGGCACACAGAGGAACACCCACACCCCTCGCCTCTGAACCGGGTCAATGCTCGGGATGCATTTGCATCCCCATGAACAACGCCGTCAGGAAGGTGAAGACGTAGGCTTGCAGGAAGGCGACAAACAACTCCAGCAAACTTAACGCGAACGAACCCAGAACACTTGAGGTGGTAGCCACCACCCAGCCGCCGCTGAACATGGCCACCTGTTGCCCATTGATGGTCTGATACCCGGTATTGACCACAAAGAGCAGGATGGTCGCCAGCACCATGTGTCCAGCGAACATGTTGGCAAAAAGACGAACGGCGAGCACCCCGCACTTGATCACCGTTCCCAGCAACTCAATCACCCACAGCATGAAAGATATGGGGGACAGTAGAAGGTTGGCAAGGAGCGTATCACCCAGTTTCGGCCACAGCGCTGAGAGGTAATACCACAGGCTGAGCGGGATCGCCAGAACCTTGTTCGGCTCGGTGTGGTGTTCGTGGCAGTGATGCTTGTAGTGGCCGTAGCCAACCTCAAGCACCCCCATCAGGTGCATGATCACAAAGGTGATCAACGCGAGCGCTCCGGTCACCCAGATGCTCGCCGTCGGCGAGCCCATGAAGGGCAACAACCCCAGCAGGTTGTTGAAAAGGATGAATAGAAACAAGGTCCACAAAAACGGTAAACATTTGTCCGTGTTATCGTGAAGGTTGGGTCGGGCAATCTCATTGCGAACGAAGGTCAATACGCCTTCAAAGAGATTCCACCAGCGTCCTTTGGGGAGTTCTCCACTCTCGATGCGCCGGGCCAGGGGAATGTAGATCCAGAGGATCAATCCGGCCGCGATCAGTTCCAGAAGCATGAACTTGGAAAGCGGACCGAGCGGAATTGAGAAGTGCAACGATTCGAAAATATCCCAGTGATGGGAATCCATCACGTGATCGAGCGGGCTATGTGCTGCGCCTGCCATGACCGTTGTCACTCCGTCCACGCCTGGTTATTCGTTCGCGGTGCGGTCTCAACGGGAACTCCCGGAGCCGAACGACCGATCAGAAGCACTCCCATCTCCAAGGCCAGGGTAAACAGGTACATCACCAGCACCCAGGGCCAGAAACCGGGATACTCCCGGAGGTAAGGCACATTCCGATACAACCCAATCCCCGCCGCCAGAACAAACGCCATCCGCAGCCCCGTTCCACCCAGGACCGCGGCCAGTTGATGTTCCGGCGATTGCTTCAATCCCCAGTAACTCCACAGGAGAGTGCCCACACTGGGAACCAGGCACAGGAGGGCGGCCAGGCCCCCATACGCCACGGCGGCATATCCCCGCGCGGAATCTTCGCTCAGTGCGCGGAATGGGAGGACGGTCACGACCCAGAAGGCGAGGGTTCCACAGAGGAGAATCAACAACCGCCGAATCACTGTTCGTCTCGTGGAGGCCGGTTCTCTTCCTGTTCTGCTTCTTCCAGCTTGCGCATCAGGATGAGCAGATGAAACAAACCACCCGCGAAGCCTAGCACGACCCCCCCAATCACTCCCCAGGGTTTCCACCCCAAATGGCGATCCAGCCACGAGCCAATGAAGATAGGAACCACCATTTCCACTCCGGTTTGGGCCAGAGCGAAATAGCGCCCCATCGAGGTTCCCGCGGGCTTGCGGCTCATGTGAACCCTGAGCTCCTTCCCCCTCACGGTGGGCCGAAGCGATTGGTATGGTTTGGCTTGGGAAAGCCGTGCCGAGTCATTCTGGGAGCCAGCAGTCGAAAGTCAACGGTGAATCGTACAACTTTTCACAAAGTCTGTTCCGATAAGGTACTGCATACAGTTGCGTCGCCCCGAACCTCTCGTGCTGGTGGCCAGTGCGCGATTCCCATACAATTCCTGGCGCCCGACCCGATCCAGGTCCCTTCCTGAGGCTCCCATGCACGAACAAGTACTCCTCATCGTGGGCGACGCCACCGAGACCGTCGACACCCTTTATCCCTATTTCCGTTTACAGGAAGATCATTTTATACCGATCGTGGCCGGTCCCGAGAAGAGGCGCTTTCAGATGGTTTTGCACGAGGTGAAACCCGGCTGGACGATCACCAAGGAATGGGAAGGTTATACGATCGACGCCGAGGTCGCTTTTCGAGACATCAATCCCGAGGACTACCTCGGCATCTTCTTCAGTGGTGGTCGTGCTCCCGAATACATTCGCGAGGATGAGGATCTGCTTCGCATCACCCGCCATTTCTTCGAGGCAAGAAAACCGATCGCCTCGGTCTGCCATGGAGTGGAGATCCCCGCGCGTGCAGGGTGCGTCAAGGGGCGCCGCATGGCCACGGTGGCCAAATGTCGCTTTGATCTGGAAGTCTGCGGGGGGATCTATGTGAACGAACCCTGTGTGATCGATGGCAACCTGGTCAGTGGGCGAACCTACCACGATCACGGGCATTATGTTGGGCCCTGGATCAAACTTCTCTTGCAAGCGCGTCAGGCACGAGGCGGGTAGCTGTGCTTTGCATCTGGAATTGACCCGCGCCGCAGGGTCTGGCATCATCGTGCCTTCAGGAACTCCTCTGCCCCAACGGGAGCCTCAGGCATGGATGCAAACCCCGCGGCGTCTCAGGATGCTGGGACAGTGATTTCCGAGGAGCGAGCACGATCCACTTCTGGACACGCCACTGTCCTGGCCTGGTTACCACACTGGTGGTCCACCGTCCTCTTCCCGGGGCGTTCCTGGAGCGCCGAGCGTGACTGGCGCTGGGCTTCCCTTGTCTGGTTGGTGGTCCTCCCCGCAGTCCTGCTCTACCCCTATCTGGGATTTGCCCTCTTTGAACCCGATGAAAGCCGCTATGCGCAGATTCCGCGTGAGATGCTTCAGCGCGGCGAATGGATCGTTCCCTACTTGCAAGGCGAGCCGTATCTTGACAAACCGCCGCTGCTGTACTGGCTGGTAATGGGGAGTTATTCGATCTGTGGTGTCAGTGAAGGGGCCGCTCGCCTGGTCCCTGCCCTGGCATTGCACCTGTGTATCCTGCTCACCTACTTCTTTGGTTGTCGCTGGGTGGGGGAACGCGCCTCGTTCTTCGGTGCCTTGCTTCTTGGCCTCGCGCCTGGATTCATGAGCATCGGGCGGCTCTTGTTGCTCGATGGAGTCCTCACCCTGTGGACGACTCTGGCGCTTTTTGCCGCTTACGAGGCGCGACAAGGTTCGCTCCTGCACTGGCGTTGGTGGGTGGTTTCTGCGCTGGCCTGTGGGCTGGGCGTTCTCACCAAGGGACCAATCGCCCTGATTCTTCTCGTTCCGCCGCTGCTGTTGCAGCGATGGCTCAGCGGGAATCTCTGTCTCCTGCGCCGATGGGCCGTCCTGTGCTACGGGCTGATTGTGTTGCTGGTGAGTGTCCCGTGGTATGTCGCCATCTGTGTTCGCATCCCCTCGTTCGTGCAGTATTTTGTGTGGGAGCAGAACATTCAGCGCTACCTCAGTCCCTATGCCCACCAGGAAGGGGTGTGGTACTTTGCCCCCATCCTACTTGGAGGGCTATTCCCTGCCACCTTGCTACTGGTGCCCTGGGTTCGGTTTCTGCTCACTACTGATGCCTCCGTTCGAGAACAACGCTGTGCTTCCTTGGGATTTTTGCTCCTCAGCGGCGGGTGGTGCCTTTTCTTCTTCACCCTGTCCAGTTGCAAGTTGCCAACGTACATCCTTCCAGCCTTCCCGGCGCTGGCGCTGGCCCTTGGCACCTTTGTCGTACGCTGTGGTTATCAACAACGACGTCCGTTCCAGGCGGCACTGGTGGTTGCTGGCGTGGGGCTCCTATTGGCGCACCACGTGGTGATTCCCTGGTATGCTCACTTTCGCTCGCCCATCCGGCAAGGAGCGGTTCTGGCTTATCACTGCGCGGATCCATCTGCCACCGTCGTCTGCTATCCACGTCCTTGCCACGCTGTGACGTTTTTCCTTGATCGACCAGAGATTCCCTCGTTCCGCAGCAAGGAAATCGAGGACCTACGCGACCTCGTGCGGCAACGGCCCCAAACGATCATTCTGTGTACCCATCGTCATTCACTTCAGGGGTTGCGCCAGCTGCTCCCCCCCGAGGTGGAAATTGTGCACAGTGTTCGTTTTGGACTTCCCGCCGTTCCAGGGGTGCCACAGGAGTATCAGCGTCCATTGAACAAACTTCTTGGAGAGACTGCACTTGGACTGTGCGATCTGGCCGTGGTCCAACGGAAAAGTCACTCCGCAGGGGGGACACCTGGAGCGTCCACGGCTGTGGTGGCGGTTGATCGATGACTCGATGAAGTTTGGTACGTCGAAGGGATGGGCCGGAGCAATCGAGCAATTAGCAGGACTCGTGCGCTGATTCCCAGCGACAGGATGAACAACAGCACCGAGTTCAGTCCAACGAGGAGTGAGCCCAGTAAACTCACCAGAACCAGTTCCTCGGGCCAGAGCAGGCGAATCCAGTGCAGGAGCCGTGGAAGTCGGGTGACCAACCCGGCAATGACAA
>JAKOSN010000071.1 GCA_029777335.1 Planctomycetota bacterium
GGAACTCCCCGCGGGGCGCGTGGACCCTGAACGGGCACCGCCCCTCGCGCCCACCACCCCCAGTTCGGCAAGTGCGGCGCGCGTGCGGGAATGGTTCCCCGAGACGCTCCTGTGGCAGCCGGAGTTGCTCACTGATCCCAGCGGAGTCGCCGAGCGCGAACTGCGTTTTGCCGATTCCATCACCAGCTGGCGGCTCACGGTCAGTGCTGTTACCGAGAAGGGGTTGATGGGCGTCTCGCGCGAAGATCTCAAGGTTTTCCAGCCGTTCTTCGTCGATCTGAATCTTCCCGTTGCCCTGACCCGCGGAGATGAAGTCACGGTCCCCGTGACCCTCTACAACTATCTCCCGGAGCGGCAAACGGTGAAGGTCACACTCAAGAAGGCCCCATGGTTTGAGTGTGCCGACCAGCTGGAGCAAACGGTGGAACTGGCTCCCAACGAGGTCAAGGCGGTCGGCTATCGCTTGAGTGTCAAGAAGGTGGGCAAGCAACACCTGCAGGTTTCGGCAGAGGCGGGAACGGTCTCGGATACCGTCAAGCGTGAGATTGAGGTGATCCCCGATGGTCAGCGGATCGAGACGGTGCAGAATGGCTCGTTGCAGACAGCCGCGCAGCACACGGTGACGCTTCCGCCCACCACCATCGAGGGGAGTGCTCGCGCCGTGGTGAAGATCTACCCCTCGGCGTTCAGTCAACTGGTCGAGGGACTCGACAGCATCTTCCACATGCCCTACGGCTGTTTCGAGCAAACGTCGTCCACCACGTATCCCAACGTGCTGGCGCTGGATTATCTGAAAAAGACCGGGAAGCGCAACCCGGAGATCGAGGCGAAGGCGCGCCAGTACATCCATCTTGGCTATCAGCGCCTGGTAAGCTTCGAGGTGTCTGGCGGAGGATTTGACTGGTATGGTCGTCCCCCAGCGAGCATTTCGTTGACGGCCTATGGCTTGATGGAATTTCAGGACATGGCACGGGTGCACGATGTCGATCCGCGCCTGATCGAACGCACCCGGGACTGGCTGCTGGCACAGCGAAAGTCCGATGGGTCGTGGGCCTACAACTCCGGGACGCAGCTCTTCCACGGTTCAGGGGCACACAACACACACGCCCTGACCGCCTACATCGCCTGGGCGGTTTTCAGCGACCCCGCGGTTCGCGCGCTGGGGAGCAACACGCGCGAGTATCTGTTGCAAACAAAGCCCGAAGCGCTCAACGATCCCTATGCCCTGGCTCTGACCTGCAACGCCCTGCTCGTTCTCGATCCCCAGGGAGAAGACGCCAAACCCTATCTGCAACGTCTTGAATCGTTGAAAAAGACCTCTCCGGACGGCAAGCAGGCGTGGTGGGAACAGTCCGCCACCGGCGACACCATGTTCTATGGCCGCGGGCGCGGGGGGGCGGTGGAGACGACGGCGTTGGCGGTCCTGGCGCTGCTACGGAGCAAGCACGCCACCGCAACAAGCCGCGCTGCGCTCAGCTGGATTGTGGCGCAGAAAGATCCCAACGGCACCTGGTATTCCACCCAGGCGACTGTGCTGGCACTGAAGGCGCTCTTGCTGGGCACCGATCCCCTGGGAGGTGAGAAGAAACGGGTTTTTGAAGTGACACTCGGCGAGAAAAAGCTCTCCCGCGAGGTCGCCGTCAGCCAGGCAGAGGTGATGCAGGAGATCGATCTGTCCGACCTGCTCAAGGTGGGGGACCAGTCGCTCACGATCAAGGAACTCACGGATACCGCATCGTCCTATCAGCTGGTGGTGCGCTATCATGTTCCGGTCAGCGAACCGCAAAAGTCGAACGAACCGCTGGCGATTCAGCTGAGTTACGAGCGCAAGGATCTGCGCGTGGGCGAGGTGGTCACGGTGACTGCCCACGTGGTCAACCAGATGTCGACGGCGGCCCCGATGGTCATGCTGGATCTGCCGATTCCGGGCGGATTCTCCTTGCTCGGCGACGATCTGGGGAAGCTGGTCGAGGCCGGCACGATCGATCGCTGCCAGGTCACCCCGCGTCAGGCGATCGTTTATCTGCGTGGGCTGCAACCGGGCAAACCGCTGACGCTAACCTACCGGTTGCGAGCGACAATGCCGGTGAAGGTACTGGCACCGGGCGGACGGGTCTACGAGTATTACGATCCGGATCGTCAGGGAAAGAGTTCTGCGACCCCGTTGACCGTGACGGGCACGCGCTAGGAGCGCGCTGACAGGAACGACTCGCGTGGCGTGAGGGGATGGTGCCCTTCGCGCCACGCGAGTTTTCGTTTCGCCGAGGCCACATTCCCTTTTCCTGGCGCTTCGCTATCATCCCGAGGAAGGAAGACGCGGCAAGGATCGGAGAATGCTCCTTATGAGTCAACCAAACGCACAAGCGGTTATCTGGGATGTGGATGGAACCCTGGTGGATACGGCGGAGCTTCATTTTCAGGCCTGGTGCACCCTGTGCGCTGAACTCGATCGCCCGTTCACCCGCGCGGACTTCGCCGCCACCTTTGGCCGGCGCAACCCGGAGATCTTGCAGCATCTCTTCGGCAATCGCTTTGCGGCCGACGAAATCGCCGTCCTTGGCGAACGCAAGGAGAAACTCTATCGCGCCGCGGCCCGCGCCGGAGTGCAGCTCCTCCCCGGAGTGCGGCCCTTGCTGGAAGCTCTGCACCTGGAAGGGATTCGGCAAGCGATTGGATCGAGTGCTCCGCTGGCGAACATCGATCTGATCCTGGATGCCACCGGAAGCCGGGGCTTCTTCGACGGGATTTCCTCCTCCGAAGATACCACGCGCGGCAAGCCCGATCCGCAGGTCTTTCTGGTGGCGGCCCGCAAGGTGGAGGTCGCTCCTTCCCAGTGTGTGGTGGTGGAGGACGCCCCGGCAGGGGTGCAGGGGGCGCGGGCAGGCGGTATGAAGTGCATCGCCGTGACCTTTGTGGGCCATCACTCCGAGGCAACCCTGCGCAGTGCGGGCGCCAATCTGGTGGTTCCCACTCTCGAAACGGTCTCGGCGCAGACCATCCGGAAACTCCTGGAGTAACGAGAATGCGACTGAGATAAGTTGTGTCTTCTGGGAAAGTTAGGTAAATTTCCTGGACATGGCGTACGCGCGCAAGGTAAGATCCACGCAAATCTGGCGAATTACAAGCCAGGAGGCACGGCCTTTCTCGCGGTGTTCTCCTGATCTCAGGCACTCACAGGAACGGTCGAGAAAGGCCACGCCTGTGTTGTCGCCCGTGTTCAGGAGTCCAACTTCCATGACCGCTTCACTGCTCGGCTTCTCTCTCCTTCTGGCCGAGTCTCCTCCCGACTGGCGCTGGATGCTCACCTTCGCGGCCATTCCGCTGGGGTTGCTGCTTCTGTGCGAACTGTCCGGGATGCGCTACATTCCCAACAGTCGAGTGGGTATCGTCGAGAAACTGTGGTCGGCCCGGGGTTCCATCCCGGAAGGACGACTGATCGCCCTCAATGGCGAGGCGGGTTTCCAGGCCGACCTGCTGCGCGGTGGCATTCACTTTGGCCTGTGGCGCTGGCAGTATCGCATTCACAAGGTTCCCCTGGTGACCATCTCTCAGGGGAAGATCGGTTATGTCTATGCGCGCGACGGCGAACCACTGCCGCCCAGCCAGACGCTTGGTCGCATCGTCGATTCCAACAACTTTCAGGATGCGCGGGCGTTTCTTGGCGAGGCGGCGGCACCCAACGAGGAACCGCGCCCCGTGGGTCAGCGTGGCCGTCAGCGCTGCATCCTACGTGAAGGGGTTTATGCGATCAACCTCGCCCTCTTTGTGGTGATCACCGATGATCTTCCCTACCGCCTGAACCTGCAAGGCCAGCGCGAACTGGAGGCGGTTATCAACTGGCAGAATGAACTGCGCGAGATCGATGGCTTTGATCCCGTGGTGATCGGCAAGCAGATCCGTACGCCCGATCCGCTCAATCCCGACCGGGAGATCAGCGTTGATACCATTGGGATCGTGACCGTTCACGATGGCCCCTCGTTACCTCCGGGCCAGATCATCGCTCCCGAGGTCGGGACGCAGCGGAACGATCCGAATTACCACAACAACTACCAGGACCCGGAGGCGTTTCTCCGTGCGGGGGGATTGCGCGGCCGCCAGTATGCGGTCCTCACCGATGGCACCTACTTCATCAACCGCTGGTTTGCGACCATCGAGGAACATCCGAAGATGGTGGTGCCGATCGGCTATGTCGGCGTGGTGGTCAGCTACTACGGCCGGACAGGCACGGATCTCTCTGGCGAGGCATTCCGTCACGGTGAACGGGTGGCCCGCGGCGAACGCGGAGTGTGGGAGAAGCCGCTTGGTCCCGACAAGTATCCCTTCAACCCCTACGCCGGCAAGATGATCCTGGTGCCAACCACGAACTTTGTGCTGCACTGGATCACTGGCAAATCGGAGACCCATCGTTACGACGAGAGTCTGCGTTCGATCGACCTGGTGACCAAGGATGCCTACGAGCCGACCTTGCCGCTGTCGGTGGTGGTGCACATCGACTACCAGAAGGCACCGGGTGTCATCCAGCGTTTCGGAGATGTCAAGAAGCTGATCACGCAAACACTCGACCCGATGCTGAGTGCGTACTTCCGCGACATCGCTCACAAGAAGACGATGCTGGAACTACTGCACCAGCGGGATCAGATTCAGGGGGAGGCGCGCGAGGCGCTCCGCGAGAAATTCCTGCAATTCGACATCGAGTGCGTCGATGTGCTCATCGGCAAGCCGGGCACCGAGGAGATGGGCGGCAAGATCGAAACCTTGCTGGAACAACTCCGGCTGCGGCAACTGTCGATCGAGCAGGTGGAGACCTATGAGCATCAGCGTGTGGCGGCCCAGAAACAGCAAACGCTCAACGAGGCGCAGGCACTGGCGGCCAAACAGGCGGAGTTGACCAACTCCAGCGTGCAGATTCAGATCATCCAGAACCAGGGTGAGGCGGAGCTGGCGCGCGCACGCAAGCAGGCCGAGCAGCTGGTGGTCACCGCCCAGGCGGAGAATCAGAAACGGATTCTGCAAGCCGAGGCGGACCTGGTGCGATCGCGCAAACAGGCCGAGCAGACGGTGGTAACCGCCCAGGCCGAAAGCCAGCAACGAGTCCTCGCGGGCCGCGGCGAGAGTTCGCGGTTGATGCAGATTGGTCTGTCGGAGGCGTCGGTGTTGTTGCGCAAGATCAGCTCGTTTGGCGACCCGCGTTTGTATGCCCTGGCGCAGGTGGCGGAACACCTGGCTCACAGCACGCAACCGCTGGTTCCCGAGCGTGTCTTCGTGGCGAGCAGCAACGGTGAAAATGGCCACGGCAGTCCCAATCAGGGGATGCTCGGGTTGCTGATCAACTTGCTGGTGGCGGAGAAATCTGGATTCCAACTGAGCGATAATAGCGATCTGAATTCACTGAAGGAGTTCGCCGATCGCATGACCAGGGAAGTGCTGGCGAACATGGAGCCCACGAAGCCGACGGAGGGGACGGACCAACCGCCGGTGCTGACCTCGCCCACGGAGCCCGCGAGCAGGTAAACTCCAACAAGACCAACAACAAGGGGACGGCTCGGACCGGAAAGGAGTGCCAACCGGTCGGAGCCGTCCCCGTTGCGTGCGCCGGACTTGTGCTCAGGAGGCGGGTGGCGTCTCCGGAGTGGAAGCCGGCGGAGTGCTTGCCTCGGGGGCTGGCGTGGGGGTCGGCGCAGGCGCCGGGGTTTCGCTTACGCGCGGCGCCGGTGCGGTTTTGGGAGTCTTGGCCCGGGTTTCGCCGGCGGCGAGCAACGCCAGATAAGCGGTTTCGCCAGCATCCCCAAGGCGCCGTTCGTGCCGCTTGATGATGCGTGTGTACCCGCCGGGGCGATCACTATAGCGCGGAGCAATTTCCTTGAACAGCTTGGCCACCAGGTCGCGATCGTGCAACCGGGAGATGGCCAGGCGTCGGGCGTGCAGGGTGCCCTTCTTGGCGAGCGTGATCAGCTTTTCCACGAAGGGGCGCACGGCCTTCGCCTTGGGCACCGTCGTGATGATCCGTTCGTGCTCGATCAGGGCACGGGTCAGGTTTCGATAGAGCGCTTGCCGGTGCTCGGCATTGCGGTTCAATTTGCGGCCGGCTTTACGATGTCGCATGGCTCCCATCCACTCGCAGAAAATTCGTCACGGTTTCCTCAACGGCGCAAGGTGGCGGGGAGTTTCATCCCCAGATGCAGGTCGCGCTCCGCCAGCTTGCTCTTCACCTCTTTCAAGGTGGTTTCGCCGAAGTTGCGCACCTCGAGCAGTTCCTCGTCGGTGCGGATTACCAGGTCGCGCACCGAGGTGATGCCCTCGGATTCCAGGCAGTTGGTCGCCCGCACCGACAGTTCCAGTTCGGCCAGGCTCATGTTCAGCTTGCGTTCCAGCTCGTGATCGATCACCTCGCCGGCAGGCGCGGCGGGGGCCCGTTCATCAACGGCCAGCTCGGGTCCGGGTTCGGAGTACTGCACAAACGGATTGAGGTGCTTGCGCAGAATCTTGGCGCCTTCGACCAGCGCCAGTTGCGGGGAGATCGTTCCGTTGGTCCAGATCTCGATGTTGAGGCGGTCGTAGTTGGTGCGCTGACCGACCCGAGTATCTTCAATGTCGTACTTGACCCGGACCACCGGCGAAAAGCTGGAATCGACCGGGATCACGCCGATCTCACGTTCAATTCCGACGTTCTCATCGGCCATCAGATAGCCACGGCCGTTGCCGACCGTCATCTCGACCACGAAGGGGACATCGGCGGTCAGAGTGGCGATGATGTGTTCGGGGTTAATAATGGAAACCGCCTCATCGGTGATGATGTCGGCTCCCTTGACCACACCCTTTTCGTGGCGGTCAATGCGAATGGTGCGCGGCTGCTCGCTGGCATTTTTGACCACCAGGCTCTTGATGTTGAGGATGATATCGGTGACATCCTCGACCACGCCTGGAATGGAACTGATCTCGTGCTGCACGTTCTGAATCTTGACGCTGGTGACGGCGCTTCCTTCGAGGCTGGACAGCAGCACGCGACGCAGGCTGTTGCCAATGGTAACCCCGAGGCCCCGTTCAAACGGCTCGATGCTGAACTTGCCGTACGTATCGGTCAATGTCGCGCGATCGCACACAACGCGGTTGGGAAGTTCCAGGCCACGCCATCGGATACGCATGACAATCGTTCTCCTGTCGGTGATCGGTCGCCTGGAGGCCCACTCCCCGGCGAGGGGCCTCACCTGCCGGACAGACCTTAGCGCGAGCAGACTTCGATAATGAGCTGTTCGCGGATTTCCTGGATGTGCGGATCGATGTCGTCACGGGTGGGCATGCGGACCACACGACCGGTCTGAGGCTCGCCTTCCAGGCGTTCCAGGTAGTCCGGGACGGGCATGGAGTTATTCTGCAGATTCAGGCGGACCAGCGTGAGGCTGCGGGGGCGGCTCTTGACGGCGACGGTATCGCCCACCTTGAGGAGCAAACTGGGGATATTGCAATGCTTCCCGTTCACGGTCAGATGGCCGTGAGAGACCAGCTGGCGGGCACTGGCGCGGCAAGGCGCCCAGCCCAGGCGGTGCACCACATTGTCCAACCGGCGTTCCATCAGGGTGAGGAGCACCTCGCCGGTGTTCTCCGGCGAGCGCGAGGCCAGGCTAAAATAGCGGCGGAATTGCCGTTCAAACAGGCCATAGAAGCGTTTCAGCTTTTGCTTTTCGCGCAGCCGAATGCCGTACTCGCTGAGTTTGCCACGGCGGTAGCCATGCATGCCGGGGCTCGCTTGACGGCGTTCAATGGCGCACTTGGGGCTGTCGCAACGGCTCCCCTTCAGGTAGAGCTTGATCCCCTCACGCCGACACATCTTGCAAACTGGATCGAGAGTGCGTCCCATGGTCTTCCGTCACAGGGTGAGTTCAGTGGTCAGGTCTGCGATACCGTCAGGGCAGAGCCACAATCGGCAAGCGGTGAGGCACAGGCGAACGACTTGGCCGCATTCGCCGGCGGCTCACCGCTGTGGATCTCGAGGCCGAGGCTGCCGAGAGAACCTCGCTTACACGCGGCGTTTCTTGGGAGGGCGGCACCCGTTGTGGGGGAGCGGGGTCACGTCCTCGATGGCCTTGATGTTCATCCCCGCCGCCTGCAACGCGGTGATGGCGGATTCACGCCCGGAGCCGGGGCCCTTCACGCGCACCTCGATCTCCTTGAGCCCGAACTTGCTGGCCTTGTCGGCGGCCACTTCGGCGGCCCGCTGCGCCGCGAACGGGGTGCTCTTGCGGCTTCCCTTGAACCCCACCATCCCGGCCGAGGCGTAGCAGAGCGTATCGCCGTTGGTGTCGGTGATGGTGACGATGGTGTTGTTGAACGTGGCCTTGATATGGGCCACGCCGCGGCTGACGTTGCGCCGTTGTTTTCGTTTCTTGCTCTTCGCCACAGCTGATAATCCCCTGAGGAGTAGCTCTCTCCGCGCTTAGCCGCGCATTTCCTTGACACCCTTCTTCCCGGCCACCGTCTTGCGCGGTCCCTTGCGGGTGCGGGCATTGGTTCGGGTTCGCTGCCCGCGCACCGGCAAACTGCGACGATGACGCGAGCCTCGATAGCAACCGATGTCCTTCAGACGGGCAATAAACTGCTGCGTTTGCCGACGCAACGGCCCCTCGACGGTGTAATCCCGGTCGAGGATCCCGGCGATCCGGCTAATGTCGTCGTCGGATAGTTCCTTGGCCCGGCGCTGCGGATCAACACGTGCCTGCTCGCACAGGCGCAGCGCCAGCGACGGCCCAATGCCGTAGATGTAACGCAGAGAAATGTGCGTCGGCTTATCGTTGGGGATATCGACACCGAGGATACGCGGCATTTTCGACCTCTCGCCTTAACCCTGGCGCTGCTTGTGGCGCGGATTGGTGCAGATCACGAGCAACTTCCCGTGCCGCCGCACGAGCTTGCAATTTTCACAGATGCGTTTCACACTGGCCCGCACTTTCATGGCCGGCTCCTACCTGATTACAGGTCCAACTCAATGAAGAACTTTTTTTTCTAGCAGCCGACTCCCCACCTGGCAAGGGGAGAAAATGGCGCACGCACGGAACTGCTCCTCTCGCCGCCACCGTGCGCGGTCCGCTTATTCGCGGGGGATGATCGTTTCCTCATCCGCGGTGATCACATACACCCCGTCCTTCACCACTGCCAAGGTGTGCTCCACGTGCACACTCGGCAAACCGTCCTTGGTGACCACGGTCCAGTGATCCCGCAGTGTCTCGGTTGAGCGTCGCCCCATGTTCACCATCGGTTCGACCGCGAGCACCAGCCCTTCTTCCAGGCGGAAATCGTGTTTGCGCACCTCGCGACTGACAAAGTTGGGCACCTGCGGGCTTTCGTGCATGGTGCGCCCGATACCATGCCCGACATACTGGTCAACGACGCTGAAGCCATTGCTTTCCACGTGCTTCTGCATCAAGCCGGCCACCTCGGACCACCACATCCGACGGCTCAACTCGTGCATGGCAATCCGCAGGGTTTCCTCGCCAACTTCGACCAGACGTTTGCGCTCGGGGCTGACCGTTCCCACCAAAACAGTGATGGCCGCATCGGCACACCAGCCATTGAGCTTGCAGGCGGTATCGATCTTCACGAGATCGCCGTCGCGAATCACCCGGGGACCAGGGATGCCATGCACCACCTGCTCGTTGAGGGAGATACAGGTGACGGCCGGGAACGGCACCTTGCCAGGGTAGCCCTTGAACAGCGAAATCGCCCCGTACTTCGCGTAGAGCGCCTCGACGGCCTGGTCGATCTCGCTCGTCTTGGTCCCGGGGACTGCCATGCTCCGACTGATCCGCAGCGCCTCGGCGACGATCTTGCCCGCTTCCCGCATCAGGGCGATTTCACGGGTCGATTTGAGCTCCGGTGGTTTTTGGGCTGGTCGTAACACAGCTACCCCCCCTGCGGTTGGAGAATGCCCAGGATGCTCGCGTAAATCTGCTCGATCGAGCCAGAACCCTCCACTTCGGAGAGCAGTCCTCGCTGGCGATAGTAGGGAATCAATCCACTGGTATCGTTATGATACACCTTGAGCCGGGCACGCACGGTATCGACGTTGTCGTCCGCCCGCTGAATCAATCGTCCGCCACACTCATCACACACCCCGGCGACCCTGGGTGGATTATTTTCCACGTGGTAGGTGGCCTTGCAGTTGGGGGTGGGACAACTCCAGCGTCCGGTCACGCGCCGGGTGATCTCGGCATCGCTCACATTCATCAGGATGACCGATTCCACCGGCAGTTTCCACTGGGCCAGCACCTGCTCGAAAGCGTGTGCCTGGGCCAGGGTGCGGGGATAGCCATCCATCACGAAGCGGGACGGCCGGTCGGTGCGCTGGAACCGCTCCGCGACCAGTTCATTGACCAGGTCGTCCGGAACGAGATTCCCGGTATCCACAAAGGGGCGTGCACGCGCGCCAACCGGGGTGGTGTTGCGAATGGCAGCTCGCAACAGATCGCCCGTGCCGATGTGTTCCAGGTCGAGACGCCGGCTAAGCAGCTTGGCCTGGGTCCCCTTACCGCAGCCTGGAGGACCGAGAAGGATCAGTCGCATGAGCGGCCCACGGAGTGAGGGCGGAGGCAGCAGGACCACGGAATGCCGTGGTCCATCATTCCCTCGCCGGTTTTTCGCGGAAACCCTTTTCGCCGATCGCCGAGGAGGCCCCCGCCTCGCCAGGCGGAGGAGATGCTTCCTCGGCGCGGCGGCAGGGGGATTAATCGTCGGTTAGCCCCGGGTAATTGCGCATCACCAGATGGCTGTTGATTTTTTGGACAACATCGAGCGCCACGCTCACCACGATCAGCAGGCCGGTCCCGCCGTAAAAGCTGGCGACGCGGTAATCGATGTTCATCGCCGACTGGACCACACTGGGAATTACGGCAATCACCGCGAGGAACGCTGCCCCGACATAGGTAATCCTCATCATCACCTTTTCGAGGTACTCGGCGGTGCGCTTTCCCGGACGATATCCGGGAATAAAGCTGCCATAATCCTTCAGGTTGTTGGCCATCTCCTTCGGATTGAAGATGATCGCCGTCCAGAAGTAGCAGAAGAAGTAGATCAGAGCGATGTAGAACAGGTTGTACACATAGCCCTGCCGTTCAAAGATGGTGCGTAACGTGGTCGCCCAGCTGGCATCGGTGGCGTTGGCGATCCCCATGAAGAGGAACATCGGCAACATCAGGAGACTGCTGGCGAAGATCACGGGCATGACCCCGGCCTGGTTCACCCGCAGCGGGAGGAACTGGCGGGTGCCGCCGTACACACGCCGACCGCGCACATGCTTGGCCGATTGCGTGGGAATCCGGCGCTGGCCCTTGGTGATGGCGATCACCGCGACCACCACCCCGATGAACAACAACACCAGGACGACGAGTTTCTCAAAACTCACATCTCCCGTGGTGCTGCCGCCGAGGGTGAAGATCGTGGTGCGCAGTTTTCCCTGGTCAAACAGCAGACTGCCGGTGGCATCGGGGATACGAGCAACGATCCCCGCCATGATGATCAGGCTGATGCCGTTGCCGATGCCGTACTCGTCAATCTGCTCGCCAATCCACATCAGGAAGACCGTGCCGGCGGTGAGAATCATGATCATCGTCGGCCAGGTTACCCAGGCGGATTCCCAGCCAGGGACAGCCAGGTTCTGTCCACCGGCATCGCGACTTCCCATGATAAACCGGACCACAAAGATGGCCTGGATCATGCAGATGCCGACGGTGGCGTAGCGGGTGTATTCGTTAATTTTCTTCCGTCCGATCTCGCCTTCCTTCTGCAGCTTTTCGAGAGGCGGCCAGACCGCGGCCAGCAGCTGGAAGATAATCGACGCGGAGATGTAGGGCATGATGCCCAGGGCGAAGATGCAGGCGTTGCTCAAATTGCCGCCGCTGAACATCGACACAAAGCCGAGGACCTGCCCCAACGTCCCTTGCTGGGCCGCCAGGTTTTTCAACATCTCACTCTGATTCACGAACGGCAATGGCACGAAGTAGCCAATACGATAGATGATCAGGAAACCGAGAGTGATGAAAATCTTCTGCCGGAGTTCCGGGATGGAGAAGATGGCTTTCAACTTACCCATGTAGGGGCTCCCGTGCGAGCGAGTGCGCAAAAGAAAAGACGAAAGGGACAAGGCACACTCCCGGTCCCTTTCGTCTCCTCTCCTCCTTGACGAGAGGACATTACTTGGCCGGACGAGGTTTCATCTTGTTCCGGACCGGTTTCTTGGGAGGCGGAATCACTTCCATGGTGCCTCCCTTGGCGGTGATCTTGGCAGCGGCCGACTTGGAGAAGTGGTCCGCCTTGATGGTGAGCTTCTTGGTCAGTTCGCCGGTGCCGAGGATTCGCACGCCGTCCGCAGGACCCTTGGCCAGACCAACTTTCCGCAACGTTTCCTGATCAACGGTTTCGCCCTCGTTGAAGGCGGCATCGAGATCGCCCACGTTGACGACGTGGAAGGTCCGGGCCCAGGTGGCGTTGCTGAAGCCCCGTTTGGGGATGCGGCGGAACAGCTGCATCTGCCCGCCTTCAAACATCACGGCGGGCTTTTTGGCGCCCGCGCTGGCCCACTGCCCCTTGCTGCCACGCGAGGAGGTTTTGCCGTGGCCCGAGCCGGGGCCGCGGCCCACGCGTTTCTTGCGCTGCAGTTTGTGAACGCCGTTGTGTACCGTTGACAGATCCATTAGACAGACACTCCTCGCAACCGCGCCACTTCCTCGCGGGTGCGCAGCTGCAGCAGCCCCTGGATGGTGGCCTTGACCAGGTTGATGGGGTTGGTGCTGCCGTGCACCTTGGTGAGAATGTTGCGGATCCCGCACACCTCCAGCACATCGCGGACCCCGGCGCCGGCCTTGACCCCGGTGCCTGGCCCGGCGGGGACAAGCACCACCCGGCTGCTGCCGTACTTGCCGATCACACGGTGCGGAATGGTATCGCCCTTGAGCGATACCTTGCGTTGCCGCTTCAGCGTTTCCTGTGCGTCCTTGGTGGCTTTTTCCACGGCAGGCGGAACTTCGTTGGCCTTGCCATAGCCCGACGCCACCTTGCCATGGTTGTCGCCGACCACGACCAGGGCGTTGAAGCTGAAACGTCGGCCACCCTTGACCACGGCGGCGCACCGGCGAATCTTCACCACGCGATCTTCCAGTCCGTCCTGCCTTTGTTCACGTTCTCGCGCCATGGTTGCCTTTTATCTCGCGTTGGGAAAGTCCTGGGTAGATTCGGGGAGAGCGAGGACTGCTCACTCCTCCGTTGGTTTCTTCTTCGCTGGCTTGGCCTGCTTCTCGCCGCCCTTGGCGCCCTTCTCCCCCTTCTCCGCCTTGGCGGGGGGGGCTTCCTCGGCTTTGGGCGGATTGCGGGGTTCACAACATTTCAGCCCGGCGGCGTTGGCGGCTTCCGCGAGCGCCTTGACGCGACCGTGATACTTGTAATGCCCACGATCAAAAGCAGCCAGCTTGATCCCCTTGGCCAGAGCGGCCTCGGCCAGGGCCTTACCGACCAGCTGTGCGCCCTTGATGTTTCCGCCGTAGGGAAGATCGGGGCGAATCGTCTTGGCTGTCGAACTCGCGGCTGCCAGCGTCACCCCCGACAGATCGTCGATCAACTGAGCGTAAATGTGTTTGTTACTGCGGAACACGGTCAAGCGCGGACGCTCGGTGGTTCCGACGATCCGGCTGCGCACATGCTGCCGACGTCGCAGCTGGCGCTTCCGTTTGGCCTTTTGATGATCCATGATACCCTCATCACGGCCTTCCTGAACAGGCCAGGTTGGCCGAGGAAACGAGCACCGAGGCTACGACGGCCGAGGACCGCGTTGGACTCGCGCTCAGCTTGCTTTACCCACCACTGGTGAACGACTTGCCTTCCTTGCGGCGCACCACCTCGTTCTCGTAGCGCACCCCCTTGCCCTTGTAGGGTTCGGGTTTACGCGAGGCACGGATTTCGGCGGCGAATTGCCCCACCTTCTGCTTATCGGCGCCACGGACGATGATCGTCGTCGGGTCCGACAACTCCACCGTCACTCCCTCGGGGGGAGTCAGCGCGACGGCGTTGGCATAGCCCACCGTGAGCACCACGGTTTTCTTGTCCATGCGGGCCTGGTAGCCGATGCCTTCGATCTTCAACCGTTTTTCGTAGCCCTTGGTCACACCCTCGACCATGTTCTGGATGAGGCTGCGTGTCAACCCGTGGAGCGACCGATTGAAGCGGTCGTCATCCGGACGAGCCACGCGGATGACCTTGGCCTTGTCGTCGAACTCCACCTTCATGTTGCGGTGGATCGGCTGAGTCAACTTGCCCTTGGGGCCTTCCACATACACTTCCGCTTTGTCGACGCGAACCTTGACGTTCGCCGGAACGACCACGGGTTGCTTGCCAATACGCGACATGGTGGAACACCTTTATCTACTACCACACCGTGCAGAGCAGTTCACCACCCAGGTGCTGGGCGCGCGCTCGGCGGTCACTCATCACACCCTTGCTGGTGCTCAACACCGAGATCCCCAGCCCGTCCAGCACGGGGCGGAGTTGATTGTGCCGACGATACAGCCGGCGTCCGGGCTTGCTGGCCCGATCGATGGCGCGAATGACGCGTTCACCTTCGGGACCATACTTCATCCAGATGCGCAAGATCACGTGCGGTTGGCTGAGGTCGTTCTCAGGGAGGAACGACGGGTGGCCGTGTTCATCAGTCCCCGTCTTCCCCGTCTGATACTCCAGGATAAACCCTTCATCCTTGAGCACCTGCGCGACGGCGCACTTGAGCTTGGTGGCGGGCATATCGACAACGGGGCGTTCAATGCGGCTGCCGTTGCGAATCCGCGTGAGCATATCGGCCAGGGGGTCGGTCATCATGGTGGTGTTTGCTCCTTACCAGCTGGCCTTGGTCACGCCGGGGATAAGGCCATCGCTGGCCATGTTGCGGAAGCAAATGCGGCAAATGCCGAATTTGCGATAGACCGCGCGAGGCCGGCCACACAGCTTGCAACGCAGGCGAATGCGAATGCGGTCGCGCGGACGCAACTTGGCCTTTTCCGGAGTGCGCTTGAACGTTTCCAGCTGCGCCATCTGGTTGAGAAACCGGACTCGTTTCGATTCGGTTGACATATTCCCCGTCGCTACTTCGAGAACCCTTGAGAATCCTCCGCCGGCCGGCTCACGCTTCCCGGAACGGCATGCCAAACAGGCGTAGCATTTCGCGCGCCTCATCGTCGCTGCGCGTGCTGGTGACAAACGTCACGTCCATCCCCTGGGTGAACGTCAGCTTGTCGGGATCGATCTCAGGAAAGATCGCCTGCTCGCTCAACCCCATGTTGTAGTTGCCGTTGCCATCGAAACTCTTCGGGTTGACCCCTCGAAAGTCGCGAATACGAGGCAGGGCAATACTGATGAGGCGATCGAGAAACTCATACATGCGTCGCCCCCGCAGGGTGACGCGACAGCCAATTTCGTTGCCTTCGCGCAGACGGAATCCGCTCACAGCCTTCCGGGCCTTGGTGATCTGGGCCTTCTGCCCGGTGATCTGCCCCAGCTGTTCGGCCGACTGCTCCATCCGCCCCTTGTCCTGTAGCGCCTTGCCCACACCCATGTTGACCACGATCTTCTGCAACCGGGGGAGGCTGAGACGATTGGTGCGTCCCAGTTTCTCGGCGAGACGAGGGAGGATTTCTTTCTGGTAGCGTTCCAACAACCGGGCCATGCTCGTCCTCGGACACTGGCAAAGGGACACTGTTGCGAGGGAATCTCGTTGTCTGGTAGGCTCGTTTTCTGGGCCGAGCACACCACCTGGCTTGCCCTCAAACCACTTCCGCAGCCAGACTGATAATTTTCACAAACTTCCGTTCGCGCAACTCGCGGGCCACCGCGCCAAAGATGCGGGTGCCGCGGGGCTCCTGCTCATTGCTGATGAGCACCATGGCGTTGCGATCAAAGCGGACGTAACTGCCATCTTCGCGCCGGGTCGGCTGTTTGCAGCGGACAATCACGCCACGCACCACCTCGCCGGGCTTGACATCGCCCCCGGGCATCGCCTTCTTGACACTGGCAATAATGACATCGCCCAGGCCAGCATAGCGCCGCCGCGAGCCCCCCAGCACCTTGATGCACATGCATTCCTTGGCGCCGGTGTTGTCGGCCACATCAAGATAGGTGTACATCTGAATCATGACAATTACTCACGTTCAGCAAAAAGTTCAGATCAGGACCCCGCGTCACGCGGGCGGGGCGGTTTCGGTGCTCTCCACGGGAGCGCTCGTCGGAGCTTTGGTCACAATGCGCACCAGACGCCAGGCTTTCATCTTGGAGAGCGGACGGGTCTCCATGATTTCCACAAGATCGCCCGTGTGCGAGACATTCTGTTCGTCATGCACATAGCAGATCGTACGGCGACGGATGTACTTGCCGTAGCGGGGATGCTTGACCAGACGAGGGATTTCCACCCGGCGGGTCTTGTTCATCTTATCGCTGGTGACAACGCCCACAAAGGAGCGGCGCTGGCCTCGCTTGGCCTCTTGCACCTCTGCCATTGGTCTACGCCCCCTTCACCGGCTGGGTCTTCTCGGTTGTCCTGGACAGTTCACGCTGCCGCTGGATGGTCTTGATGCGGGCCACATCCCGGCGGGCCTTGCGCAGCTCGCTCGGGGTTTCCAGACGGTCGGTCGCCGACTGGAAGCGCAGGTGAAAGAGATTCTTCACCGTTTCCTTCAACGTCAGCTCCAGCTGCTCATCGCTCATCTGGTGCAATTCGGATGGCTTCATGATGCTCTCCTGGTCGCTCAGATGTTCGGCCGGCGGGTGACGAAACGGCACCGGAACGGCATTTTGTACGCGACGCGGGCCAGGCAATCCCGAGCGGCAGCTTCGGGAAGCCCTGCGATTTCAAAGAGAATCTGGCCCGGACGAATAACCGCCGCCCAGAACTCCGGTTCGCCCTTCCCCTTCCCCATACGGGTTTCCGCGGGGATGCTGGTGACCGACTTGTGCGGGAAGACGCGAATATAAAGGCGTCCTTCGCCACGCACCGCATGGGCGGCAGTGATACGGCCCGCCTCAATGGATTCCGCGCTCAACCAGCCGCTGTCGAGCGACTGCAAGCCAAATTCGCCGTACGACACGGTATTGCCGCGATTGGCATTACCTTTTACCTTGCCGCGCTGGCTTTTTCGATACTTTACTCGCTTGGGCATTAGCGGCATCGTCGGTGCCCTCCTCGACTGTCAAATAATCCCCGTTGTTGATCCAGACCTTGATGCCGATGTGGCCCTGAGCAGTCTTGGCCTCGGCGAACCCGAATTCAATCCGCGCCCGCAAGGTTGAGAGCGGAATACTCCCGGCCATTCCGCTTTCGGTGCGGGCCATTTCAGCGCCGCCCAGCCGACCAGCCATCTGGATGCGAACGCCCTTGGCGCCGGCTTCCATGGTGGTGTCGATGGCGCGTTTCATGGTGCGCCGGAAGCTGGAGCGCTTCTGCAACTGCTCGGCGATATCCTCCGCCACCAGCTGCGGATCGACCTCGGGGCGATTGACTTCCATGGTCTTGATTTCAATATGGCGGTGGCACAGGTCTTCCAGCTCCTTGGTGAGCTTGTCGATCTCCTGGCCCTTCTTGCCGATGATCATGCCGACGCGCGCCGAGTAGATGTAGACCACCACCTTTTCGCGGGTACGGTGGATCTTGATGCGCGAGATGCCAGATCCCTTGTAGCGCTTTTTGATGTAACTGCGGATCTTCACATCCTCGACCAGCAATTCGGAGAAATCGTTCTTGCTGGCGTACCACTGACTTTGCCAGTCGGTCATGATACCGACGCGAAAGCCTGTCGGCCTGACTTTCTGCCCCATAGCGTCAACCGCCCTTCACCCCGGAGATCGTGGACTCGCTCACCGTGCCTCGTTGCTGTTTCGGCCCCGCGCCCCCATCGTTCACGCCTCGTCGCCGAGGGTAATGTGGATGTGGGAGTAGCGCTTCTTGATTGGATACCAGCTCCCGCGGGCACGGGGCTGACCACGTGGGAGGAACGGACCGCCGTCGACGCGCGACTCCGTGACGACCAGTTCCTCAATGTCCCGGGCGCCGCGATCCTCGGCGTTCCCCAGGGCGCTTTTCAGCACCTGTTCGAGCATCCGCGCCCCGCGATTGGGGCAGTAGCGGAGCAATTCCAGGGCCTCTTCCGCGACCCGGCCACGGATCAGGTCGGCAAAGGGCCGGATCTTGCGAGGCGACATCGCCGCATAACGATAGTGTGCCGAGTATTGCATACGTCTCTCTCAGATCGAAAAGCCCACCTTCCCACGAAGGCGGGCTTTGCTGACTTTTCGAGCGCTGCCGCAGCGGACGTCACTTGGCCGCCTTGGCCTTGCCTCCACTGTGGCCCCGGAACATTCGCGTGGGGGAGAACTCGCCCAACTTGTGACCGACCATATCCTCGATCACATACAGCTTGTGGAAGGTCTTGCCGTTGTGAATCAGGAATGTGTGCCCGATAAAT
Organism: Planctomycetota bacterium; assembly: GCA_029777335.1. GTDB lineage: Bacteria > Planctomycetota > Planctomycetia > Gemmatales > Gemmataceae > JAKOSN01. The sequence goes on from JAKOSN010000071.1 coordinate 18,483, forward strand.
TCCGGCACGATGGTGCAATCGCGGGACCAGGTCTTGATCGGCTCGCGGGTGTTGCTCCGCTCCTGTTTCTCCACCTTGGCGAGCAAGCGCTCGTCCACATAGGGACCTTTGCGCATCGACCGACTCATAACCGACACCTCCAGCGGAAGACAGTATTCTAGATAGATTCAAGCCAGCGGCCAGAGTCGTAACTGAATTTCTGGCGAGGACAAAGGCAGTCGCCCCGGTGCCTCCTGTCCCGGGGTGTTCCCCCAGGCCCGCGGTTCGATTACTTGGTCGCGTAGTGCGGGCCCGGACGACGGCGCCGAATGATCGCCGAGTTCGACGGCTTCCGCTTCTTGCGGGTCTTGCCGCCCTTGGCCAGTACCCCGGTCGGCGAGCACGGATGGCGCCCCCCGGCGGTGCGTCCCTCGCCGCCACCCATCGGATGATTCACCGGGTTCATCGAGGTGCCGCGATTGTGCGGCTTGCGTCCCAGCCAGCGCTTGCGCCCCGCTTTCCCCAGCGAAATATTCATGTGCTCGGCGTTGCCGATCATGCCGATGGTGGCCCGACAATCGGCGCTGACGCGACGCACCTCGCCCGAGGGGAGGGTGATCTGCGCCCACTTCCCTTCGCGAGCGGTCAGGGTGCCATAGGTGCCCGCACTGCGGCAGATCTGGCCGCCGCGGCCCGGTTGCAGCTCCAGATTGTGGATGTTCATACCGAGCGGAATCTTGCGCAGCGACATGCAATTGCCCACGCGCGGCTCGGCCGTATCTCCACTCATCAACTTTTCGCCCGCGGAAACGCCTGCGGGGGCGAGGATGTAGGCCCGCTGGCCATCCTCATACTGGAGCAAGGCAATTCGCGCGGAGCGATTGGGATCGTACTCGACGCTGATCACCTCGGCCCAGACGCCATCCTTGAGGCGCTTGAAGTCGATGACGCGATACATGCGCTTGTGGCCACCGCCCCGGAAGCGCGTGCAGATAATTCCTTGATTGTTGCGTCCGCCCTTCTTCTTCTGGGGGCGCACCAACGACTTCTCCGGCTTGTTGACCTTGGGTGTGGTCAGATCGGCAAAGTCGCTGACCGAGCCTTCGCGGCGACCCGGCGTGGTTGGCTTGTACTGTCGAATACCCATGGTTCAGCTTCCCATACAAAGGCGCGACCGTCAGTGAGGGTGGCTCGCAGACGGTCGCGGTGCAGCTCGGTTCGCTTCTCAGAAGAACTCGATGGCGGGGCTGTCTTTTTGCAGCGTGATGATCGCTTTTTTCCAGTTGGCCAGCCGTCCGGGCTTGTTGCGGAACCGGCGGATTTTCCCCTGGCGATTCTGGGTTCGCACCTTATCGACGCGCACGCCAAACAACTCTTCAACCGCCGCCTTGATCTCGATCTTGGTGGCCCAGAGGTTGACCTCGAAGGGATACGCATTGCGATGCGTGGTCTGATGCGTCCCTTTTTCGGTGACCAGTGGCCGCAGGACAATCTGGTGCGGCTCCAGTTTGGGACCCCGCTCGCGCGGAGGGAAGTTTGTGGCCATGGTGTTCGCTCGTCTCTGCTAAGCTCTCACGGGACTCATTGGGCCGCGGGGGTTGGTTTCTGCTGGCGAAGCGCTTCCAGGGCCGCCTTGGTCAGCAACAACCGCTTGGGACGCAGAACTGCATAGGTGTGGAACTGCGAGGTGGGCAGCACCTCCACCCCGCGAATGTTGCGGGCAGAGCGGAAAACAGTCTGGTCCAGGCCGGCGGTCCCGACCAGACAGGTCTTCTCGTCCAGTTGCAGCTTTGCCAGAATCCCGGCCATTTCCTTGGTTTTGATGGCGGGGAGATTCAATTCGTCGATAACGACGACCTCGTTATCCTGCAATTTACTCAGGATCGCCATGCGGGTGGCAGCCCGGACGGCGCGACGCGGCAGGTGGTATTCGTAGTCGCGCGGCTTGGGCCCCTTGGCGGTGCCACCGCCCTTGCGCTTGTTGGTGCGGCGGTTCCCCGCCCGAGCACGCCCGGTGCCTTTCTGGCGGAAGAGCTTCTTGGTGCTCCCCGCCACCTCGCCACGACGCAGGGTGGAATGGGTGCCCGCGCGCTGGTTGGCCAGGTACATGAGCACCACGTCATGCAACAGCTGGCGGTTGATCTCGCCGCCGAACTCCTGGGGATCCACATCCACCGTCCCAACGGTGTTCCCCTCGCGATTGTAGACATTGAGTGTCAACATGACTTTTCATCTTTCCCTGGGACCGCGCCAGCCGCGACACCACTTGATCAAAGAGCCGCGAGCCTTCCCACACAAATCGGCGGCTGAGGTCGCCGAGGGGGCAAGGCTCCATGAGGGCCCTGGACTTTCGATACGGGGAACACTTCCGGAGAAATCAAGGACCAGTTGCCAGGCCTAGCTCGCTGCGCCCAGCACCCGGATCTTGATGTCCACTCCCGGAGGCAAGCTCAATCCCTTGTTCAATGCCTCGATGGTCTTCGAGGTTGGTTGCAAAATATCAATCAGGCGCTTGTGCGTGCGGATCTCAAATTGCTCGCGCGATTTGCGATCAATATGCGGACTCCGCAACACCGTGTAGCGTTCAATACGCGTTGGGAGCGGAATGGGTCCGTGGACCTTGGCGCCGGTTGTCTGCGCGGTCTCAATGATCTCGCGCGCGGTGCTATCCAGAACTTCGCTATCGTAGGCTTCCATCCTGATGCGGATGCGCTCGCTCGAAAAACCAGCCACCGGCTCTCTCCCGCGTCGCTACGCCTTGAAGAAATCAAGTCGGAAAGTGCTAAGATAGAGGGGGGGAAAACCAGTGTCAAGAGGGGGTGTGCGGGATTTGCTGATCTTTCTTGCGTCGAGCTGGTGCGGGCACCCTTTTCCTGCTTCCTGGTTTGTCTCTTGGCGCTGGTTGTGCTGACCTGCGTCTCCCCTTGCTTGCTGGAGAACGAGAATGCCTGCTCTCAGCGACTGGCTTCCCCCGGCGATGGTGGGGACCACCTTTACCATCCTGGGATCCCTGAAACTCTACGGGGTGATTCGAGGCATCGTCGGTGGACGCGACAAACCGACCTTCCAGTATGTGTGTGGCACCTGACCCTCGTGGGAAAGCCGCAGTTTGCGGTGGGGATTGCCGCTCTTCTTCCTTGCGCTCGGCCTCGGAAACCTGATCTGGCTGGCTGTTGTTCTCACCCGCGCGTGACGTGTTCAGTCTTCCTTCGCCGAAGGGACCTGCAACTCCTGGCGATGGGTGTAAATCTTGCGCAGCGCGAGCGCCACCTGGGCCACCTCTTCCGGCGCGAGCAGCAGGATGGGATGGTGCAGGATAAGGGTGCCGTGATGCGCGCGCTCGGCCTCGTTCAATGGTCCGCCACGGCGAAAACGCGACGGCGACCGGCCCACATGCAAAGCGCGAAACCCCTCATCCAGGGCGATCCCCTCGGCACGGGCCGCCGCCACCAATCGCGCGCGCGCAAGGCCAAAGGTCTCGACGTCCAGTTGAAACCCCACCTTGTAGTACGCGGGCTCACTGTCGGCGGCGAGGTTGCGAAGCAGACGGATTCCCGGGAGGTCAGCCAGCAACTGCCGCAACTGTTCGACCTGGGCGTGTCGCCAGGCGTTGCGTGCGTCGAGTTGGGCCAGTTGCGGCAGAAGGACCGCGGCCTGTAATTCCGAGAGCGGGCAGACGAGATTCCCGCGATGCTGCACCACGCGCGCACGCTGGTAAATCGCGGTCTGACGCGTCAGGAGCGCTCCGCCGCGACCGGCGCTCAGCAACTTGGACCCGCCGAAGCTGAGCACTCCGACATCGCCCCACGTTCCAGCACGACGGCCTTCCACGCGTGCGCCGGGACACTGGGCGGCATCCTCAAGCACCTTCAATCCCAGGCGAGCGGCACATTCCATCACGGCGCGCATGGGCACCACTCCGCCGTGCAGGTGCGACACCAGAAGAACCCTGGTCGCCGGGGACCAGGCCGCCTCGATGTGTTCGGGAGCCAGATTCCAGTTGTGCGGAGCAACGTCGATCAAAACCGGGATGGCGCCGAGGGCGTGAATCGTCAGAAAATTGCCCGGATAGTCGTAGGCGGACAGGATGACCTCATCCCCAGGGCCAACCTTGAGCGCACGCAAGGCGAGTTCAACGGCGAAAGTCCCGCTCCCGCAGGTGAGGGCGTGCGCGACCTGGTGCTGTTCGGCCAGGGTTGCTTCCAGGCGCTCGACCAGGCCGCCGTGATATTGCCCCCAGGCCCCACTGCGACAGGCCGCGGTCAGGGCTTCCTCGATGGCGGGATCGGGAAACGGCCAGGAAGGAGGGCCCTCGGGGCGCACGGGCGGGCCACCCAGCAAGGCCGGTCGGGGCAGCGCGTTCATGAGCGATTCTCACCCGCGGCCTGGCGTTGCTGGCGCCAGGCGAGGATGGCCTCGGCATCGAGGGTGCTATCCTGGTGGAACAACCGTTTAATCACGCTGATCTTGTCGGCCGGGGCCGCCTGCATCAGCTGCTTGACCGTGAGCGGCGGGCCATAGTTGCTCACCTGGCTTTGCACCACCTCGCCGACGTACAGGGTGCGATCCCCGATGTCCAGACTTGCCTCCACCTGACAATCGAGCCAGCCGATGGTGTTGGCCAGCAGGGGACTCCCTGTCAATGCCGTTTCCGTGGTCCAGTCGTTGAACTTGTCGACCTCGTGCCCTGATTGCAGGCCAAAGTGATAGACCCAATCGAGGTTGTCCGCACTGAGTAGATGGAGGGCAAAACTCTGCGATTGCTCAATGAGTTGCCAGGTGAAATGCTGACGCGCCACTCCAACCACCATGCGCGGCAGGTCCGGAGCGATGGACGCCTGGTTGACGAAGGTGGCAATCAAGCCTCCGCGGCGCGACCCCGCCTGGGCAGTCAGAAGCCAGATCTCGCGATCCAGCCAGGCAAAAAGGGCGAGCGCTGCTGTCTTGTCCATCCAGCCTCTCCAGTAAAGGCGAGCGTGGTGCCTTGCTGTACAATTTAGCTAAAAAGTGCCACCTCTGCTACCAGCCCGGGACCGAACCCCAGCGCAACGCAGGGGCGCGGAGCATTCCGTCTGCGCAATCGATCCAGAATGAACAGCACCGTTGGCGACGACATGTTCCCGCAGGCGGCGAAGATGGCGCGCGAGTCTGCACCGGCTTCACGCGATAACCCCAGGCTCTCCTCGACCGCCTCCAGAATGCGCGGTCCGCCGGGGTGGATCGCCCAGCTCGCCACCGCCTCCAGGGCGGTCCCCTGCTCGCGCAGCCACTGCGTCAACCAGGGACGCAGATGTTGGGCGATCAAGGTGGGAACCCGGCGCGAGAGCGTCATCTCAAAGCCGTTGGCCCCGATCGTCCAGGTCATGGCATCGGCCGAGGCAGGGAGCAGGCAGGACCCCACAGCACGCAGATTCCAGTCGGCGCTGCCAGCGCCAACCACCACGGCGGCAGCGCCATCGGCGAAGAGCGCGTTGGCGATGATCTTTTGAGGATCCCACCCGTAGTGATAGTGCAAACTGCAGAGTTCCACCGCGCACAGAAGAATGCGGCAACCCGGCTCAACAGAGGCGAGCGCGCGGGCCACCCGCAGCCCGTTGATCGCTCCATGGCATCCCATGTAGCCGACGTGGGTGCGCTGAGTGGTGGCGGGCAAGCCGAGACTTTCGATCAGGACGCGATCGACCCCCGGCGCGACAAACCCCGTGCAGGAGACGGTGACCAGCTGGTGGATGTCTGTCCCGGTAATCCCCGCTCCCTCCAGCGCGCGGCGGGCCGCCTGCACGGCCAGCGGTGGGGCTTCCTGAGCGTAGATCGCCATGCGCTGGGCGGTGCTTGGTCCCGCGTCGTCGGGATCGCCGGTGGGAAGAAAAATCGAGCCGGAGTGCCTTGTTCCTTGCAACACATCGCGCACCAGGGCGCCGGGGAGAACCACATGGCGCGTCTGAATCCCCGTGTGATTGTACATCGTGGGCAGCCAGGTCTCCTGCTCGGGCGTGCGCGAACAGAGCACGCGTGCCAGGCCATACGCCTCATCCTGGGTCAGAATCGTCGCGGGCAGAGCAGTGCCGAGGGACTCGAGCGCGAGGTTCATGGTGTTCCTTGTCATCGAGAAACCGAGGCCCCGGTCAGGGGACAAAAGGGCGAGCCAGACTGGGCACATGGGCGAGCACATGGACCAGCAGAGGACGCATCCATGAAGAGCGTAACAGCCCGGTGACAAACCGACAGCGGCGCTGTGCGCCACCGAGCAAATCCTGATAACGCCGTTGCCAGGCGTGGGCGAGTCCAGGGTGCCAGCGGTCCATCGCTTGCAGGACCAGGGGGGTAATCGCAACGGCGGACGCCAGCGCCCAGGCCATCCCCTCGCCGGTGAAGGGTTCGACATAGCCGGCAGCATCGCCAAGCACAAAGAGACCTGGCCCGGCCAGCAAGCGCGCCCGGCGGGTCAGGGGCGGAGTGCCGCGCCAGGTCAGCGCGGAGAGATCAAGGTGAGCCGTCCATCCCACCTGTCCCAGCAGACGCGCGACCGTGTTGGCAATACTCCCCTGAAGGCGTACCTGTTCCGCGTCCAGGGCAGCGGCCAGGTCCAGACGGCCATCCTCCAACCGCACCAGCCCCACATAGCCCTCGGCACCGCAGGCCATGAAGATCGTTCCCGGAGTGAAGAACGGCGGGGCCTCGTCGCCGACCGCCCCCGCGCCAATGCGCGCGCCGCGCCGCACCACCACTTCGCACCCTGGTTCACGGGCGAGCAACTGTCCCTGCAATCCATCGGCGGCCAACAGCACTCGCGTCTGGATCGTCGCCTCCTGCTCTCCCTGGTGCAACAGGATCTGGCGCATTTGCTCTCCCACAAGTCCCCGACTCGAAGCCTGGGTTCCTGCCAGGAATTGAGCCCCCGCCTGGATCGCTTCCTGAACAAGCGTCGCATCGAGTTGTTCACGCGACAGGGCGGCACCGAGAGGAAGGGGAACGGTCGCCGTCTTGCCTCCACTTGCCAGACGCAGGGAGTACAGCGGGATCCCACCACGATCCCCCACCAGCGATCCCAGCCCCACGGCGGCGAGCGTTTCCAGGGCACGCCGATTCAGGCAGCAGCCACAGACCTTCCAGCGTGGGAAGGGCGCCCGATCGACCAGCAGGACCTCGATCCCCGCCTGGGCCAGTTGCCGGGCAGCCAGCGCGCCAGCGACCCCTGCGCCGACAACAACCACGGGCCAGGTCCGGGCTGTGCATTGACTCAGGGGGAGCGTCGAGGCAATCATCGGTTCGCCTCGGTGCGCTTCCAGGTCAGGAGCATCCGACAGGGCCAACGAGGCGTCACCGTGGCGCCTGGCAATCCACCACGCTCCGCCATCTCGCGTAGTTCGGCCAGGGTGAAGGCTCCTTCCACCGAACGCAACCCGTCGTGATGCACCACCTCGGAACGTGTCAGCAAGCGGGTTCCCAGCCAGGCGAGCAACCAGCCCCTTCGCCCGCGCACCAGATCGTTGAGCAACACCATCTTGCGGGCAGCGCGACCGAGAGCTGCAAGGAAGGCGAGCGCCTGGTCCTCGGTCAGATGATGGAGAAAGAGCGAGTTGAGCAGCACATCGTAGTCGGTGGGCAACGCTTGGGTGAGCGCATCGAGGAGGAAGAACTCAATGGCGGTCTGTTGGGCGCGCGCTTTCTGGCGTGCATGGTCCAGCGCGGTGCTGCTCAGATCGCACCCGCTCAGGGTGAGCGGGAGCCCGGTGCGCCGCGCTCGCCGTGCCAGCGCGCAGAGAACATCGCCGCCGCCACAGGCAAGATCGAGCACGCGTAGCGGACGGTTGGGATGGGCCAGCGCCAGTTGCGCCAGCGGCCGCCAGTAACTGCGGGCACTGCCGCTGAGCCGGTTGATTCGCTCCAGGCCGCGCAGCGCGTGCTGATGACGCCCCGGCTCCAGATCGGGGCGATCCATGATTTCCGGCTGAAGCCGTCTTTCACGCAAGTTCGCCAGAAACGTCATCGGCGCTCCCATCACTCTTGCCAGTCTGCGTAGTCTGCCGCTATCGTTGTAGGAAGAAACCCATCAGTCCGAGGCTGCTTTCTCTTGGCTCAACTGCGCAGGCCGGTGTAGAATATAGCGCTTGGTCCGCACCACCGCCTGGGGGCCACGACAACGGCAACCTCTTCTTTCCTGTTTCGGAGCACTGTCATGGCGGACTTTGTCATTCATGTTGGCAGTCGATCTGCGCAAGGCCGACGACCCAACAACGAAGACCGCTGCGTGGCCGATCTCAAGCGTCATGTCTTTCTGGTCGCTGACGGTATGGGCGGCCAGGAAGAGGGAGAGAAAGCCAGTGGCATGGCGGCCGATCTCATTCCGCGCCTCGTGCAGGATCGCATGGCCAACCACGAAACCCCGGATCAGGCGGTTCGTCATGCCCTGGATGAAGCCAACAAGGCCATCATCCAGGCCAGCTCCAATCAGCGCCCCGGACGCCGCATGGGGACCACCGCCGTGGTTGCCGTGCAGCAGGACGACAAGTTCTGGGTCGCCAATCTCGGCGATAGTCGGGCCTATCTCATCCGCAAGGATCGCGTCGAACTCCTCACCATTGATCACTCCGTGGCCGATGCCCTGGTTCGCAACGGCGCCTTGACAGTGGCCCAGGCGCGGAACAGCCCCTGGAAGCACGTCCTCTACAAATTCCTCGGTTGCGTCGAGATGACCGAAGGGGCAGACATCCGTCCCTTCACACCTGTGGCAGGAGATCGTCTCTTGCTGGCCACCGACGGGATGACCAACCATGTCACCGATGAGGATCTCCTCCAACTGGTCACGCGGTTTTCTCATCCCCAGGAGCTGGCCGATTACCTGGTCGAACTTGCCCTGGAACGTGGTTCCAAGGATAACGTCACCTGTATCCTGGTGGCGTTCGACGCCGAATAAGCCCCCCGCTTCCGGCGGGCCCTTCAGGAACTCTCCACGCGCTCGGTGACGGGGATCGAAACGGACGCCTCCACCGGCGCGGGCTGCAATCGGCGCACACTTTCCACCCCCGAGATACAAACGCTGAGCCAGGCTGCGCCCAGGCAGAAGCCCCCTATCACATCGCTTAAGTAGTGGGCTCCCAGATAGATGCGGCTGAAACCGATCCCCAGAATCAACAGCCCCGCCCCGCCCACGATGGCCAGGCGCGCCCTGCGCTGCTCCGTGGCAAGCCAGAGCAGATACGCCAGAAACCCGAACCCGACCATGGACGCCGTGGAGTGTCCGCTGGGAAAACTGGCGTTGTTCTCGTGCACCAGGGCATCCTTGGTCTCGGGGCGCTCGCGGCCATACGCCACTTTCAATCCCTGGTTCAGCAGTGCGCTGATGATCATCGTCCCCAGCCAAACCACAGCCAGCAGTCGACGCCGACGCCACCACAGGAAGACCGCCACCAGAGGAACAAGGATTCGTAATATCTCCCAGGCGCCCAGCCATGTGAGCAGATAAAAGGCATAGCGCACCGCTGACCACTGCGCACGATGCTCCTTCATGGCCAGGCTCAGGTTCACATCGAAGCGGGTCAGGTCGCCGTGCCGATCGATCCCCTGCGCAATGCCCAGGAAGACTCCCAGCAACAGGACGGTGAGGAGAAGTCCCACGGTCAGATGCAACCCGAGGTACTCACTCCGCGAGAGTCGCCGACTCACAAAGTTGCGGAGCCCGGTGGAGGCCATCAGCGTCGGTCCTCTGGATGATCGCTCTTCCGATATTCGCCCTCGTTCAATTATGGTAAGATAATTCGGTTGTAACAAGGAAGTTCCTGATGTCGCGTGCCGCTCGACCACGCCTGGCCATTCTCGGCGCTGGCCCCATGGGGCTGGAGGCGGGGCTGTGCGCCTCCCACTTTAAACTTCCTTTTACGATCTACGAACGTGGTGAAGTGGGGCAGCACCTGCGCCAGTGGGGCCATGTGCGCCTCTTCACGCCGTTCGGGATGACCACGACACCTCTGGGGTGCTCCGCCTTACGCACCGAACATCCGCATCAGGACTGGCCGGGAGAACACGACCTGCTCACGGGACGCGAGTTGCTTAGCCGCTATCTCGAACCACTGGCGCGCTTACCACAGCTTGCGAATCAACTGCAAACCCGTACCGAGGTTCTCCAGGTGGCGCGGCGCGGGTATCTGCGCACCGATCCCCTGGATGCTTCGCGGCGCAAACAGCCGTTCCTCCTGCTCGTGCGCGATGCCGAGCAGCGCGAACGGATCGACGAGGCGGAGATCATTCTCGATTGTACCGGGGTCTACAGCCGACCGCGCTGGGTCGGGGAAGGCGGGATCCCGGCGCGCGGCGAGCAGACCGCCCGAGCCCACTTTGCCCACGGCGTGGAAGATGTCCTCGGCGAGCGGCGAGCACACTATGCTGGGAAAACCATTCTGGTGGTGGGGGCTGGATACTCAGCGGCCACCACGGTCTGCAACCTCGCCACCCTGGCAGAAACGGAGCAAGGGACATGGGTGATCTGGGTCGCGCGCGGTCCGGGCAGTCAACCAATTCGCCGATTCGCCAGTGATCCGCTCCGGGAACGCGATCGCCTGGCGATGCGCGCCAACATGCTGGCCACCCGCCCCGAAGGGAATGTTGAGTTCCATCCCGCCACGGTCATCGAGGCCCTCCTCGGGCCGCACCAGGATTCGTTCGAGGTGCAGGCGCGCTGTGCCGGGCGCCCCAGAAAGTGGCAGGTGGAACGAATCATCGCCAACGTGGGTTATCGTCCCGAGACCACCCTGACCGAGGAACTCCTTCCCGACGAACCAGATTACCATGTGCTGGGAGCGAAGAGCACAGGCGAGAACTCGCTCTTTTTGCTGCACCGGGGTTTTGAACAGATGCGGACGCTTTTTGAGAAGATCAGCAAGCGGTCCGTGTGAAACGACAACGACGCGCGACTGGGAGCGCCGCGCGTCGTTGGCTGGTCGGTCAGGAGAGAGGTCGGCGCGGCTCAACCGCCCCGGCCTCCGCGTCCTCCGCGTCCCCCGCCAGAGTTGCCGTTGCTCCCGCCGCGATTCCCCCCGAAACCGCCACGCCCCCCGCCAAACGAGGAGCGGCGTTCTTCGGAGTATTTCTTGTACTGTTCGCGCGTCAGCTGGCCGTTGGTGATGCCGTTCTTCTTGGCCCAGTCTTCCATCCCCTGACGGAAGAACCCATTCACCTCGGAAAGGACGATGACATCCTTCCCCTTGGCCATGCTATCAAACATTCGATCGGTCGAATCGCCGCCGGAGCCATTGCCCTGGCCGCCGAAACCTCCAAAGCCACCCGGACGTCCACCACCAAAGCCGCCCTGGCGCCCACCAAAGCCACCCGGACTACCCCCAGGGCCGCCAGTCCCACTCGGGGCGCCGAAGCCACCCGGAGTGCCCGGACGTCCGCCCCGGCCAGGACCACCCGAACCGTTGGAGGCGGACTGCTCGCTGCCCCGCCCGCCACGGCGATCTTCCTTGGCGACGGTTGCCGAGCCGTTCTTGTCGGAAAGCGCGAGGGCGACCGGAACGATCTTGCCGTTCCGCAGAATCTCTTCGACGGTGATGAAGCCATCGCCATTGCGATCGAGCTTCATGAAGTCATCGAGCGAATAATCGCTGACCTTCCACTCGTAGAGGGCCACCTGGGCATCCTTGTCGGTGTCCAGTTCGGTGAACCACTTGGGCAGATCCTTGGGGAGGTTGGTCGAACGGTAAACCACGGCGACCTTGCGTTCTTCCTGCTTGGGCGGAGCGATGGAAGCCCCCTCGGGCTCGCCCCAACCGCCACGATCACCCCAACCGCCGCGATCACCCCAACCACCACGATCGCCCCAGCCACCCTGATTCTGATCCTGACCGAATTGTTGTTCCATGAAAGCGCGGAAGTAGTCGCGATACTCGTTTTGATCGATCACGCCGTCGTGGTTGGTGTCCCACTTGTCGCGTTCCGCCTTGAGCGAATCGGACATTTCATCGTAGTTGAGGACACCATCGCCGTTCTGGTCGCGCCAGCGGAAGTTACGTTCCATGTTGGCGTCCGAGTTCCAGCCACGGCTACTCCCCCGATCACCGCGATCTCCACGATCCCCACGACCACCCCAGGGCGATCCGCTGCCGTTGTCGCCGCCACGTCCTCCCCAGGGCGGAGGACCGCCCTGATTTTGTGATCCCTCGGGGGTTTGCGGGGCGCCCGGTCCCTGGGTGAACGATCCCGGACCGCCGCTGCCCGGAGGAGATCCTCCCCCGAATCGACTGCTACGTGCCTGTCGCGCCGCTTCGGCTTCGGGAGATTTGGAATATTCGATGAATTGTTCCTTGCTGATCGAGGTGCTGCGCACGCCCGTGCGCTGCATCCATTGATCCAGTCCGCTGCGCACGCGCGCCAATCGACCATCGTCGAGAGGAATGCTGGGCTCGCCACGCGACAGGATGTTCCAGATCGCCTCGGGGTCGGAAGAGCGGCCAAAACCGCCACGCCCCCCGAAACCACCCGGAGCACCACCACCGGGCTGCCCGCCGCCATTGTCGGAGCGACCGAAGCCACCGCGTCCCCCGAAGCCACCCGGCTGGCCGCCGAAGCCACCCGGCTGGCCACCGGGTTGCCCTTGCTGGAACTGAACAGAGGTGCCACCTGGCTGGCCGCCGAACTGAATAGTGGGGCCACCCGGTTGTCCACCGTTATCGGAGCGACCAAAACCACCGCGCCCCCCGAAGCCACCGCGCCCGCCTCCCCCACCGGGGAACTGCGTCAAGCCCGTGTTGGGGGCCAGAACGAGCGCCAGGCCGCCGACGAGAAGAATTAGTGCGAGGTATCTCATTCGCATCGGGTGTACTCCGATTTGCCCAGGGCTCCCGTTGCCAGTCTGCCTCATCCCACGAGTCTTTTCTCTGCCCAGGATATGCGGTCCTGGCATTTTAACACCCAATGATTAGTAGAAGATGAGAGTTTCCATTCTCCGTCGGATTTGTCCTGACAACGCCGAGTGGGTTACCGGAAATAGCTTTGATCGCGTTTCTCGTATTCCTTGTACCCAAGCAACTCATAGAGTTCCGCCCGTGTGAGCATTTCGGGCAGAAGCTCTTGTTGCTGACCATGTTGCAGCACATGCTCCAGCGTCTTCCGAGCCGCCTGCAGCGCCATGCGCAGGGTTGTCACCGGGAAGAGAACCAGACGATACCCCATCTGCCCAAGGGTTGTCACGTCGAGATTGGGACTGCGTCCAAACTCGGTCATATTCGCCAGCAGAGGAGCCGGCACCGCCCGAGCAAAAGCAGCAAACTCCTCGGCGGTTTCCAGCGCCTCGGGGAAGATGGCATCGGCCCCCGCCTGCAGATAGAGCTGGGCGCGGCGGACCGCATCCTCGAACCCTGTTACTCCTCGGGCATCGGTGCGCGCGATGATCACAAAATCGGGGTCGGTGCGGGCGGCCACGGCGGCGCGCACCTTGGCGGCCATCGCCTCCGGCTCAACCAGACTTTTCCCCGACAGATGACCACAGCGCTTGGGGAGGTGCTGATCCTCCAGGTGGATCCCCGCCACCCCCGCCTCCTCGAACAACTGCACGGTGCGTTCCACGTTCAGCGCCTCGCCAAATCCAGTGTCGGCATCGCTGAGCAGCGGCAAAGACGTGCCGCGCGTGATGGTGCGTGCATGATCGACAAAATCGTTCAGAGTGAGTAATCCGACATCGGGGATACCCAGAGAAGCCGACAGGGCCGCTCCGGAGAGATATACTGCCTGATAGCCGAGCTGCTCCGCCATGCGTGCCACGAGAGCGTTGAACACGCCGGGCACCGGGAGAACGCCTGCGGTCCAGGCGTCGCGCAGGCGGCGGCCAGGGGAGGTCCGTCGAGAGGATGCCATGCGATGCGGTCCTTCCGTGTGAGGCCACGTGACAGTGAGGAGATGATTTTATGGTGCTAGAACCGCAACGACAGAGGCACGGACAGGCTTTTTACTGGTTGGTCGGCCTCCTGGTCGTGGTGTTGCTTGTGCTGGTCGGCATTCAGGTGTACAACCGCTTTTTCCTCTACGAGCGCGATGAGGAGCGGATCCGCAAACTCCAGGAAGCGGGGATCAAGAATGAGCATCCCGCGGCGACCACCTCGCAGGACTGGCCGCAATGGCGCGGACTCTATCGCGACGGCATTGCCTCCGGCGAGGGACTGCTCACGGCCTGGCCGGAAGATCTCCTCTCGACCCGGCAGCGCTGGGAAGTCTCCGTGGGCGATGGCTACTCCTCGATCGCCGTCGCCGACGGGCGCGTTTACACCACCTACCAGGAAGGCCAGCGCGAGATGGTCGCCTGCTGGGACGCCGAGACCGGGAAGGAACTGTGGAAGTTCGCCTACGATTCCCACTATGACTCCCGCGAGGGCTCTGGACCGCGGAGCACTCCCACGGTGGATGGCGATCGAGTCTACACGGTCGGGGGCGCCGGGGTGATGCACTGCCTGGAGGCAAAAACGGGCAAGAAACTCTGGGAGAAGGATCTGCTGAAGGAGTTCAAGGCCAACAATCTGCAGTGGGGTGTCTCGTTCTCCCCCCTGATCGAGGGCGATCTGGTGCTAACCAACCCCGGCGGACCTGGGGGTTACTCGATCGTGGCCCTGGACAAGCTGACCGGCGAGGTGCGCTGGCACAGTCAGGACGATGTGGCGGGGTACAGTTCTCCGGTGATCAGCACCGCCTGTGGAGTGCGCCAGGTGCTCTTCTTCACCGGCAGTGCGCTGGTCAGCCTCAATCCCAAGGATGGCAAGCTCTACTGGCGTTATCCCTGGCGGACCAACTACGAGTGCAACGTCGCCACCCCCATTGCCCTGGACAACTATGTCTTCATCTCCTCGGGGTATGGCAAGGGTTGTGCGCTGGTGGAGGTGGAAAAACAGGGCGACGGCAGCTTGCAGGCGCGCAAGGTCTATCATTCGCGAGTGATGCGCAATCACATGGCGACCTGTGTTTTCCACGCGGGGCATCTGTACGGCTTCAACGAGGGAAGTTTGACCTGCATCCAGTTTGCCAGCGGAGAGCGCTGCTGGGAGGAAGCGAAGTTTGGCAAGGGCTCGCTCCTGCTGGCGGGGAACAACCTGATTGTGCTGGGCGACAACGGCACGTTGGCGTTGGTGGAGGCCAGCCCCGAAGGATTCCATGAAAAGGGGAGTTGCCAGGTCTTCGATGGTTCCAACAAGAATCGCTGCTGGAGCATGCCGGTGCTGGCCAACGGTCGTCTCTATGTGCGCGACATGAAACGACTGCTTTGCATCGATTTGCGTCAATGATTTATCGGATGGTTCTCTGCAAGAATGTCGTCTGCGGCGGGGGCGTCTCGTCTGGCGCCGGAAGACATTCGCGGCGGGAACCGGAAAGCGCTGTCACCCAGGAGAACTCAGGATCAGAGGCCATTGATTCGCCCTCAGTTGACGAAGCCCTCAGTCGACAGATCCTGAGGGCTTCGTCAACTTTTGCCTCATTTCTTTGACAGACTATTTACCATGAACGCCCCTGCTGTCCCCAAAATACCCAGGACGGCGATGACATGAAAACCGTAGCGATGCAGAAACGGAATGACTCGAATAAACCCCCTCCTGTCCGCATCGTCGAGATTCCGTTCTGAACCGTGCTGGCATTTATCACACACCGAGTAGAACTTCTGGCTCCCGAGTTGTCCAAAGATGTAATAAACGTGGGTGTACTCATATTGAAGGACGAGTGAGTGAAGGCAATTGGTTTCACATTTTGGGCAATGTTCGTAGGAGGTGTGATCCAGGGGAATCACCACGGTGTCCTTCCCATATTCAGCAAACATACCTGCTCTCCAAAGTGACAGCAGATGCTGTTGTGTGCACGTGTTGTCGTGAACCATCGTCGAATCGACTTCAGGAGAGTCTCCAGCTACGGCAAGGTCTACTATCCGGATCGCCAAAGACGGTTGAAACCTTGTATATCGATCGTGCCCCCGATTTTGGCTCGACTCCTTGGGCGCTGCCTTCGAGAAATCATGATCCCTCCAGGCGAGCGAGTAGTTCGCTTGCGTGTCGTCTTGCGCCCAGACCGAGCCGCTTGCGGGTGAGGTAACGCTTGAGCGGTTTGATCGCGGTCTTATCAGCCACTCGGGGCAAGCCCACAAGTGCTGCGTAGGAGACCATGCCCGAGCGATCACGCAACGCGGCGAGCAAGGTCGGTAACAGCGACTTTTTCCTCTGGCGCACAAGCCCGGTGATCGCCGCCCAGCGGACCCACGGATCTCTGTGGGTGGCGTGCTCCATGAGCGTGTTCACGGCGGTCTCGTCGCGGGAACTGCCCAGTGCCAGGATCAATGCCTGCGCGTGTTGGGGCCGGGTTTCCAGCGTGCGGATCAAGGGAAGCGGATCGACCGTGGCGAGGGCCTGGAGGCCAGCGAGGAGATCCTCGTGAACCTCTCGCGAATCTCGATTCCTCGGCGCGTTGCCGAACGACCCTTCCAACGCGTCGAGGAGGGTGTCCACACCGGCTTGCCCACACGAACCGAGACACGCGCACACCGAGCGCACGGAAGTGCCAGCAAGGAGATCTCCAACCAGCTCGACGGCGGTCGCTTTGGGCGTCATGAGGTTCGTCTCGACCGAGTTGGGGACCGCTCAAGCCGACCCGGGAGCGGGGATTTTCAGCGTGTGGCGAACCATCGCTTCGACGGCGCGCACCTCGTCCACATCGAGGAACCCCACGGGAATATGGCTGGTGTGGGCCCCGACTCGTCGCATGGTGTGGGTGACCACCTTCCGTGAGCCATCCTCGCTGGTTCGCGTATCGGAGCGATGCTGGAGCCTCCCGATGTGTTCGTAGGCCTCGGTGCCCATCACGATGCTTCCCAGCCCATTCTCGCGCACATGGACCTTCATGTCCTGCAACTCCGCGCGATCGTAGGAAAAGACCTTCACGCTAAAGCCCATGATGTTGTGAAAGACAACGGCACGTCGTTCCAGCAACACGTACACTGGGCGGTAATTGATAAACATCCGCACAAGCAACGGGAGGAACAGCAGGGGGAGACCCATGAGCAGCAGCATGGCGATAAATCCGGCCGCGGCAAGCTGGAGCATCCAGCGGTTCTCGTCAGGCACTTCGATCAGGAGGAGGCACCCGGCCGCCGGGGCCAGCAGAACCAGAACGATGCCAAAGATGGGTCCCAGCCGCGCCTGGCGGATGCGTTCCTGAGGGTTGGGCCGTCCCATCCAGACAATGCGATCCTCGCCCACTTCTTTTTCAATTCCCTTGCGATAGCGGGGCGGAATCTTGAGTTCCTCGAACGAGAGTAATGGAAGCGCGGAGCCCGCCTCCACTGGTGGGGCGGTTGTGGCGGCAGGTTTGACGCGGGGTTTGGGAGGCGCTGTAGCGCTGGTGGACGCCCTGGGAGTGGTGGCCGCGACCGGCTTCGTCCCTGGATTGGGTGTTTGAACCGGAGCGGGAGCGCTGCCCGGGATCTGCAGGACAGCGCTGCACCGGGGACATTTTGCTTTCTTCCCGGCCAGATGGTCGGGGGCATTGATCTTCGCCTGGCACGAAGAACACGAAACGGGGATTGGCATGGAGGTTTCCTCAACGAGGAAGGAGAAGAGCATCC